>JABXIC010000174.1 GCA_013373265.1 Methylocystaceae bacterium | reverse complement strand
TTGCCTTCCATCACCGGTTTTGACGCGAGAGGCCCGATGGCACCCAACCCTAAAACAGCAGTACCGTTGGTGATAACTCCAACCAAATTGCCCCGCGCCGTCATAGACGCAGCTTCCTTTGGATCACGTACAATTTCTTCACACGCAAAAGCCACCCCCGGCGAATAAGCCAACGCAAGGTCACGTTGGTTTGCCAAAGGTTTGGTTGCAGTTACACTGATTTTACCGGGAACGGGATTGCGGTGATACTCCAGCGCCCCTTCACGAAATTTTGCTTCAGTAGTCTTTTTATCTTCATCTGCCATTCACTCGTCCCCTTTGCATGGCTGGGCAATTAGCCCGTTTCGACAGCGATTCGAAAATTTATATTTTGCTTTTAATGCTCCCCTCTCTTGAAGCATTAAAAATCTTGCTGACAACATCTTTTTTTTATTTCGTGACATTTGCTCGCAAGCAGGACGTTTCCCTCACACACAATAGCTTTATCTTAGAAAAGCTCAATAAAAAAAGCTCACCTTTCAGGAGGTGAGCTTTTATAGTTTCATGAATTCTGCAGTTTATATTTTTAATGTTTATTATATTTTTTATTACATCGCGCGTACGCTGGCCAAGAATTCAGTTACGCGAGTTTGTAATTCAACAGAACGTTCCGACAAACCTGTAGAAACAGCTAACATCGTAGCTGATGATTCACCCGTTTCATTTGCCGCTGTTTGAACACCCGTAATATTAACAGACACTTCGCTTGTTGCAGCTGTTTGTTCTTCAACGGCCCCTGAAATCATCGTGCTTATTTCACTCACTTGCGCGATAACATTGGTAATATTTCTAATCGCTTCAGCAGTTGTGCCACTCACATTCTGAATATCATTGATTTGTGCCGTAATTTCTTCAGTGGCCTTTGCCGTTTGTTGGGCCAGGTTTTTAACTTCACTTGCAACAACCGCAAAGCCCTTACCTGCATCACCAGCACGCGCCGCTTCAATGGTTGCGTTTAAAGCAAGCAAATTGGTCTGTTCGGCAATACCTGAAATCAAAGAGGTAACTTCACCAATTTTTGTTGCGGCTTCAACCAAATTCGCGACCAATGCTTCTGACTTTTGAGCTTCATCTACCGCATCACTCACAATCTTGACGGAATGTGTCACCTGACTTGAAATTTCGTTTACGGAGGCAGAAAGCTGTTCTGTTGCGCTTGCTACAGTGCTGGCTTGACTACTGGTTTCTTCCGCTGCTGCCGCTAAAGTTTGTGAAACACTTTGCATTTGATTAGCCGAGGACGCCACTTCCTGAACCAAGGCCTGCACATTGGTTTCAAAGTCGTTTGCCAATTGCGTATTTTCATCTTTGCGTGGTGTTAAATCCGTTGCGAATTTTGTCACTTTAAACGGCTTGTCGTTCATATCCATAATAGGGTTATATGAGGCTTCAATCCAAGCTTCCTTACCGCCTTTACCCAAACGCTTATACTGTGCAGCCTGAAATTCACCGTTTCTGAGTGCGCTCCAAAATTCTTTATATTCTTGCGAGTTTGCAAATTCCGGTTCGGTAAACATGCTATGATGTTTGCCTTTGATTTCATCCAAGGTATAGCCCAAAACTTTCAGGAAATTTTCATTTGCATCCTGAACCGTACCATCCAGACCAAAATGGATCACAGCCTGTGAACGGTTGAGTGCCCCGATCAACCCACGCAATTCGGCTTGTTCCAGTTTTTTCTCAGTGATGTCTGTTGCATACTTTACAACTTTATACGGCTTATCATTTTTATCTAAAATCGGATTATACGAAGCTTCGATCCAGACTTCTTTACCGCCTTTCCCAATCCGCTTAAATTCTGCCGCTTGGAATTTACCCTCGTTCAAAGCTTTCCAAAAATCTTTATACGCCTGACTTGCTGCAAATTCCGGCTCTGCAAACATGCTATGATGTTTACCTTTCACCTCATGCAATTCATACCCCATAAGCCCAAGGAAATTTGCATTTGCCGTCAAGATGGTGCCATCCATCTTAAATTCAATTGTCGACAAAGATTTATCAAGGGCGGCAAGAATATCTGCCATTTCCCCGGAACTCTTGCCCGTTGCCCATCCAAATCTAAATAATTTTGCCTGTCCCATAACTTGCCCTTTCAATGAAGCATGAGGTACTTTTCCTTCTTACGAATGAAAGTGCTTTTTGGATCAGTATAAATTATTAGAATGATCCGAACCCATGTACTTCAATACACAATAAATACTATTTAAAAATATGCATCAATACAAATAAATACAAGGAGAGAAAAAGTTTTAAGTAATTTTACCTAAATGATAAAACGTATAATATTAATAAATATCAATTATTTTATATAGTTCTCATGAAAGCAAAAACAACCTAAAGAATTTACCTATACTTAAGATAATAAAAAAATCATTAGTATAGTAAGCAATGATTGATAATTTAATTTCTATATACACCTATGCGCACATAGTCAGATTATCTTATATTTTCAGGCACAAAATCATAACGAGTAACTACATTTTACACTTTTAAGATACACACCTCAAAAAACTAACGCATTAGTTGATAGTTTGACTTTCACCTTCATCTGTGCGCACTTCATGGGCTCACTTTTTAATAAAGGCGATAAACCATGACCAAAGCTAAAGCACGCATTCGAGCTAAAGCGAGAGCTGGACAAAAAACACAAAAACAAGCCGACAATATAAAAGCTGAAGACCAACAAAATAAACTAGGACATTTTGACCCTGGGCACGGATCTCATAAAGGACCGGGTATGAGCGCCAACACCAGAGGCACAACCAGCGCAAGACAAGGGTCTGCACGTTCTAAATAAAGAACCACGCAATCATGTAGTCGTTGTATGAGGGCCGTAAACATAAGAAAATCCCTGTTGCATCTTACAAGCAGGGATTTTATGGGCCTTCTACGCAACAAGAGGCATATGCGGATAACCGACTTGGCGTTTTTGAAATGAAATAATATTTGGTTTCACAATAACGCCAACATCAATATTTATTGCCTTACGAATTGTTTCTTTCTTTTGCCAATTGGCACGTCCATCAACCACCGTTGGTAAATGCACAATAAAATTGAACGAGAAGCACTTTCCCATAAATAACTGGGCGTGTGATCAACAGCATAATAATCGATCTTACCGATTTGAAACATGGGATCCTTAAACGTAGTTGGCTTCGCAAAGTAAAACCCCATCCCCTCATCACAACTCACGTCAATAATCAAGCTGCCGAATTTCAGGCAGTCCTTTTCAACTTCAGTAACAAAGTTAACTGGATGATCCGGTTCTTGTAAGGTCCCGTTCACAATAATATCTGACTCAGCAATCAAATCGACCAAAGGTCGCTCACTACCATCGTGTTCAACCACGATCATACGCGCTTCGCCTTCTCCACCTTCACGAATACGGACATAATGACAGTCAAGTAATTCTTCGCGCACTTCGTGATCCGGACGTTGGATGCAAATGGTAATATCTCTAAAACCATGAGCTTTTAAGGCGTAAATGGCCCCACGGCTGACCGCGCCGAAACTAAAGATAATCGCTTTGCGCTGATTACCGTAATGCCCATCAATCCCTTTGAGTTGAAGAGCGTGCAAAACGGCGCAATAACCTGCCATTTCATTGTTCTTATAAAATGTATGACGCCCAATTTGTCCAGACGGTCCCCAAATATACATATCTTCAAAAGCAATAAGAGTCAGTTTACGCTCAATCGCCGTTTGGGTAATGGCACGCTGCTGGGTACAATGGGGGTAACCCCAAAGAATGCCTCCTTCACGAAGGTCTTGGAAATCAGTCAATGTCGGTTTCGCAATAATCACGTTCCCGATCTCTGACAAAATATCATGGCGTGATGCAAGCCCACCGACTTGCAAAGCCAGATCCGTATCAGAAATGCCAAAAGGCTTACCGTAGCCTTCTTCAAAGATCAGTTGTTTTCGATAGTCTTGTGGCAAGCGTTTAAGATGATCCGGGTGAATGGGTACGCGCTGTTCATTTTCCTTTTTAGAAGTCCCAATGACCCCAAAAGTTAATTTACTCATTGTCTATCCTAAGCAAAACGGGTTAGAGGAGAAGTATGAGAATTGATAAAGTGAAATCAGCTATCCAACGCAGAAATCGCGCTTGCACATGCTCTCGATACATCATCATCCACTTCCGTTTCGCCCGGCATTAACGCCCAGCCCTGCTTTGCCACATAATCACTTCTTTGCCATAACTTAATGTCCATTAAAGCGGCATGCTTCGCTTCTTTGTCGACATCATGCTTATACTGATCAAGACATATGGGTGTCAGACGCGCAAGAACAGCAACACCTGCAGCTTCTGACGACATGAAGGATGCTTTGCCGGACGTGACCCAGCCTCCCCATGAAAATCCAATCACAACCATAACAATCGCGCCACCAACGGCACCCCATAACGGGGCCTTAAATACTTCTATCTTCATGACATAACCTTTTAAAATATAAATAATATGGAAATATCCCAGTCGCGAAGATGCCGTTGTAAAGAGTCGTAAACTCTCAACACGATACATGTATCAACGATGTTTGACCTGGGTGCACAGTAGCAAAGTCCACCCCCCTTAATCTGTTAAAGAGGGCGTGTGGCATATTTAGGATCGTAAGAAAATTTGGCCTTAAATAAAGAACATTCCATCAAGGCACTGCATGTAGTGTAACACAGTTACGCACAGAAGCTCACCTTTATAAAATTTAAGGCTCTAAAGCTGGTACTCAACATAAAAAATCCCCGCGTCATTTCTGAAGCAGGGATTTTATGGTGCGGTCGAGAAGACTCGAACTTCCACTCCGGTTAAGGAACAGCGACCTCAACGCTGCGCGTCTAGCAATTCCGCCACGACCGCACTGTCTTAGGCTTGGTGTAGGGGCGTATAGACCAGCGCG
>JABXIC010000291.1 GCA_013373265.1 Methylocystaceae bacterium | reverse complement strand
GGGTGCCGCAAATGGCGGATAGTGCCGAAATCATGCAACAGATTAAGCGCAAAGCTGGTGTGTCCTATCCGGTGTTAACCCCTAACCTGAAAGGCTTTGAAGGGGCCTTGGCTGTCGGTGCCAAAGAGGTTGCTATTTTTGGGGCGGCTTCTGAAAGTTTTTCACAAAAGAACATCAACTGTTCTATTGATGAAAGTCTTGAGCGTTTCAAACCTGTGATCGCAGCGGCTAAACAGGAAAATATCGCCGTGCGCGGGTATGTTTCCTGCGTGGTCGGTTGCCCGTATGAAGGGGATATTTCTGCTGATAAAGTGGCAGACGTTTCAGCCAAATTATTTGATATGGGCTGTTATGAAATTTCTTTGGGTGACACGGTTGGTGTCGGCACACCGGGCAAAGTGCAAGAGATGATCCGTGCTGTTTCTGCACAAGTGCCGATGCAACATTTGGCCGTACATTTCCATGATACCTACGGTCAAGCGCTTGCCAATATCTATGCCGCCCTTGAAATGGGGGTGGCTGTGGTGGATTCTTCTGTTGCGGGTTTGGGCGGTTGTCCTTATGCAAAAGGTGCCTCCGGTAATGTGGCCAGTGAAGACGTTGTTTACATGCTCAATGGATTGGGCATTGAAACTGGCGTGGATTTGGCTAAATTATGTGCAGCAGGTCGTTTCATCAGCGACGTTATCGGCCGTCCATCGGCTTCAAAAGTTTCAACAGCTTTAGGCGCACAAGAATAAGCCTTCATGTGCGCCTCTTTAGAGGAATACGCATATGAATAAATCTTTGCTGACAAATGTGATTGCGGCGGTCTTGGTCGTGGCGGGGCTGATATTGCCTGCACACGGCGATATTCTTTATATCGTCGGCATTTTTGCTTTGTCTGGGGCGCTCACCAATTGGTTGGCCGTTCATATGCTGTTTGAAAAGGTGCCATTCCTGTATGGTTCCGGCGTTATCCCCAGCCGCTTTGAAGAATTTAAAGCAGGCATTAAAAAACTGATCATTGAAGAGTTTTTCTCTCGCGAACATATCGAGCGTTTCTTTCAACAAAATGCGACGAACATGGGGTCATCTATTGTTGATAAAATAGATTTTGACCATGTGTTTAATAGTTTGACGGATGCGATTGAAACCTCTTCTATGGGCAGTATGTTGTCTATGGTGGGAGGTAAAAAAGCCTTAGAACCATTGCGCACCCCTGTCAAAGCGAAGCTGGAAAGCATCATTACAGAACTGGCGGATAAGCAAGCCGATAAAGGTGTTGGTCAAGACTTTACCGAAAGCCTTGTGGCAAAAGTCGAAGAGATCATCGAGAGCCGTTTAAATGAACTGACCCCGCAAAATGTCAAAGAAATTGTTCAAGACATGATCCGTAAACATCTCGGTTGGCTTGTGGTGTGGGGTGGTGTTTTTGGCGGCTTAATCGGGCTTGTGATTGCTTTAACAGCTTATATTTAGTAAAACTTAAAAAAACATTCTGAAAAGCGCTAGACGATGACCATTCATATACGCAAGCTTGCGGCTGGCATTGAAGATATTGAAGAGCTGGAAACTATTCAGGCAACTAAGCTTCAAGATTACGGCCACCTTTTTACCTACACGCGTAATACGCCCAAACGCAAAGAGGAACTGTGTGACGGGGGCAGCTTGTATTGGGTGATCAAAGGTCATTTCCGTGTGCGCCAGGAAATCATCGGCTTTCAAGAAGAAATAGACGGGGAAGGGCGCAAGTTCTGCCTGATCATCTTGAAACCCGGGTTGATCCGTACTGAACTGAAACCACAAAAAGCCTTTCAAGGCTGGCGCTATTTTGAAGATAAAGACGTTCCTAAAGATATCAGTGACCGCGCGAATGTGGGGGAAGACTTGCCGGAAGATATGGTTGGGGAACTTCGTGACTTGGGTCTGCTATAAAGGCTTGTCTAAATTTCATACATCAACGGCATAATTATTGCTCCGGCTTGTTTGAGAACCACATAATGTTGGGTTTGTGACAGCCGGAGTTTTTTTTGTGAGCGACATCATTCAATTACGTCCCGCCCATGTTGATTGTGCGACAGCGGTGATGCTTAAAATTCTTGACGGTAAATGCAAGATGTCGCCGGTTGAGAAAGTCATCATGGAACGGCTTTATGATGACGTGAAAACACAAACCAGTGATAAGCTGGGGCAAAAGGATCATGACTTTATTGCACAGGCCAGAAGGCGACGCGATGAAGAGGGGCTGGATGATGATGTGCGCAACCAAATCTATGAACAGCGCCTGTATGCAGAAACCATGATATCACGCCCGGTGATGAAAGACTTTAAAAGGATGCTGCGCCAATGTGGCGTGTTGCCTAAAAAGGAAGAACCAGCCGATGTCTGAAGCGATTAAACAGGTCCGTGCCTATCATGAATTGACCAAGCATCGCTTGAGTGGTTATGCACCCGCACCGGGTTTTCTGGATTGGGACAGCCAACCGAACCCATTTCGTACCTATGAAGGGGTATCTAAATTTGACCTGCCTTTTGGGTTGGACTTTTCAAGCGACTGGTCATTGACAAATATCGGTGCGTTTTTAGAACTGTCCATGGGATTAAGCGCGTGGAAATCCATCGGGCCAGACCGGTGGGCCCTGCGTACAAACCCCAGCAGTGGCAATC
>JABXIC010000111.1 GCA_013373265.1 Methylocystaceae bacterium | reverse complement strand
TTTCGTTATGGAAAGGGCAAAGGCCGGAATGTTCCCGGCCTTTTTTAACCAGCTTTACCCGCTTGCCGACAATTTCCGAAACGGAAACACGGTTTCTAAGTTCGTCAAGAAAACCTGGGGGTATTGCCATTTTTGTTTTTACTCACGCCGATGAAGCGTTCGCGGGCAGGTCGATCAACCTGCCAAGCGCGCTTTTACGATTGCACTGCCTTTTGCAAAATCCATTTGACCGGCATAGCGTTCACGTAAGGCCGCCATGGTCGGTCCCATGTCTTTCAAGCCTGTTGCGCCCAATTCGGCAATCAGTGATTCCACCACATCCGTGATTTCTTCTTCGTTCATTTGTTTGGGCAAGAATTTTTCAATGATGGCAATCTCAGCAGATTCTTGTTCTGCCAGTTCAAGGCGACCACCATTTTCATACATGGTGATGCTGTCGCGGCGTTGCTTGACCATGGATTGCAAGAGAGAGAGAATCTCTTCATCGGTGATGCCGTCAGGCTTATCTTGGGTACGGGCCGCAATATCGCGGTCTTTCAAGGCTGCCATAATCAGGCGAAGGGTTGATACCGCATGTTTGTCTTTGGATACCATTGCCTCTTTTAAGGCGGATTTAATCTGCTCACGAAGCATAGTTTTGACATCTGTTGTTTTAAGGAAAGCAAGAAACTTATACTAAAATGTAAAAAAAAGCAACGATAAACTCAAATATAAGTTATTGAAAAATAACAATAATATTTATTTTAGACTCCCCCTTGACGGACGTGTAAGATTTCTTTATCAACGCGCCAATTTGCCTATAGGCAGTAACTCGAATTTTGCTCTTTATATATAAGGACACTTCCGCCATGACGCAGACACAAGCGCCGATCGCGCCCATGCCGCCAAAAGCCCGTCCCAAGAATGCCAATGCCGCATTGGTTTTAACGGACGGTACAGTATTTTGGGGAAAGGGTGTCGGTGTTGAAGGTGTCGCCATCGGTGAGGTCTGTTTTAATACCTCTATTACCGGTTATCAGGAAATTATGACTGACCCGTCTTATGCGGGCCAGATTATCACCTTTACCTTCCCCCATATTGGCAACACCGGCACCAACGCAGAAGATATTGAAACCGCAAAACCCGCTGCACGTGGCTGTATCTTGCGTGCCGATATAACTGAACCCGCCAACTGGCGTGCAGCAGAACATTTTGATAAATGGATGAAAGCCTCCAATCTGGTTGGCATCGCCGGGGTCGATACCCGTCGTTTGACCCGTTACATCCGTGATAACGGGGCACCGGGTGGCACAGTCATTCATCTGCCGCAAGGCACCGATATTGATCTGGACGCGCTCAACACCATGTCCAATTCTTTCCCCGGTTTGGAAGGGATGGATTTGGCCAAAGAAGTGATGTGTGCTGCCCCTTATGAATGGGACGAAGCGGCTTGGTCCATGACAGGCGGCTATGGCAAACAAGAAAAACCGACTTATCATGTGGTCGCCGTTGATTATGGCGCCAAACGCAACATCCTGCGCTGTCTGGCGGCGGCTGGTTGCCGTGTGACGGTGGTGCCGGGCAACACATCGGCAGAGGACGTGCTGGGCTATAACCCTGATGGTGTTTTTCTTTCCAATGGTCCCGGTGATCCGGCGGCCACGGGGGAATATGCCGTGCCGATGATCCAGAAAATTATTGAAGCGGGCAAACCCTTGTTCGGGATTTGTCTGGGCCACCAAATGACCTGTCTGGCCCTTGGTGCCAAGACGCATAAGATGCATCTGGGCCATCGTGGCGGTAATCATCCGGTCAAAGATTTGATCACGGGTAAAGTGGAAATCACCTCACAGAACCATGGTTTTGTGGTGGATGAAGAGACCTTGCCGGACAATGTGACGGTGACCCATCGTTCCCTGTTTGATAAAACGCTGGAAGGGATCGCGATGAAAGACAAGCCGGTCTTTTCTGTCCAGCATCACCCTGAAGCATCCCCGGGGCCGCAGGACAGTCACTACCTGTTTGACCGGTTCGTTGAAATGATGGCGAAAGAAAAGTAATGTCCCTATCCGCAAACGCCACGAAATTACTCAACGCCATGGCAGAAGATGATCAACTGCCCGGCGGTGCTTTTCGTGACGTGGAAGGGATTTGCGAAGAATTTAAGGTAAGCTTTAATACTGCGGGTGATCTTGCCAACTGGATAGAAGAACTTGCCGATGCTGGTTGTGTTATTTTGGAAGATCATGAATTGCATGTTAGCCCAACCCCACCCTTTATGGCTTCTATCACCCTTCATGGGCTGAATGTGGCCGGATACTTGGGGTGATGGGCGAAGAAATAAATCGTCATTCCCGCGAAAGCGGGAACCCAGTGTGTGCAAAATGACGGATATAGATTTCTGGGTCCCCGCTTTCGCGGGGATGACGTGGTAGAGGGGTGAAGGTGTTGCTCCTTTAAATAAGGCCTTCTTGTGTCATCCCGCACTTGTTGCGGGACGAGCAGGGGAAGGAGGTCCGGATGGAGCTGAGTTGGGTTCATCCAGTTGTCCCGGATTAAATCCGGGATGACGAAAGAGAGAATAGGTTTTCGAGTTCCTGCATTAGCAGGGATGACAATTTGTAAGGACGATAAGGTTAGTCATGCCAAAACGTACAGATATTAAATCGATTATGATTATTGGTGCAGGTCCCATTGTGATTGGGCAGGCCTGTGAGTTTGATTACTCCGGCGCTCAGGCTTGTAAGGCACTGCGTGAGGAAGGCTACCGCGTCATTTTGGTGAATTCCAATCCGGCAACGATTATGACCGATCCGGATATGGCGGATGCAACCTATATTGAACCGATTACACCGGGTGTGGTTGCCAAGATTTTGGAAAAAGAACGCCCCGACGCTTTGCTGCCCACCATGGGGGGACAAACCGCGTTGAATACGGCCCTTGCTCTTTATAATGACGGTACGCTGGAGCGTTTGGGCATTGAAATGATCGGTGCGACAGCGGATGCGATTGATAAAGCAGAAAATCGCGAACGCTTCCGCGAAGCCATGACAAAAATTGGCTTGGAAAACGCTAAATCTTATGTCTGTCATACCCGCGCAGAAGCGAATACGGCTTTGGAAACAATTGGTTTCCCCGTCATTATCCGGCCCAGTTTTACAATGGGTGGATCAGGCGGCGGGATCGCTTACAATAAAGAAGAATTTGAAAAGATCGTGGCCAGTGGTTTGGCTCTGTCTCCCACATCAGAAGTGTTGGTTGAAGAATCGCTTTTGGGGTGGAAAGAATATGAGATGGAAGTTGTGCGTGATAAAAACGACAACTGTATCATTATTTGTTCTATTGAAAACGTTGACCCGAT
Source organism: Methylocystaceae bacterium (assembly GCA_013373265.1). GTDB lineage: Bacteria > Pseudomonadota > Alphaproteobacteria > Rhodospirillales > Terasakiellaceae > Terasakiella. The sequence continues at coordinate 189 of JABXIC010000111.1, read as the reverse complement.
GGGGGTTCACACAGGGGATTCCATCACCGTTGCCCCGGCGATGACCTTGACGGATAAAGAATATCAAATCATGCGTAACGCTTCTTTAGCGGTTTTGCGTGAAATTGGTGTGGAAACGGGTGGGTCCAACGTTCAGTTTACCGTTAATCCTGAAGATGGTCGATTGATTGTGATCGAGATGAACCCGCG
>JABXIC010000200.1 GCA_013373265.1 Methylocystaceae bacterium | reverse complement strand
GTTCCGGCTTCAAATTCGATGGAGATCGATGCCGAGCCTTCATTGGATGTGGATTTGACGTGTTTGACATTGTCGAGAAAGCGCAGTTCCGGTTCTAGGGCCTGCACGATATTGGCGTCCACATCTTCTGCGCCTGCGCCGGACCAGGTGACATTGACGGTGATGACATCAATACCGAAATTGGGGAAAAACTGCACATTCAACCGCGTTAAGGAAACGGCACCCAACAGGATCATTAAAAACATCAACAGATTGGGGGCCGTGCGGTGGCGGGTAAAGAGGGCAACCAGATTAAAGCGACTTTCGTTATGGCCTTGGGTCATGGGGCAACCACTTTAATTTTGGCACCTTCACCCATTTGTGCAAAGCGGGTCAGGCAGACTTCATCACCAGCCTTTAGGCCGTCAACGACCAAGACGTTATCTTCATAAAGCGTTGCCACTTTGATGGTGCGTTTTTGAAGACGCCCATCCACCACCACATAGACATAGCTGTTGTCATGAAGTGCCGTACTCGGCAGGACAACGACATTTTTATAAAGTTCATCGGGGATGGAGACTTCAACAAACACACCGGGGCGCAAGTCTGTTTCCAAGGTCAGGCCGGACAGGGCGGCAAAGACCTGACGTCCACCTGTGGCGGCATCAACACGGGCATCAATTCTGATGATTTTGCCGCTATATTCGGTTTGATCACTGCCGCGTCGCACAAAGATGGTGACATCGCGTCCCCCCAACGGATTTAATCGGGTGAGTCTGGCGTAATCGGCTTCAGGGACATGAAAGGCGACTTCCAGATTATTAAGGGAGATCAAGCGACCTAAACGGTCCGAGGTTGACACCTGCTTACCTTCGGTCACGTCTGTATCTGTTAAGAATCCATCAAAAGGCGCTTTGAGGCGCGTGTCAGCGACATTTTTTTCGTTCTTACTGAGGGTCGTTGTGGCTTTGTCGACGGCGGATTGGGCCTGGATGATTTGGGTTTTAAGCCGCGCGATAGATTGTTCGCGCACCAGTGTTTTCTGTTTGCGCTCATTCAAGGCCGACAGCGCATCGTCGTAAGTTTTACGACTGACGGCTTTGCGTTTGAGCAATTTGGCTTGTCGGTCGACTTCATGCTTGGAAAGGCTAACTTGTTCCACATCCATGGGCAGGAGTTTTTCTTCTACTGATAAGACAGCGATCAATTCATCCAGTTTGGCTTTTGCTTCGGCTAAGTTGGCTTGGGCCTCGGCGCGATCGGCGACATAATCAAAATCATCAATGGTGACCAGAACAACGCCTGCGCGCACAGACGCGCCATCGCCTAAGTCTTCATGGACAGAAGTCACGTTGCCAGAAACTTTGGCGCGCAGTTCGGCTTCGCGTCCGGCGCGGATTTCACCAAAGGCCCGTACATAAGGGCGCATGTCCTGAAAGCTGACACGTTGTGTGGCAACGGGCCAAAAGCGTTCTTCGGCTTGTTGTAATTGTGGTGTTGGTCTGGTTGCTTTGAGAAGCGCAAAAATACCAAGCGCGAAAATCAGCAGCGCGACAGGGATGATGACTTTCTTGTAAGTATGCCAATATTCCATAAAGCTCTCTAAATTAATTTATTCTAATATAGTATAGATAAGCCCATTCAGCAAATAGTCATATGGTGGATTTAAGACTTATTTTTCTTTGTGACGAGATAGATGCCGCAAAAGATCAGTATGATGCCAACATAATGGAAGCTTTGCAACACTTCGCCCAAAATCAGCATGCCTAAAATTGCGCCGAAAACAGGCATCAGATTAGCGAATGTTCCGGCTGCTGTGGCACCGATAAGTTCAACCCCCTTGTTCCAGCATAAAAAGGACAGAACCGATGGGAAAATACCGATATAGACAAAGGCAAGAATAGTGTTGCTGTTGAGATGAAATGACACCCCTGTGGACAGTTCCCATCCATAAAGGGGGAGAAGAAAGACAAGTCCACTGAGAACGGCAGAAAAAGTAAAGGCCATGCGTGATAGATTTACAGGGGCTTTTGCCAGCAGCACTGTATAAATTGACCATAAAGTAATGGCAACAAGGATAAGCATATCGCCGGGGTTAAAACTCAAGGTCGATAATGTGGCAAAGTCCCCGCGTAAAACCACCCAAGCCACACCCGTTAGGGAAACGAATATACCGATAATTCCCAACGGATTCAGGCCACGGCGCAGAATAATCCAAGAAAAAAACAGTGTAATGACAGGCATACTCGCTTGAACCAATGATGTATTCACCACAGTCGTATAATGTAGCCCCCAATAGAGTAAGGCGTTGAAGGCTGTGATGCTGAGAAACCCTTGTAAAGCAATATAGGGTAGATTTGCGCGAATGATATGTAAGTCGCGCACAAACGGTTTGATGCACAGGGGAAAGAGAATACATCCGGCAATAACCCAGCGCCAGAATACCATGGCAATGGGGGGCAGGTCTGTGGCATAGGCCCGCCCGACAACAGCGTTCCCCGCCCAAAACAAGACGGCTAATGAAAGCAAAACGTAGGGATGTAATAAGAAGCGTTGCAAGACAAAAACTTTCTCTTTAAGGGGGAGAGCGACTGTAAGGTTTCAACGCGCAAAGGTGAAGTTTAATTTCAAAAAATATTAATTTAAGGCCGGGATAAGGCAACTAAACGTGTTGTGCGATATAATCTTTCTTCTTTATTTTCAATTGTTTGTTGAATAAAGTTCAACAAATTTCCCTTATATTCAAACAGCGTCATAATGCGGTTTTGCAAGGCTTCTTGGTTGAGGCGGAGGTAAGGCGCGTTTCTGCAGTCAATTGCTTGAAGTCCTACGGGTAAGTTATTGATTTTCAAAAGACCTCTGATGCTTTGATAAGCATGGGCCTGAGTGATTTTTTGAGTACAATCAGATGTGAAAACAATATCGTTGAAAGTGATAAAATTATAATTGACCCCCAAGGCTTCAGTTTTATGCATGGTTTTTAACTGGTCTTCATCCAACCATGTGATCATCTGACGTGATCTCAGGCCGGGGGCGTGGTGATAAGTGGCGGCAATGCTGCCGTATGTGGTAAAATGTGCGCTATAGACGGAATCATAGTCATCTAACCATCCCGCCATGACCGGGACATCGCCACGTGGGAACTTGCGGGCCAGTTGAGTGGGGGACTGGTTGGACCCGCAGGCCAAAACGGGTATACGCCCAGACAGGGGAAAGTTTTCATTCCACACATGGGCTGTGCCGTTGCGTAAGAGATAAGATTGTGTGGGGATGTCATAGGGATAGCCCAGTGCGCGTTCTACGCTCATTCAGCTGCTTTGCTCAAATATTGTGAAATATCGACGTCATCAATTTGTTCGGGCTTGAGGAATTTTTCTGCATATTCCCTATATTTGCCACTGGTCAGGAACAATTCAAACAGGTCTTTATCAATATGGTTATCTTTGACCATAAAGGACATGATTTTGATGGATTGTGATAAAGTTTTTGGCAGTTTATAAGGACGGTCCGCTGCTGTCAGGGCTTCAAAAATATCGGCAATCGCCATCATACGGGCAGGCCAGGACATTTGGTCTGCACCCAGCTTGCGCGGATATCCGGTGCCGTCCATTTTTTCGTGATGACCGCCAGCATATTCCGGCACGCGTTTTAGGTAACGTGGGAAGGGTAGCTGATCCAGCATAATGATGGTTTGAATGATATGATCGTTGATTTTAAAGCGATCTTCTTCAGTCAGGGTACCGGCTTTGACTTTCAGGTTATAAAGCTCACCCAGATTATACATGTTTTCAGGAGGGGATATTTTAAACCCATAGGGATTGTCCTCATCAAAGAGGGACATGTCTCTGCGTGTAATGATGTGATCTGCACGGTCAGATAAGAGAGGTTCGACCACAGGTAAGGCAGGTTCTTCGCCAATGGCTTTTTTGCGGGTCAATTCTTCATGGCCGATGCCTAAACGATCAGACAAGGTGCGTACCCACGTTTCCTTGGCGATTTTATCCAGACGTTCCATGCGTTCAGGGGCCATAAATTCACCACCGACGTTACATTCCGCCACAAATGCGAAGTCATCATCAAGTTGCTGAAGGCGTGCGTCATAATCGGATTTAAGTTGTTTGGGATCACCACCGGCAAGCTGGGCTTTGAGATAGTCGATTTCAGCATCTCGTTTTAAGACTTCAAAGCGCATGCGCACTTCATGTATCCGGTCATAAATGGTTTCAAGTTTAGTGGCTTTATCAACGATATATTCCGGGGTGGTCACTTTACCGCAATCATGAAGAAGACCTGCAACATGCAGTTCATACTGTTCTTCTTCGGTCATGGTGAAGTCAGCGAAGAGACCATGTTTTTGTTCAATTGCGGCTTGTGCCAGCATATCGGTCAGGAAAGGCACGCGTTGGCAATGCCCCCCTGTGTATGCGGATTTGGCGTCAATCGCGCCAGCAATCAACCCAATGAAAGACACCAGCAGTTTGCGTTGGGCTTCGACAAGCAGTTGGTTGTCCAAGGCAATAGCAGCTTGTGCCGCAAGGGCTTCCACAAAAGGTTGGAGCTCTTTATCGAAGGGAATGACTTCGCTTGTTTCCGGGTCTTGTGCATTCAACAATTGTAAGACGGCGATGACGCGGCCTTCGTTGTTGTATAAAGGGACGGTTAGGAAGGATTGTGATTTATAGCCTGTGGCTTGATCGAATTTTTTTGTACCGCTAAAATCAAAACCGTCAAATTCATAAGCATTGTCAATACTGATTGTGTCTTTGGATAAGGCGCAATAGGAGGCAACATTGCTTTTGTTTTCTTCACCCGTTTCAGGGTTGTACAGTTCAACCGGGGGCAAGGTGATGTCATTACCCGATGTCCCACCGTTATAGATATTGAGGCTGTCGTTTCGCATGATTTCAAATGACAGGCGACTGTCATCGTCGATCATACGGTATAATGTTCCGCCATCAGCATTACACATGGTTTTGGCTTCATTAAGAATTTTCTCCATCAAGTGAACGGAATTACGTTCAGTTGATAGTGCTAAACCAATGTCTAATAGTTTACGAAACCTGTTTTCGTTACCAGCGCCCATTATGACAGTTTTCTTTTCACGATTGTTATCTCAGAGTGTTTTTATAATTGTTGTATTTATTCTATCATTTTTTTTTTAATTAGAAATGAAAATCCCTTTGTTTCAGTACATTTAGTATAATTTTCAGGATGTGTTAATGTAAAGTTGAAACCATTTGCGGGCCTCTATTCATATTATAGAGTGCCGAAGCGATTCGAACATAATCAACCAGTGCTTGTAGTTTTCGGATTGGGTCTGATGTCCTGCAATCAGGATCTTTTTCAAGCAAAGAAACGATAATGCTAAGGTCATCTTCAGCATGGATCAGTAAATCAAGAAAATGATTATATCGGGCATTAATCAACTCTACGGGGCGAAAACGCGCATAATTTGGTTCACCCGAAGTTGTCAGCAGATCATGTAACAGGACGGAGAGTAAGCTTTGGGTTGTGTGGCTGGAAATCATAATATGGGCCTTTTATAAGAAAATTCTGTAAGTCTTGTGCGCAGCTTGTTATGAGAAGGTGTGAAAGATTTTTTCTTAAAGGATCAACGATGCCGTTTTCATCATTGCGCGATTTCATGGACAGGTTGGAAAAACAAGGCCGATTGGTGCGGGTTTCAAAACCTGTTTCCCCCGTTTTGGAAATGACGGAAATTCAAACACGACTTTTGGCGCAAGAAGGCCCGGCCGTTTTGTTTGAAAATGTGGTCAAAGAAGACGGCAGCACCTATGACATGCCAGTGCTGGTCAATTTGTTTGGCACCGTTGAACGGGTGGCTTGGGGGATGGATCGTGAACCATCGGGTTTGCGCGAAATCGGTGAAACGTTGGCTTTTTTAAAACAGCCGGAACCACCGGGTGGTTTTAAAGAAGCGCTGAAATTGCTGCCTTTAGCCAAGACCGTCATGTCAATGAAACCAAAAACCGTGCGCAATGCACCTTGTCAGGAAGTGGTGTTGCAAGGCGATGATATTGATCTGTCTAAATTGCCCGTTCAAACCTGTTGGCCCGGTGAACCTGCACCGTTGATTACGTGGCCTTTGGTGGTGACCCATGGTCCGGGCAACGGCAAAACGGATAATTTCAACCTTGGCATTTATCGTATGCAGGTTTTGGGCAAAGACCGTTGTATCATGCGCTGGCTGAAACATCGCGGTGGGGCACAGCATTTTGCCCGTTGGGTGAAAGAAAAAAATGAACCCATGCCTGTTGCCATCGTGTTGGGGGCGGACCCGGGCACCATTTTGGCAGCCGTGACACCTGTACCGGATACCTTATCGGAATATCAGTTTGCCGGGTTATTGCGTGGTAAAAAAGTTGAATTGGTTGATTGTAAGACCGTACCGTTGAAAGTGCCGGCAGAAGCTGAGATCATTTTAGAAGGCCATGTGCGCCATGATGAGGAAGCCGCAGAAGGCCCTTATGGGGACCATACCGGGTATTATAACAGCGTTGAAGATTTCCCGATTTTTGAAATCAGCGCCATCACCATGCGCAGGAAACCCATCTTTTTATCGACTTTCACCGGACGCCCACCGGACGAACCCAGTGTGTTGGGTGAGGCTTTGAATGATGTGTTTGTACCTTTGTTACAACAACAGTTCCCCGAAATTGTAGATTTCTGGTTGCCGCCGGAAGCTTGTTCGTATCGGGTGGCGGTGGTCTCCATCAAAAAGGCCTATCCCGGTCATGCCAAACGGGTGTTGATGGGATGCTGGTCTTTCCTGCGACAATTCATGTACACCAAGTTTATCATTGTGGTGGATGATGATATTGATGCGCGCGACTGGAAAGATGTCTGGTGGGCGATTTCCACCCGTATGGATCCGGTGCGCGATACATTGATGGTGGAAAATACGCCGATTGATTATCTGGACTTTGCGTCTCCGGAAAGCGGTCTCGGGGGGAAGATCGGCTTGGATGCGACCAACAAGATGGGCAATGAAACCCATCGCGAATGGGGCACCAAAATCCGTATGGATCAGGACGTGATTGATAAGGTCTCCGACATCTGGGACGAGCTTGGCCTGCCCGGTGACGGAAAACCGATCTGGAAGTGATTGGGCTTGCTTGTTAAAACATATGGAATATCTTTAGGTTAATTAATTTTTTAGGCGAACGAGGAAAATACATGAGCCAGCATCAAAACAATCTTGATCTTCTTAATGATCTGATTAGCAGAGCCAAAAAATTCGGTGCGGATGAAGCCGATGCGGTGATGGTGCAAGGGGTATCGCTTTCTTTGTCGCAACGCTTGGGTAAGCCGGAAAATATGGAACGCTCCGAAGGGCAGGATTTAGGCTTGCGTGTTTTGATTGGTAAACGCCAAGCAATTGTATCTTCAAGCGATTTTAACACAGACTCCCTTGATGAATTGGCTGAACGCTGTGTCTCTATGGCGCGTGTGGTGCCGGAAGATCCTTTTTGCGGATTGGCAGACTCGGCCCAACTGGCAACCTCTTTCCCCGATGTGGAAGGCTACGATCCCTATGAGCCGGATGAACAAACCCTGATTTCATGGGCAACCAAAGCAGAAGAAGCGGCGCGCGCTGTAGAAGGGGTTACCAACTCTGAAGGCGCAGAAGCTGGATGGGGGCGCAATGATGTGGCGATTGTCGGGTCAAATGGTCTTTCCCATGCTTATAGTTCTTCCGGTTGTTCCATTAGCGCCTCTGTACTGGCGGGTTCGGGCACAGGGATGGAACGTGATTATGATTACACCACGGCTGTTTTTGCCGAAGATTTGACGGACCCTGAAATTGTCGGTCGCACGGCGGGGGAAAAAGCAGTGGCACGCTTAAACCCCAGAAAAGTGCCGACAAAACAAGTCCCAGTGATTTATTCCACGCGGGTGTCTAATGGTTTGTTGGGGCATTTAAGCGGGGCGATTAATGGGAATTCGGTCGCGCGTGGCACCAGTTTCTTAAAAGATAAATTGGGCAAGCAGATTTTTGCTTCTAACATCACCATTGTGGATGACCCGCACCGCAAGCGCGGTTTGCGTTCCAAACCCATGGATGGGGAAGGCCTTGCCAACAAGAAACGCAATTTTGTTGAAGACGGCGTGTTGCAAAGTTGGGTGTTGGATTTGCGTTCTTCCCGCCAATTGGGCATGGAAAGTACGGCCAATGCCTCGCGTGGAACGGGGTCATCACCGTCACCAAGTGTATCTAACTTCTATATGGAAGCCGGTGATCTTAGCCTGCAAGAACTGATGGCTGATATTAAAGACGGTTTTTATATCACTGAATTGATTGGTATGGGTGTGAATGGCGTCACGGGTGATTATAGCCGAGGGGCGGCGGGTTTTTGGATTGAAAATGGACAGATTGCCTATCCGGTTAGTGAAATGACCATTGCGGGGAATCTCAAGGATATGTTTTTGAATCTAACCCCGGCCAGTGATCTGGAATTTCGTTATGGTACCAATGCGCCAAGTATCCGTATTGATGGGCTGACTGTGGCGGGTCAAACCGTTTAAGGCATATCTTATGGCACATTGTGAAAACCCGTGGTATGGTCCGCGAAAATTCATCTTTATATGACTAGGATTGCGTAGAGTTGGAACAGGTTGGCAAGGTTGATACCCGTACGTTTGCGTTGATGAAACGTTTGCTGAAGGAAAGTATACAGCCCTACAAATCCCAAGTGATCATCGCCTTGATCTTTATGTTCATCTCATCGGCTGCGGCGTCCATGAGCATGATGATCCTCAAGCCCGTTTTTGATTATATCTTTGTCGCCAAAGATGAAAAAATGCTTTGGGCTTTGGGCGTTTCCATCGTTTTTATCTACATTATCAAGGCCATTGCACATTATGGCCAGGCAACCAGCATGTCGTGGTTGGGCTTGCGCATCGTCACAGATTTGCAGATCAAGCTTTATGATCATTATATGCGTATGGATTTGACCTTCTTCCATCAAAATCAGACGGGTACCTTGGTATCGCGCATTACCAGCGATGCAGTCTTGATGCGCAATACGGCAACCAAGGTGGTGACCAGTGCGGGTAAAGACCTCACCCAATTGATCGGGATGGTGACCGTGATGTTGTACACCAATTGGCAATTGGCCTTGTTGGCATTGGTGGTGTTTCCCATCACCATCGGCCCGATTTTGCGCATTGGACGACGCATCAGGAAAGTGACGGTTAACACCCAAGTGCAATTGGGCCAGTTTATGACCTTGATGAACCAGACTTTGTCCGGCATTCGCCATGTTAAAGCCTATCGGATGGAAGATTATGAGCGATCACGCTTGCGCACCATCACTGAAAGTGTACGTGCCTTGATTTTTAAGTCAGAACGTACAAAAGCACTGAATTCTCCTATTATGGAAACCGTTGCGGGTTTTGCCATTGCGTTGGTGATCGTTTATGGCGGTTATCAAGTGATTGATGGAGTGAAAACCACAGGTGATTTCATGGCTTTTATTGGTTCCGCCATTATGTGTTACGAACCGGCAAAACGTTTGGCAAATCTGAATTCAGAAATGCAAGGTGGTCTGGCGGGCGCCCAGCGTATGTACCAAGTCCGTGAAATCTTGCCGCAGATCACCGATAATCCGGGTGCGCAAAATATCAGTATTACGGGCGGAGAAATCGTCTTTAATAATGTGGATTTCTCCTATGAAGAAGACAAAACAGCTCTGAAAGACCTGTCTCTTCATGTCCCAGCAGGAAAAACAGTTGCCCTTGTCGGACCCAGTGGTGCAGGTAAATCTACCGTTTTAAATTTGGTGCCACGGTTTTATGATGTCGATGGCGGCTCCATCGTGATTGATGGTCAAAATATTAAAGATGTCAGCCTTGCTTCTTTGCGTCGTTCTTGTGCCTTGGTTAGTCAGGAAGTCATTTTATTTGACGATACCATCCGCGCCAATATCGCTTATGGCCGAATGGATGCCAGTGAAGAAGAAATTATCGAAGCCGCAAAGCATGCCGCCGCACATGACTTTATTTCTGAATTGCCACAAGGCTACGACACAATGGTTGGTGAAGATGGTGTCAAACTTTCAGGCGGTCAACGCCAACGGATTGCCATTGCGCGCGCCATGTTGAAAAATGCACCAATCTTGTTGTTGGATGAAGCGACATCTGCACTAGACACACAAAGTGAACGTAAAGTTCAAGAGGCGTTACAGGTTTTGATGAAAGATCGTACCACCCTTGTGATCGCACACCGTTTGTCCACAGTCGTGGATGCTGATCTGATTTATGTGATTGATCGCGGCTGTGTTGTCGAACAAGGTACGCATAACGACTTGATTACCCAGGACGGTATGTATGCCAAGCTCTATGCCATGCAATTTTCTGATGACGAAACAGGTCCTGCATGAGTTTGGTGAAACGGATCATAAAATCTGAAGGGTTTCGCACCACATTGTGTTGGATCGGGGCGCAATATATCCGTTTTGTTCATGCTACCAGCCGCTGGGATGTTATAAATGGACATATCCCGCAAACATTTTGGAAAGAAGGGAAGCCCTTTATTCTGGCTTTTTGGCATGGCCGCATTTTGATGATGCCCTATTGTTGGGATCGAAACAAACAGATCAATATGCTGATTTCTCAACATCGTGATGGTCAAATTATTGCTAAAATTGTAGGTCATTTCGGTATTCGTACCATTGAAGGGTCTTCGTCAAAAGGCGGGGCCAATGCGATACGGGCTATGTTGAAGTCTCTTAAAAGCGGGGAATATATTGGCATCACCCCGGATGGACCGCGCGGTCCACGCATGCGGGTTTCAAGCGGGGTGGTGAATATTGCAAAATTGTCCGGTGTACCCGTGATCCCCTGTTCGTTCGGTGCGAAGAGACGAAAACATTTGGGCAGTTGGGACCGTTTTTGTGTGGCGAAACCTTTTTCAAAAGGGGTGTTCGTTTGGGGGGAACCTATTGAGGTTCCCAAAAAAGCCAGTGCAGAAGAACTTGACGTTTATCAGAAACAGATTGAAGACGCGTTGACCTTTGTCACTAATGAAAGTGATCGTTTAACAGGCCATCCCTGTGTGGAGGCTGCATGATTCTATCAATTTATCGCACATTGACCACTTTGGCCGGTCCACTTATTTCACATTATCTCAAGAAACGGATGGCACGGGGTAAAGAACATCCCGTGCGCTTTGGGGAACGTTTGGGCGATGCTTCGATCAAAAGACCGGATGGTAAATTGGTCTGGTTGCATGGTGCCAGCGTGGGCGAAGCCATTTCCTTACTGCCCCTGATCGAGGCCATCCAAGAGAAATATGGCAATTATACAATTTTGGTGACAACCGGCACGGTGACATCAGCGGCTTTGCTAGCGAAACGATTACCTGAAGGTGTCATCCATCAATTTAGTCCGGTTGATCGCTTGCCTTATGTGCGTAAGTTTTTGGATCATTGGCATCCTGATATTGCCATTTGGGCGGAAAGCGAACTGTGGCCCAATCTGCTGTGTGAAACCCGCAAGCGTTCTTGTAAAATGGCTCTGATCAATGCGCGGATGTCTGATCGCTCCCTGCGCAAATGGGGGCGCTTTAAGGGGTTTATTTCAACCTTATTGGGGACATTTGATCTTTGTCTGGCCCAAACCGAACGTGATGGGCAGCGCTTTAAAGCGTTGGGGGCAAAGCATGTTTTTTGTCACGGTAATTTAAAATACGCTTCTCCTGATTTACCGGCTGAGGTTGATGAATTGAACAAGCTTCAAGATATAATAGGCGGGCGTCCGCTGTGGTTAGCCGCCAGTACCCATAAAGGGGAAGAAGCTTTAATTGGGCGGGTGCACCAGACTTTGCGCAATGAAATTAAAGGTGTGCTGAGTGTGATTGTCCCGCGTCATCCGGAACGTGGGGATGAGATTGCCCAAGAATTACGGGCGCAGGGGCTTCAGGTGGCAGTACGCAGTCAAGGTGATCTGCCGACAGCGCAAACGGATGTGTATCTGGCCGATACTTTAGGCGAGATGGGTTTGTTTTATCGTTTAACTTCTATCGTTTTTATGGGTAAGTCCATGGAACCACTGGGGGGACAGAACCCGTTAGAACCGGCCCGTTTGGATTGTGCGGTGATTTGCGGTCCCTACATGACCAATTTTACAGAAATCATGCAGTGTTTTGAAGAACAGCAAGCCATCTGCATTATTGAAGATGAAGCCGCACTGACTGCACAAGTCATTCAATTGCTGCGTGATCCTGATCAGGTCAAAGGGTTTGCGCAAAAAGCAAAAGCCGTGGCTTATGCACAAGCCAGTGTGCTGGATAAAACCATGGAGGCTTTGTCCGGTTTGTTTGCCCCCGTTGGATTAAAGCGATGAAAGCGCCTCGGTTCTGGGACTTTGGTCAACGCAGTTTGTGTGGGACTTTATTGTCCCCGTTTGGTTTTTTGTACAATCTAGCGACCCATGCGCGCGCCCATCAAGACCCACAATGGTCTGCACCTATCCCAGTTATTTGCATTGGTAATTTGACCATGGGCGGGGCGGGTAAAACGCCGACAGCCCTTGCGGTTGTACAATATTTGATCGCACAGGGGTGCACCCCCTTTTTTCTTTCGCGCGGTTATGGCGGACAGTTATCCGGTCCGGTGATGGTCACCGATCAGACTAGTCATGAGGTGGGGGACGAACCATTGCTTTTGGCGCAATATGCCCCGGTCTGTGTTTCACATGATCGGGTCGCGGGTGCCAAATTATGTGTTGCACAAGGCGCGAATGTGATTGTTATGGACGATGGCTATCAAAACCCGCATTTGAAAAAAGACCTGTCCTTGATTGTGGTGGACGGTGGTTATGGGCATGGCAATGAAAAGGTCTTTCCCGCCGGGCCATTGCGTGAAACGCTTGAAAGTGGTCTGGCGCGCGCAGATGCGGTGGTGTTGATTGGGGATGATGCAACGGGTGCATTGGATAGAATTTCTTCAGTGCGTAAGGGTTTACCTATTTTAAAAGCAAGCATTCACGTGCAAGAGCGCAGCGATATTCAGGATGATACCTTTGTGGCATTTGCGGGGATTGCGCGGCCCCAAAAGTTTTTTGATACGCTTGCAGCCTTAGGGGGGAAGATGGTCGCAACAAAGTCTTACCCGGATCATTACGCCTATCGTTCAACTGATATTGAAGAGCTACAAACTCTTGCAAAAGCCCATCAAGCAAAGTTGATTACAACTGAAAAAGATGCGGTGCGATTGCCTGCATTTGTGCGGGCAAATGTCGATACCCTTAAAATCACACTGGTGTTTGAGGGGGAAGACGTGTTAAAGCCAGTGTTATTCCCAGTTTTGAAAAAGTAACTTTCAAAGATGCAAACGCCTTTTCAAAAATATGTATCCCATCCTATTCAGGGTGTGGTTGCGCATATTTTGTTTTTTTTAATCGCTTTTATCCCGTTCGATCAAGCTTCGGCGATCGGAGGGTGGATTGGGCGTAAAATCGGCCCGTTTTTAAGCGTCCATAAGCTAGCGCTGGACAATCTGGAAAAGGCTTTTCCGCAAAAAACATCGGATGAAATTCAAGAAATTGCGTTAGGCGTTTGGGATAATGTAGGCCGAACTCTTTTTGAAATACCGCATGTGCCCAAGATCAATATTTATGATCAACCTGAACGGTTCGAAGTGGTGAATGGTCATATTGTTGATCAGCTTCGAGAAGACGGTGTGTGCGGAATCTTTTTTTCCGGTCATATGGCAAATTGGGAATTTTTGTCTTATGCAGGGGCACAGCGTACCCCCCCTTTACCTTTGGGCATGATTTATCGTGCACCGGATAACCCATGGGTTGCTGATATTTTTGACAAAAGAAAACCTTCGGGATGTGAGATGATTCCGAAAGGGGCCAAAGGGGCGAAAATGGCCTTGAACACGTTGAAAGATGGCGGCCATTTAGCAATTTTAGCTGATCAAAAAATGAATGATGGGATTAGCGTTCCCTTTTTTGGTCGCGACGCCATGACAGCTCCGGCCATGGCACAATTTGCCTTGAAATTTAATTGCCCGATTGTGCCATGTCGAATTGAGAGAATCGAAAAAACGAAGTTTCGTCTGACATTTTATGAGCCTATGGAAATCAAGGATACTGGAAACCGCCAACAAGACATAGCCACCATCATGAAAGATGTGAACGGCTATTTGGAAGAGTGGATTTCTGAACAACCGGAACAATGGCTTTGGTTGCACCATCGTTGGCCTAGGGCTTGACCTTGGTTATCCTGTCAGTCCAATAATTCTTTGATGGCTGCACTTAAGACTTCAGCGGGGAAGGGTTTGGGTAAGACATGATCGGCACCAAGTGATTGTGCATAAACGAGTGGGTCGAAGCCATATTCGTTATATCCGCTCATGGCGAGAATTTTGATACCGTGAAAGAGACGGCGCACATCGCCAATGATTTCAAATCCGTCTTTTTCAGGCATAAAAATATCAAGGATAATAAGGTCGAACGGCGTTTTTTGAATTAACTTGAGTGCACTTTTACCATCATAGACGGTTTCAACCTGATGTCCGTTGATCTTTAAAAATTCCCCCATAGCCAAACAGATGGTGGGATCGTCATCGACGATTAGTATATGGCTCATTCCCCGGATCTTTCTTTTCATAGATTGCGTCTTATACGCTATTTATTGCATACATTATAACGACATATCGGGGGGGAAGTCACCTAAACATCGTAGATAGTATTATTTTTTTACTAAAAGTAGAGGGTCAAGTGCATTTTTACCCAGCGAAACACCCCAATGCAGGTGTGGTCCAGTGGCACGACCCGTCATGCCGACTTTGCCGACGGGGTCGCCTTTGTGTACAAATTGTCCGTTTTTGACCAGTATTTCGTCCATATGAATATAAACAGTTTGTAGGCCATGACCGTGATCAATCATGACTGTCTTGCCCATGAGATACATGTCTTCATGTTTTAAAGAAATGACCCCATCCGCATCGGCGCTAATGATGCTCCCTTTTGGGGCGGCAATGTCCAAGCCTTTGTGTGGGCTGCGTGGTTTGCCGTTTAAAATGCGTTGGGACCCGAATACGCCAGAAATGCGACCTTTAACCGGCCAATCAAAGCCGGAAGCAAAATAAGGGGTATCGGTAATGATTGTTCGCGTTTTGCCAATCAAGGCATTATCAGCAATGATGCGTTTTGTTGCTTCCGGGTCGGGTGTTACTTTTTTTGAGGGCAAGCCGTTAATGCGCGAGATTTGATAATTTTGTTTGGTGATTTTTAAAGTTTCGCTGGCTTGTGTGCCATCGGGATAGGTGACGGATAAATGGCTTGTCGCTTTGGCTGTGCGCGGGAACCCTAGCAGGAAAAGCCCGTTTTTAGAGACTTTCACTTCTTGTGCATCCAGCGTAACGATACTACCAGGTGTAACGGTGCCAAAGACAAGACCGCCTTGTTTAAACACCCCGTTTAATTTGTAGGTACCCGCACCAAAAGCATGGAAATTGATGAGAAGGGCCACAAGTAAGCTTGTGCCAATTTTAAAAAAAGGTCTCAAAACAGACTCCCTTGTTTAGGTGGTGTGGCTTTTGGTAAGGCTGGTTTTGGCTTGGTTTTTGGTTTGGCGGTGGGGGCAACGCCGTCGCCATTGACCAAAACATCAATATGTTGGTCATTGGCAAATTGAATGGCCAGTTCATCACCACTGTTGAGGCCTTGGGCCGATGTGACGGCTGTTCCCTCTTTGTCAGTGATTAGGGCAAAGCCGCGTTCCAGCACCCCTTTATAAGAATAACTTTCTAACAATGCCGATAAACTGGCCAGTTTTTGTGTTGAGCGTTCTATAGAGTCGTCAACAGCCTTACGCCGCACCAATGCGCTTGTGCGATCAAATTGACTGTGTTTTTTCTGCATGAAGGATTGATAAGAAGACATCAAGGCTTGCGTGCGGCCTAATAATCTTTCTTGGGCATTTTGAATTTGTTGTTTGGGTTCCGGTATCTTGGAACTGAGTTGATCAACGCGCATGCGGTGACGGTGCAACAGATTGTCCATGGAATTGCCCAGACGTTCAATTCGGTCATCCAGACGTTGGTTCATATCATCGACAAGGCGTTCCGGGTTTGGAATGGCGCGTGCGGCAGATTTAACACGCAAGTTACGATCATCCAGCGTGCGGTTTATGGCACCAACCAGGCGCGCGCTGTTATCCATTACTTGGGCCAGCAGTTCCATGCGTACAGGCACGGCGATTTCTGCGGCAGCCGTGGGTGTTGGGGCACGCCGATCAGAGGCATAATCGATCAAGGTGGTATCTGTTTCGTGACCAACGGCGGAAATCAATGGAATATCGCTTTGGGCAGCGGCGCGCACGACAATTTCTTCGTTAAAGGACCACAAGTCTTCTAAAGACCCGCCCCCGCGTGCGACAATGATAAGATCAGGGCGCGCCACGCCTTTGGTGCCGTCAATCTTATTAAAGCCGTGAATGGCAGCTGCGACCTGTTCAGCCGCGCCTTTGCCTTGCACCAGACAAGGCCAAAGCAGCACATGGCGTGGGAAACGATCATTGAGGCGATGCATGATGTCGCGGATAACCGCACCCGTGGGTGAGGTGACAATGCCGATGGTTTTGGGCAGGAAGGGTAAAGGTTTTTTGCGGTCCTGGTCAAACAGCCCTTCTGCCGCCAGTTTGCGTTTTAAATCTTCCAGCAGTTTGAGCAACGCGCCTTCACCAGCCAGTTCCATCGATTCGATGACAAGTTGGTATTTTGAGCGTCCGGGATAGGTCGTCAGGCGACCTTTACAGATGACTTCCATGCCATCTTGCGGTTTGAGATCAATTTTTGCAGCCACCCCTTTCCAGCAAACCGCATCCATAACGGCATTTTCATCTTTAAGTGCAAGATAGAGGTGACCGGAGGCAGCGCGCTTGAATCCTGAGATTTCACCACGTACACGCACCAATGAAAAGGCATCCTCGACCGTGCGTTTGAGGGCACCTGAAAGTTCTGAAACACTCAAGACAGGTTGGTTGTGTTGACCTAGGCTGTCGAATGCATCTGCAAAAGGGTTGTCAGTCATGGGGGGTAATATGCTAAAGAAAAGCCAACTTGTGAACATGAAAATCTTATTTTAGGTGGGAAGTCGTCATGAAAGTACTCGTCGTTGGTTCCGGTGGTCGTGAACATGCCTTGTGTTGGGCCATTGCCAAGTCAACAAAACTCGGCAAACTTTATTGTGCGCCGGGTAATGCCGGGATCGCTGATGTGGCTGAATGTATTGATATTGGCGGCGAAGATGTGGATGCTTTGGTCGGTTTTGCCAAAGATAACGCCATTGACCTTGTGGTCGTCGGCCCCGAAGCCCCGCTTGTTTTAGGGCTGGTCGATAAATTGGAAGCCGCTGGTATTCGTGCTTTCGGCCCCAGTGCGGCGGCTTCTGTGCTGGAAGGGTCCAAAGGTTTCATGAAAGATATGTGCGCCAAAGCCGGTGTGCCGACAGCGGCTTACGGGCGTTTCACTGATCCTGAAAAAGCCAAACAGTTTATTCAAGACCATGGCGCGCCCATCGTTGTGAAGACCGATGGTCTGGCAGCGGGTAAAGGGGTGATTATTTGCCAAAATGTTGAAGCGGCCATGACGGCTGTGGATGATATCATGGGTGACAAGAAAGTCTTCGGCATTGCGGGCAATGAAATTGTCATTGAAGAATTCTTGCAAGGCGAAGAATGCAGCTTCTTTGCTTTGGTTGATGGTGAACGTGCCCTGCCCTTGGCGGCAGCGCAAGATCATAAGGCGGCTTTCGATGGTGATAAAGGACCAAACACGGGTGGTATGGGTGCTTATTCCCCCACCCCGATTGCGACGCCAGAAATTTGCGACAAGATTATGGAAACCGCGATCACGCCGTTGATCAAGACCATGGCCGCAGAAGGTTGTCCCTATAAAGGCGTTCTTTTCTGTGGATTGATGGTCAGAGACGGTGTGCCGACCGTTTTGGAATATAACATTCGATTTGGGGACCCGGAATGTCAGGTCTTGATGATGCGTTGGAAGTCAGATGTGTTAGAAGCTTTGGATGCAGCAGCACAAGGGCGATTAGATGACATTACGCTGGACTGGCATGATGAAACCGCCATGGTCGTTGTGATGGCGGCTCAGGGCTATCCCGGGGCTTATGAAAAAGGTACGGAGATCAAAAATATCGATGCAGCCAATTCAGTTGAAAAAGCCTATGTTTTTCATGCCGGTACCAAAGCCGATGGCGATCGGGTTTTAGCAACCGGAGGTCGGGTTCTGGGCGTGACCGGGCGTGGTGCCAGTGTGATCGAAGCACAAACCACAACCTATAAAGCCGTTGATGCCATTGACTGGCCCAATGGTTTTTGTCGCCGTGACATCGGTTGGCGCGCGGTGGAACGTGAACGAACTAAAGTTTAACTTCTGAAAATCTTCTACCACCATAGGATTATACTTCCTTCTTGCTTTTTGGGCTTGATTTTATTAGCTTAACTATAGAAATCTGAAAAAAGATCGTGTGTAATGCTATAACTGTTTGAAGATGTCTTGTAACGCATTGCACTCATAACAATAATAATGTCATTGATTAAATGGCAAGCCACAAGAGAAGAAGCTATGAGTCGTGCAAGCTTGCGTAAAAGCCTATGCATATTGGGAATTGGACTATCGGTGGTCTTATTCTCCGTCGATTTTGTTTGCGCGCAAAGCATCGTCAAAGGTGTGACGCCACGTGAAAATGAACCTATTTTACCGATCCCTCTCCACCATGAAGTGAATTCTGCCAAAGCAAAACTTGGGGAGCAATTGTTTCACGAAACATTGCTTTCTGGTGACAATAGTATCAGCTGTGCCAGTTGTCATAATATTGATCAATATGGGGTAGATGGAACGAGATCTTCAGTTGGTATTGAAGGACAGGTCGGGACTGTTAATGCCCCAACAGTCTTGAACAGCCGATTTAACTTTGCCCAATTTTGGGATGGACGTGCTGAAGACTTAAAAGAACAGGCTAAAGGTCCGGTGACAAACCCGATTGAAATGGGCTCGGTTTGGGCCGATGTGATTGCTAAACTCAAAAAAGATAAAAGCTACGTTCAGGCCTTTGACAACATATATGAAGAAGGGATAACACCTGACACGGTCGCTGATGCCATCAAGAATTATGAATATACGTTGACCACGGTTAATTCACCGTTTGATCAATATTTGCGTGGCTTTGATGATGCCATCACTGAACAGCAGAAACGTGGATATTCTCTATTTAAAGAATATGGCTGTGTTGCGTGTCATCAAGGGGTGAATGTCGGGGGCAATATGTATCAGCGCATGGGCGCTTTCATTCCTTATTTCACGGAAAAAAATACTAAATTAAAAGCTGATCTCGGGCGTTATAACGTGACCAAGGACGACCGTGACCTTCATGTCTTTAAAGTGCCGAGCCTGCGGGTTGCGGCCCATACGGCACCTTATTTTCATGATGGCAGTGTGGCAACGTTGGAAGAAGCGATTGATATTATGGCACGTTATCAGTTGGGTTATACGATCTCACGCCAGGACAACAAAGATATCGCCGCATTCATTCAATCCTTGAGTGGCGAAATTCGAAGGTCCGGCCAATGAAGTCGTCGCATCTGATTGTCTTGTTGTTTGTTTTTTTAGCGGGTGTGGTTGCCCTAACGTTTCATCTTTTCAAGAACGAGACGAGCGAGATCGGGCATCTGTCGCACACATTGCAACAGACTTTGCAAGTGAAGCAATATGATATTCTGTTAAGTGAAAATGCGCTGAAAGCTGCCAGTTTTAAGACGGTGCATTTTGATGATATGGTACATACGGTTAAGTCATTATCTGCCTTGCGGAAATCATTGGCTCAGGCTCTTATCGAAATTTCTGAAAGCACGACTCCTCCCCTGAAAAGTCAAATTGACACAATTAATGAAGAGGTTGAAAAACGGGTCAGCCTGATTGAGCAACTGAAAGCCAAAGTTGCCTTGGCGCGCAATTCCAGTAATTTTTTGTTACGCACATTGCGTGATCATTCACAAACCTATGGCTTGGAAGCTTCTGCACTAGCTTTGCGTGCCTTGAATGAGTTGCAGGGTTATCAAATCTTTCCCACGGAGGAAAGGTTCGAAAAGACGGCAGGTATTTTAAAACTGTTGAAGCAACAAAGCGTTAAAGGCGGGAAAGAAAATAATTTAGGCAATGCCTTGCGTCATATGGAAGTGAGTTTTGAAGGCACGCAAAAGATCGCAGAAATTTTGAAAGAATTACAAAAACCTGACAGCCAAGACGCCATCAATAAACTGATTAAAACACTGCAAGACATACAAACCACACGTCAACATTTGACGGAAGGATATCTGTTTCTTTTGTCCGGGATTGCTATTGCTACGTTTATCGCTTTATCTTTTGTGTTTGCACGCTGGGTACAGGCACGTGAGAAAATACATAAAACGTCTCAACTGTTTCAGGATGCGGTGGAAAGCATGTCAGAAGGCTTTGCCTTTTTTGGACCTGATGAACGTCTGGTTTTTTGGAATAGCAACTTTGAGGATTTATATAGCACCTTAGAAGGCGGCCTTGAAACAGGCATGTCCTTGCTTGATTTCGAAGATATTCAAAAAGATACAGGCTATTTAGTGCTTCGCGAACCACAAACTGACGGCAGTTCTATCGATCTGACACGGGATGGTCGATGGATGCTCAGTTCCAACACGGCGATGAAACAAGGTGGTTATGCCTTGGTGCGTGTTGATTTGACTGAACAGAAAAAGGCGCAAGAACAATTGCATCTGGCGGCGACTGTTTTTCAAACCGCGTCTGAAGCCATGATGGTTACGGATCGTGAAGACCATATTGAAATGGTTAATCCGGCTTTTAGTGACATCACGGGCTATTCTGAAGCTGAAGTCATCGGGAAAACACCGCATATTTTGAGTTCAGGGCGTCATGATGAGCATTATTATCATAAGATGTTTGAAGAGTTAAAGCGTCATGGCACCTGGCAGGGCGAGATTTGGAACCGACGCAAAAGCGGGGAAGTCTTTCCGGAATGGCTGTCAATCACAACCATTTATGATGACGAGGGGATCGCGCAAAAGCGGATTTCCCTCTTTACCGACATCACTAGCCGTAAAAAGTCGGAAGAACGCATCCATTATCAGGCGAACTATGACTCATTGACGGATTTACCCAACCGGAATCTTTTTAAAGAACGGCTGACCCAGTCCATAAATGCAGCTAAACGCAACAAAGATACGGTTGCCTTGCTGTTTTTGGATTTGGATAACTTTAAACATATCAATGATACGCTGGGTCATCTCATGGGTGATGAGCTGTTGCGTCATGTGGCAGATCGATTGCGTTCCCTTTTTAGCGCCAGCGACACCATCGCGCGGCTCAGTGGTGATGAGTTTATTGTTATCATTAATGAAGCCAACGATATGTCCGCACTGGAACAAGTGTTGGATCAGATTTTGGAATGTCTGCAGCTCCCTTATTTGTTGAATGGCAATACGACCTATACATCGGTGTCAGTGGGGGCAACCCTGTATCCGCGTGATGGTACGACGGTGGATTCACTTTTGCAAAATGCCGATGCGGCGATGTTTAAAGCCAAGGATCAGGGGCGTAATACCTATTGTTTCTTTACTCCGGAGATGAATTCACGGGCAAAAGAACGCCATGAAATGGAAGTCGCTTTGCATGGTGCATTGGATAAAGGGCATTTCGTTCTGCATTATCAACCGATCATTGACCTTGCGAGCCAGACCATTAAATCCACGGAATCATTGGTGCGCTGGAATGACCCCGAACGGGGATTGGTGCCGCCGATCAAGTTTATTCCCATTGCAGAAGACACGGGGCTGATTGTGCCCATGGGGGAATGGATTTTACGACAGGCATGCCATGATGCAGCCCAGTGGAATATTGAAAAGGGCTTGGATATTGGGGTGAGTGTCAACCTATCCAGCCGTCAATTTAAGCGCAGTGACATTTTTGGCTTGGTGAGAGAGACATTGCAGGAAACCAAGTTGCCTGTGGAACAATTGACTTTAGAAATCACAGAAAGTCTGCTGGTGGATGATGACAGTGGTGTGTTGAAAACTTTGCGGCAAATTCGTGATCTGGGTGTTAAGCTGTCTATTGATGATTTTGGAACTGGCTATTCATCGCTTAGTTATCTCAAACGCTTTCCGATCACTATATTGAAGATTGACCAGTCGTTTATCAACGGGGTCTTACATGGCGGGGAAGATGCGGCCTTGACGGAGGCTATTTTGTCTATGGCGAGAAGCCTGGGTTTAAAAGTGGTTGCTGAAGGTGTTGAAAGCCAAGGCCAAAATGACTTTTTGTTTGATCGTGATTGTGACTACATTCAGGGTTTCCATTACAGCAGACCCGTTCCCGTCGCAGATTTAATGCACGCGATTGAGAATAAAAAGTTAAAGGCTAAGACCAAAAAAAGGTCGTAGCTTTATTCCCAGTGCCGGGCAGGGCGTACAGCTGAAGATGGCGTAAAATCAAGAGACACCTAGTCCTAAAGTAATGGCGACGATCAGGGCTTGTTGCCAGCTCTCTTGTGCAAACCATCCAACCCCAAACACGAGTCCGGCCCCAGCAAAAACAATGCGGAGGCCGGAAGAGAACAAGGTCGGTTGGGGAAGGAGGGGTACCGAAGTGTTCATGACGATAAGTGTAGCCAGTAGAGTCATTCACTGGCAAATCACATTTCTGTGAGGAAGGGGGTGCTGTGACTTGTAGAGAGAACGCCTTCGCTTGTTTTTCGTTGCGGATGGATTCTGGCCAGCGCCGGACTGACGGTTGTGAGGTATGTAGAAGGCAAACTGCGTCACTCTGGCGCAGGTCAGAGTTTATTTGTCAGAGAGAAGATAGTCTTTTCTACGACCCTGTTAAGATTCATTATTATAGCATTCACTAACTTCACCCCTTGATTTATTTAATATATGAATATATGTTCATGTATAGAGGTTGTGATGAATTTAGATAATGATACTTTGATACCGTTGGCGGAGACGTTCAAACTTTTGGGCGACCCGACCCGTTTGGCAATATTGGTTGCCTGTCTGGAAGAAGAAAAAACCGTCGGGCAGATTGTGCTTCAGGTTGGTGCTTCGCAGTCTTTGGTCAGCCACCATTTGCGACTGCTACGCGCAGCACGTTTGGTGAAGCCCAGACGTGATGGGCGTCAGATGTATTATCTTGCCCATGATCAGCATATCAGCTGTACGCTCAAAGACATGATCGATCACATTCAGGAGGAAGAAGCATTATGAGTGCAACATGTACATCTTGCGCATCAGAACATGAAAATGCTGCTCAGGATAAGACCTATCGCAAAATCTTGTGGTTTGCACTGATGACAAACGGAGCCATGTTTGTGGTTGAACTGGTCGCGGGTGCGCTGGGGCAGTCTTTGTCTTTGACAGCGGATGCTATGGATTTCTTTTCTGATGCATCGAACTATGCCATTACGCTGATTGTCTTAGGCATGAGCCTGAGCGTGCGGGCAAAAGCAGCTCTCTTTAAAGGGGTGTGCATGGGGCTGGTTGGGCTTTATGTGTTTTATTCTTCTGTGTCCCATATTGTTGAGGGCACCATTCCACGTGCTGAAGTCATGGGCATCATTGGCTTTATGGCGTTGGTGACCAATGTGGTTGTGGCGTTGTTGCTGTTTAACTTCCGCAAAGGAGATGCCAATCACCAATCCATCTGGATTTGTTCGCGCAATGATGCCATTGCCAATATTGCGGTTATGATGGCAGGTGCCGGTGTTTGGTCAAGTCAGACAGGCTGGCCGGATATTCTGGTGGGTTTGGGGATTGCCGGATTGGGGCTCTGGGGAGCCACACAAATTGTGCGTAAATCGCTTTCAGAGATGAAAGTGTCTGGACAAAGTTGATTCTTTTCAGTATGAAAGCGCTGAAACAAATGAGGAGTTGCATGAAAATGCAAAACGCGTTGAACATCATGTCTATCAGAAAGACAACCGCAAAAGCTTTTGCGGGTGATGTTGCATGCACGCTTCTCACCGGCCCAAACACCACAACCAAGACAACGTTGAAAACCACGGCGTAATCTTGCGAGGAACTTGATCCGGATCGTATATTCGAAAAAAGGCCCTCGCGGGGAATACCGCCAAGGGCCTTTTTTCGTATGTGCAGTCGTCATTAATCACGAGAAATGGAACAGGCGGTAAGAACCAACTGGGCCGTAGATAAAAAGGAAAGTACTAATGGGCTATAAAGTCGCAGTCATGGGCGCTACTGGTAATGTCGGTCGTGAGATGCTCCAAATCATGGCAGAACGCAAATTCCCTGCTGATGAAGTGGTGGCGCTGGCGTCGCGTCGTTCTGTCGGTCGTGAAATTTCATACGGTGAAGACGAAATCCTGACCGTTCAAGACCTCGATACATTCGATTTCACCGGGACTGACATTGTGCTGTCATCACCGGGTGGGGCGGTTTCTGCTAAATATTCACCCCGTGCAGCGGCGGCTGGTGCGGTTGTTATCGACAACACCTCGCACTTTCGTATGGACCCGGACGTGCCGTTGGTGGTGCCAGAAGTGAACCCGGAAGCAATTGCCGATTATAAGAAAAAAGGCATCATCGCCAACCCGAACT
>JABXIC010000012.1 GCA_013373265.1 Methylocystaceae bacterium | reverse complement strand
AGGCATATTTTTAAAAAATCTCGTTCAGCATCACTTGTTGAATGGCGTTCTTTGTTGGCTTAGATTTAAGTCAGTTCTGATTAAATTTTATTCTACAGTTTTAATCTGACAACACCCACTCAATAGGTTGCGTAATCGCCAGACAGTTTTACTCTAACAGAACCCAAGTATGCATTTGACATACTAATCCAAATTGCTAAGGTCGAACTCTTTGTGTTTTGAATAATCCTATATAAGGCGGGGCAATAACCTCGGTTGCTATGATGCTTAATGAACTATCTTATTCTGCCCTTACCGATGTCATTCTAGCATGCTTGCAAGCATTTGCCGCAGGACTATTAATAAGACCAGATGTTGAAAAAAAATCCGCTGCTTGGTTCTGGGCAATTGCAATGACGCTCATCGCAACAACTTTTCTGTTGGGTGCAATTGACCATGGCTTTTTTGAAACAGCGCGACATTGGTTGCACGAACCCTTGAAAATCGCAACCCGTGTCTGTGCAGCCATAACTTCTATTTTCATCTGCATTGCTGCGGCTCTTCAATTCTTGGGGCGGCGCAGTAGAAAAGCAGTCTACATCATCAGTACGTCCGTTAATGCCGTTGTAATCACGGCATTGTTTTTATCTGATAACTTCTTTATTGTAATGGCAAGTTATTCAGCTTCAATGCTTTTAATGCTTGGCATGCACATCAATGGTCTTCGGAAAGGTACGGGGTCCATTGCGATGATAATCGGTGTTGTTATTACATTTATTGCCTCTTCTCTTCCCATTATTGGCTATGAATTTTTTACAGGATTTGGTATCTACGCAACATACCATATCGCCCTAATGCCCGCTGTCTTGTGCTTTTATATTGGCGGCTTGAAATTAAACCGTAAGCCTATAGATTCTTAGAACAAAATGAGTGATCAAGAGGAATAAAGTGATACAAGAACAAAAAAAGAAACTGGCACCAAAAATAAGTAAAGTTAGCTTGGACGAAATCCAAGGGTTTTTGCCAGATGTTCAGTTGAATACACTTAAACAACTTTATTCTATAATGCGTGTTTATACCTGCCCAGCAGGAACACAGCTTATCACCGAAGGTGATTTAACCGCTTCGCTATATTATATCCGAAATGGTCATGTGACTGTCTATCGTGAAGCCCATGATAGTCTGGAGGAGCGTCAATTAGCTGAATTGCAAAATGGGCTTATTCTCGGTGAAATTTCTTTATTGGATGGGAAGCCACGCTCCGCCTCAGCCAAGGTCATTAAAGATACGGAATTAATAGAATTTAACCCTAAAGATATACTTGAGCTCCCAGATGGCCATGAATTACTTGCAGATCTCAGAGGCAATCTTGCTGCGGCCGTAACAACGCGCATGCGCGAACAAAATGACAAATATATATCTGCTATGGAACGCGAAATGATCGCGATCAAGGAACGTCAACTGTTTGGTCAGTTTTTCTTATACACCATGAGTGTCATGGCAATTGGTATGGTCGTTAATGACATTTTGTCCAAACATATTTTGAAAGTGAATATTTATACGCAAACCTTTGCGTGGCAATATCTGCTCATCATTCTTGTTCCAAGTTTTTTTGTAATCTGGAAAATGGGCATTCCTTTAAAGGAACTTGGCCTGACAAAATTCAAATTTAAGCAATCATTTTGGGAAGGATTACTTTTTTCTGTACTGGCTATGGTTATTGTCTTCTTGGCCGCTTGGGCATTACAAGTTCTCGGCATAAAAGAACGAAACCCGGCCCCCTTTATTCTTGGACCAACACTCAGTTATTTTTTCCATAGCCTATTGCAGGAAATGATAGCACGTGGCTTTTTGCAGTCATCATTCCAGCGCTTTCTGAATGACAAAGGAGGCATGCGATCAGTTATTTTGGCTTCTGTTTTGTTTGGAGTGTTCCATCTGCACTTTGGCGTTATGGCGGTTGTCATGACTTCTGTATCGGGGATCCTTTTCGGGACAATTTATCTGCGTCATCGCAACCTTGTGGGCCCGACACTGGTTCACTTCTTTGCTGGTGGGGCAGCATTTTGGAGTGGGCTTCTTTAAACCGCAGTATCATTCATAATACCGTCTATAAGAGAGGGTATTTGTTGAGACGCAATATTGGGACGACCTTGCGGGGACGGCTTACCCTCTGCGATTTGCTCAAGCAGAACTGATAAACTGGTCCAAAAATCCTGTTCATTCTTAAACGCTGCCCCAGCCCTGCTTTTGACCACCCATTTCAGTACGGGTTTTTCTTGTGGTAAAGCCATGGTCTTATCCAAAAGCAAATATTGTCCAAAATGCAAGGCCTCACTGACGCTTCCCGGTCCAGGTTTCCCTACAAAAATATCAGTAACTGATAAATAACGCGGTACTTCATTGGTAAAACCAACAACTAGATGTGTAAAAGGCATGCTCATTTGTTCAAGTTCACGGGCAAGTGCTTCATTTTTCCCACATAAAAACAAAACCTGTGCCTTTACGGACTGTTTTTTTAACACTTGTGCAAGCACTTTCATGCGCCAGCTGCCTTGTCCGCCGTATAGCATACATATGACGGGTAATTCAGGATCAAGCCCCAATTCTTGTTTCAGTGCAGCCTTATCACCACCTGAAATATCTTGAAAAGAAGGCATGAGTAGCAGACCTTGTGTCCTGATTACCTTCCCCTTCAAATTTTTGTAAGACATCGCCCGATCATATGCTTCTTGCGTACCACAAATCGCAAAATAATCATGCCCTTTAGGAAACCAGATATGACGGCCATATTCTGTCCAATCCGTGATCAGGACCGCGCCTTTAACGGTGTTTTTATCCCTTGCGGTCTGTCGGTAGTCTTCCAAGGCGTCAAAAATGACACGATTTAACATCGGAAGTACACTAATCACCATGTCCGGCTGTTGTTCTTTAAAATAATCACCTAAAAGCTTTCGTCCTTCTCTGTAAGCCAGCTTGAAATTCAACAAAATACCAGCGTAATAGGTCAGGCAATATAAGCCCGTTTTACCTTCTCCAATAATTTTTTTATTATAGATATCCTCAGAAGTCAGCTTGGAAATACGCTTCCAAAGGTCTAGATGAGGCATCAATTCTGTATAGGGATTGACTAAGGTGACGCTATAGCGTCCCGTTGCCTCCAGCACTTCCTTTAACGCTTCTGCTGCTTTTAGGTGACCACCGCCTGCCATTGTATAAATAACCGAAATATGTTTACGCTTTGTCATCTCGATACCCTGTTAAATTAAATATTATGTCTGCAATAAATCGACAATCGACTTGCAAACATTGGCCCAGTCAAATCGCTTACGGGCTTTATCCGGACATGTCGGCAGGGTTGCTAAGGCTTGATTGATAGAATCCTCAATCCCTTTTTCATCCTTGTAAACATGCACATTTGGCAAATCGTAAAAAGGCGTATTAGCCGGGCAATCAGGGATCACAACATGACGCCCTGCAACAAGTGCTTCTGCAGTTGTAGTGCAAAGAACCTCGGACAGAGAAGGATTAAAAAAAACGCTGTATTTTTCCACATCTCGCCATGGACTATATGAAGGTCCTTGGAATTGAACAGGTGCTTTTATCTGCTTTGCCCTTTCTTCCATCTCGGTTTGATCAGGGCCTTCACCGTAAATATCTATAGGCAGATCAAGTTTAAGGGCGCACTCAATGACAACGTCTAATGCTTTATCCCAGACAAGCCGCCCCATAAAATAAATACCTTGCTGATCAACTTTCACAGGAGGTACCGATTTAAAACTATCCAAGACCCCGGTAACCTGTTGATGAACAACCGGGTGTTTTATTCCTTCAAGATTAATTGCAGGTGATAAAGGTGCAATAACATCGCTGTATTTGCACATTAATTTTTTATTTCTCCATTCGACGATAGCTGCAAACAGCGCCCTATCAGGTCGTTTTGGACGACGAATATAAAAACCGTAATTCGTCATAACAATGCCAATAACTTTTTCTGCAGACAGTTTCTTTCTCGGTAAAACACACGGGAGCCATGCCAGATGTTCAGGCTCTTCAACAACATAATATCGTGATTGCGGTGCGACTTTATAGGGATCTTCAATGATGTAAATACTATAGGTAGATAGTGAAAAAACGCCCTTAAAAAAGAAAATATCGGGCAATGCAGGAACGCCCATATGTCGAGCTTCCTGCCGGATCCAATCTTCTTGTTCTTCTGGTTTTTTAAACAGTTCTGCTCCCCAAAGTTTTATTTGCGACTTGCCATCCAGCCAGGGCATTCCCAAAGCGGTTTTATGTCCCAATGCGGCAAACCCGCCTGCGTGCCAGATACAGAACATAGATGGCCCCGTACGCCAAGGCAGTGCCGCAGTCGATAAGACAGTGATATCATATTCATATGTATGAGAATGGTTTAAACAATCCCGCGAAGTCATAAGAAAACCAGTCTTTAATAATTATACAAAATAATCAAACAAAGGGTTGCATTAGACTTTAAATCCATTTTATTTTTGCCTGCAATAGTTTAAACACGAAGATGAGTTTAAAGTATATGCCAAAAACATCAATGGCTTATGTTTTTTAGATGTGGACTGTTATGATAGAAAAATTCTTCTTTAAAGCTGAGCCGATGATTTATTTTCGTGACTTATTCCTCTCAGTACTTATGTTTATAGGCGGTTTCATTGGTGCCGCCTACACTAGCGATGCCATATATTTAGCAAGTTATGTGTTGTGTGTTATTGGCTTGCATCGGGCAGGTGTTTTTGGACATGAATTGACACATAGACCCAATGATAAAAGCATGCGTCCTTTTTACTGGTTCTGGAACATGACGATCGGTTGCATCATAATGGTCCCATCGTCTCGGTTTTTCCAACCTCACAAACTCCACCACCAAACCGGGAAATTTAGAACCAAAGATGATCCGCAATATTTACTGGTTCGAAGTGATGCCAAAATTGCTTTTTTTGTTTTGTTCGTTTTGCCTTTTATAACTCCGTTGTTTGGGTTGTTTCAAATCATTATCGCCAGTATTGGCGGGATCAAGCTGGAAGAAGCTATTGATCAATTTTCTCGTAAATGGTTTAATTTTTCTACAGGAACGCCAATCCCTGAAAAAATGAAAAATGAAGTGGTGTGGCTTTCAAGACTGTCGCTGGTTTATTTTTTATGTTTCGTCATCTTTATACCGCAATATATACCATTTTATTATGCAGTACTTGTCGGGGCATGGTTTTTGATCGTTTTACGTATCCCGCTGGAACATGAACTGGAAAAATATGCAGAAAGTTCAGTGCAGGACGATCAAATGTTTGACAGCTTTAGCGTTGAAAGCCCGTTAGCCATCATCATCCAGCCAATCGGCTTTCGCTTCCATACAGCCCATCACATGTATCCCGGTGTGCCCTATCATAATTTGCCCAGCTTACATGAACATTTAAAGGCGACATTACCAGCTTATAACAATTCTGTTGTCTCCTATTGGGAGCTTATTAAAGGCCCCAAATATAAAAAAGAAGAAACAGTCCCATAAAACGATTCGACAAGATAATAAAGGAATCTCAATGAAGAATGCCATTCGGGAAATAGCCCAAGCTATGCATCAAACTGATCCAGAAAGTAGTTTTGCCGTTCGTTTCTGGGACGATGAACTGTATCAAATCGGTGATACCCCAGCGTTTACTTTATGGTTTAAGGATAAGGACGCGGCCTCTCGCACTTTGGCAGACGGGTTTTTGGGGTTTGGCGAAGGCTATATGACAAAAGGGATTGAAGTTGAAGGTGATCTACAACTATTATTTAAGCTGGGCTTTCTTGTCGGCTATACAAAACATAAAATGTCGCTTGGAGCGAAGATTCGCATTCTTATCAATTATTTTATCAACCAGAATACACTCACCGGTTCTCGTAAAAACATAAGTCATCACTACGATGTTGGTAACGATTTTTATGAACGCATCCTCGGTCCCTCCATGGCTTATACCTGCGCGTATTACAAAGATGATAACAATACGCTGGAAGAAGCCCAGAATCATAAGTTCGACCTCATTTGCCGCAAGCTTAGACTAAAAGAAGGCGAAAGCTTAGTTGACTTTGGCTGTGGCTGGGCAAGTCTGTTAATCTATGCAGCACAAAACTACGGGATAAATGGCGTTGGAGTAACTCTTTCAAAAGAACAATACGAATATGGCATGAACAAAATCGCTAATCTTGGATTACAGGATCGCATTCGTGTGGAACTAAAAGATTACAGAGATTTAGAAGGCCAATTCGACAAAGTGGTTTCCGTCGGCATGTTGGAACATGTTGGGCTGAAATTCCTACCTGTCTTTTTTAAGAAGGTAAAACAAATCCTTAAACCAGGTTCTCTCGCATTAATCCATATGATGGGAAATGACGAGTTGCACGATGCGGACCCCTGGACCGAAAAATATATGTTCCCCGGTGGTCAAATCCTTGACTTGACCAACATGATTGGTGGGATTTGTAATGAAAAAATGAATGTAATCGACGTCGACAATTTACGTTTAAATTATGAACAGACCATTTTTCACTGGTTAGAAAACTTCACAACTCACATTGACTGGATCAGTGAAAATTATGGCGAAGAACTTGCTCGCAGCTATTACCTTTACTTCCACGTCAGTGCAGCTTCTTTCCGTTATGGTGATAACCGATTGTTTCATATTCTGTTTTCAAATGGGCTGAACAATGACATGCCGTTAACACGAGAGTATATGTATAATCAATAAATGTCAGGACGATGTGTTCCCGCCTTCTTGTGCCAATTAAGTGCTGTCTCTATAATTTGATCCAATGAACTATAGCATGGCGACCAGTTCAAATCTTTTCTGGCACGCACTGATGAGGCATAGAGCGCGGGAACATCACCCGGAATTTGTGCGACAAAGGAATGGGGAACTTCGCAACCGACATATTTTTCAACGGCCTTCAAAATTTGCGCAACGGAAGTCCCGGTTCCCGTCCCTAAGTTATACGCCCCCGACTGCCCGCCCTTATCAAGATAGGTCATGGCATTCAGATGAGCCACTGCCAAATCGTTGACATGGATATAGTCTCTGATTGCAGTGCCATCGGGTGTGTTAAAATTCTGACCAAAGACTTCAAGGGCAGGCCCTAGCCCAAGAGCCGCCTGAATGGAAAGCGGGATGATATGTGTCTCGGGATTATGGTTTTCGCCAATTTCCCCCTTAGGATCGGCACCTGCGGCATTAAAGTAACGCAAAGCAACCCACTTTAAACCGGAAGTCACTGATAGATCCTGAAGCGCCATTTCCACAAACTGCTTTGACTTACCATAAGGGGAGGTAGGTTTTTGTGATGCATTTTCCTCAATAGGCAGGTTCTGACAATCCCCGTAAACGGCACAGGTCGAAGAAAAAACAATTTTGTCGACCTTATGGCGCTTCATACTCTCAAGCAAACGTAACGACCCGATGCAATTGTTCGTATAATATTTCATCGGATCAATAACAGATTCCCGAACATAGGAACTTGCAGCAAAGTGCATTACAAAATCAGGCTTATAGATTTGAAACGCTTTATCAAGATCATCTGGGTTGGTAATATCTCCTTCAAATAAAGGGCCCCATTTGACAAAATCTTTGTAACCTGTACTCAAATTATCAAAAGATATTGGGATATGTCCATTTTGATCTAATGCCTTACAAACATGACTGCCAATATAACCGGCACCACCAGTAACCAGAACTTTCTTTGAGGCACGCATAAGTTTTATATTTACTATTATTGAAAAAAATCAAACACATATCTATGATCTGGCTGACTTTAAAAAACTATCACATCACATATCTGACGTGCAAGCTTGCATTTATCGACCTGTTTTCAGCTTCGACACAAAATGATAGTGACGATCAACAGCTTGCCCCATAATACCGGGCCAATAACGAATGGCGTCTAGCTTCTGTACTTCTTTCAACCCAACTTTATCAAAAAGAGCTTGCCATTCAAGGGAAGACAGAAAGTTGTAAGGCAACGGAACACCCGTTCCTGCATTGCCCAACCAATCGAGCAACGTCAAAACATAATGGTCCCACTTGCTGTCAGCAATGTGATCTTTGATGATCACCCATTTTCTTGCAACTCGACCAGCTTCTTTCAACAAGATTTCCGGTTCGGTGGTGTGATGCAGCATATCAATACAAAAAACTGCATCAAATGAATCGTCTGGATATGGAATAGTTACCCCGTCATAACGCGAAACAGAGATACTACACTCGGGCTGTACAACAACATCGACTCCTTGAAATTGCCATTGTGGATTATCCTGCTTCAATCGTGCAGCCAATTGACCATGGCCACACCCAATATCCAAAATGGATAAAGACGGGTCGCTCAATATTTCCTGAACTGCATTCATAATGCCATTTTGTCGGAGCAGATCTGTTTTGTGAATCAAGGATCTCAACATAGGTTTCAACTTTTAAAAACTGACAAATATATTTTTGGGATAATAAACCAATAGAAGCATTTTTTTCTACAATTCTTCCAAATTATTAAGAGAGAGCAACCCTTTAAATCGGAATTGTCAGAGTAAATTGAAGGTCGCCGTATTTCATTCTATTCTTGCATGATGAACAAGTATTTTAGGCAGTAGACTCATAAACTTTTGATCCAAATGCGTATTGATGCCAGCTTAACCGCAGCTAGGAAATTCTCAGATTTCGGCATTGTCAGATTAAAATGAATAAGGACCAAGGAAATCGTCAACATATAGAATATGGGACACAAGGCCACCGTTTTCCTCCCACTGGTGAAGGGCGATTTTAGAAGGTTCCAGTGTAAAGCTAAGCGGTGCATCATTATGTAGATCAAGCGTAATCTGATGGGCTGAAGAGGGAGCAAGCAGAACGGGAACACCTGCAATAGAACTGTGGATGACACGATGCACATGCCCACACAAAATTCCGGCAACCCGATCTGAATGATCGCTTATCAAGTGCCGAAACTCTGTCAGCCCTTCCAGAATGCCACAGGCATCCATCGCGGCAATGCCCGTTTTAAAAGGTGGGTGATGCATAAAAATCAAGGCGGGGCGTTCAGGTGTTGCTTTTTTGAGGACTTCTTTTAACCACTTCAGACGATCCGCACAAATCGCACCGTCAGAGCGTCGAGCTACGGTGCTATCGATTCCAATCAATACAAGCGGCCACTCAGGTTTATCAATGCTATAACAAAAAGGAGACTCGCTTTCGCCGTTCGCCATGCCTGAAAAAGCCCGTCGCATTGTCGCCCTGTCATCATGGTTGCCGGGCACCACATAGGTCGGAAAATCCAGTTTATCCAACTGGTTGGTTAGAAAGGCATATTCCTCCTCTGTTGCGGTCTCGGTTAAGTCGCCACTAATCAACAGGACAGTCGGTTTCGGGGAGAGAGAGGCCAGCTTATTGATGCAGGAGGCCAAGGCAGCGCGCGTATCGACGCGGCCACTGAGTAGCTCGCCTTCGCGGACAATATGAAGGTCTGTAATTTGTGCAATCAGCATAAAAATAAACTCCAGAGGGTGATTTAAGGAAACCATAGATTTTTTTTAATTCCCCAAAGCTAGCACAACAATATTGCGGTTTTTTCACAAAAAACCAAAAAAATACAAAATTTCCCACAAATTACATCAGATTGTCATTTAAGTGTAACAGTCCTTTGCAACTCTATTGCCTCAATTCGGGATGATTTGCATGTCGCAAGCTAGGTATGAGAACGGCATTCAGGCGCCCTAGGTCCAGGTGGAAATTTCATAAGGAATTTACGATGACATCGACAAAATTACCTATTTCACGACGCCATTTCCTGCAAGTCGGTGCAGGTGCAATTACGGCTGCAGGTATGCTTGGTACAACACCACTGTTTGCCTCCGGCACGGATGTTGTGAAGTTGCAATTTATGTATCCGGTAGGTGTGTCAGGCGACATCAACCGTATCGTTACAGGTATGATAAACGACTTTAACGCAAGCCACGAAAAAGTTCAGGTCGAACCGATCTATGCGGGTAGCTACGATAATACCGAACAGAAGGTTATGACTTCTCTGGGTGTTGGCGAACCACCCGCAACATGGTTGCCAATCAACTCTGCCCTACAGACCTTCCTTGGCATGGATGCGCTTGCTGATGTGACTGCGATGGCGAAAGCTGATGACATCTATCAAGATTTCCTTCCGGGGTTTTTGAGTATTTGCGAATCTGAAGAGAAGCTTTACGGCCTGCCGTTCCAATGCTCCACACCGGTTCTCTATTATAACAAAGACCTGTTTGCAAAAGCAGGTATCAACAAAGCGCCGGACACATGGGCAGAACTGATGGAAACAGCCAAAGCGCTGACAATCCGTAACGGTGCGGATGTAAGCCAATGGGGTGTTACTTTCGGTGGCGGTTGGCACGATTGGATTTTTGAAAGCTTCGTGCGACAAAATGCTTTTGTTCCTTGGCAAAAAGACAAAGTTATGTTTGATGCACCGGAAGCAATAGACGCTCTTGAATTCTGGGTTAAAATGGTCAAAGAGGGCGTGATGCCGTCTGCTTCGACTTGGCAGGGGTCTGCAAACGACTTCATGGCTGGTCGTACAGCTATGCTTTATCATTCCACGGGCTCTCTGACCAACTTGCGTAAATCTTCTCCGTTCGAAGTTGGGGTTGCCTTTATGCCAAAAAACAAAACGTACGGCGCGACTATTGGTGGCGGACCAATCCTGATGGCGAAAAACCAACCGGATACCCATTTGCAAGCAAGCTGGACCTTTGCCCGCTGGATGACCAACACTCAGAACCAGACACACTGGTGCAAGGAAACCGGTTATATCGCCGCGCGTAAATCTTCTTGGGAAGGCGAAGATCTTAAAGCTTTCGTCAATGAAGTCCCGGCGGCTAAAGTCGCTCTGGAACAGGCTGCTTATGCCGGTGCCTTCCTGCAGGTGCCCGGTTACCACAAAGTGCGTGAATACCTCAAAAGCGCACTTGATCGTACCCTTGCTGGCGAGATCGACCCGACCTCAGCCCTTAAGGACGCGACCAAACAGGCTAATCGTGAGATCGAACGCCTGATGCGTCGCCGTGGCTAAAAGATCAATTCCGACCTGTGCATATGTACAGGTCGGAATTTCCTTTGTTTATTCCTTTTTTTAAAGAATTTTACCAATGCGGTTTCCTTCTGAAAAATCGACGAAAGAATCACTGGTCGCTTTAGCGATGCTTTTGCCTTCCTTGATCTTTCTGACAGCCTTCACTTATTGGCCGATCTTACGTTCGCTCTATTTCAGCTTCCATGACGTCATGCTCGGTTCCAATAAAATCTATTTTCTCGGTTGGGAAAATTACGAACGTGTTCTCACCGATGCACTGTTCTGGAAATCTTTTCGCAATACGGCTTTTTACACGCTCATCACTATTCCAGCTGCTATTATTTGTGCCTTGTTGCTGGCTGTTGCGTTAGATACAAAAATTCGAGGCGTTGCCCTTTATCGTTCCGCCTTCTTTTACCCGGTGATGATCCCCTCTGTCGCAGCCGGCATGGTTTGGGTCTTTCTTTATGCACCAGGGTATGGGCCAATTAATGGAATGATGGACATCCTCGGCCTACCAAAACTAGAATGGCTTTATTCGTCTGAATGGGCGCTGCCTGCCATTATGATTATGAGCATCTGGAAATATTCCGGCTATTTCATGTTGATCCTACTGGCTGCCCTGCAACTGGTACCGCGTGACCTTTATGAAGCCGCCAAACTGGATGGTGTTTCAACCTGGCATCAACTGATCCATATCACCATTCCGCTCATTTCACCGACCATCTATTTTGTCGTGATCATCGGCATTTTACATTCCTATCAAATTTTTGATTATGTCTTCGTCATGACACAAGGAGGACCCGCAGATTCAACCAACGTGCTGACACTTTATATCTATCAAAACGCATTTCAATATCAGGACATCGGCTTTGCCAGTACTGTTGCAAACATGTTGCTTCTGTTTATTGGCATTCTCATAGCCTTGATCGCAGCGACCCTTGGTCGGCGTGTTCATTATCTGGGGAGTTAACTTCAAAATGAAACCATCCTTCCTTAAAAAATACGGTCTGCACGCAATCCTGTTTCCCGTTGCAATTCTGTGGATCAGTCCTTTGATATGGATTTTAGTCACTTCCGTTAAAACCCGTATTGAAGTTTTTGACTCAAGCAGTGGCCTGTTGCCGCAGAACTTCATCTGGGAAAATTACCCATCGGCTATGTCTGTTGCGCCTTTTGGCACTTATATGGTCAATTCATTTTTGGTCACGGGCGGCATTTTAATTTGTCAAATCGTAACCATTTCTCTTGCTGCCTATGCTTTTGCCCGCTTGACCTTCCCGTTCAAGAACGTGATTTTTTCCCTCTTCTTACTGCAGATCATGTTCCCTATTTATGCGATCTTTCTAACCAACTTCATCACCGTACGTGAGCTCGGCTTGATGAACAGTTTGCCTGCCATGATCGTCCCTTTTATTGCCAGTGGATACGGGACTTTCATGCTTCGTCAGGCATTTCGCCAAGTGCCAACTGAACTTAGTGATGCGGCAAAACTGGACGGTTGTGGGCACCTTAGTACACTCTGGCATGTTTATCTGCCCTTGGTGCGCCCGACCCTTATTGCCTTTGCTATCATCTCGATTGTAACTCACTGGAATGATTATATGTGGCCCCTGCTGGTAACAAATTCTGAATCCGTGAGAACGCTTCCGATCGGGCTGGGTCTCCTTGCTAAGTCTGACAGCGGGGCAGACTGGACACGCTTGATGGCTGCAACTGTTATCGTGATCTCACCGCTTCTTCTCCTCTTCGTTATCTTCCAGCGTCGCTTTGTCGACAGCTTCATGCATGCCGGCCTGAAATAGACTTAAGGAACAAATTCATGGCAACCGTTTCTCTACGCCAAATCACCAAAAATTACGGCTCCCAAACTGCCGTCAAAAACCTTGACCTTGATATCGAAGATAAAGAATTCATGGTCCTCGTCGGCCCATCAGGTTGTGGAAAATCAACCACATTGCGCATGATTGCGGGCTTGGAAGATATCAGCGCAGGCCAATTAATGATTGATGGGGTCGATGTCACTGATGCTGAACCCAGTCAACGCGATATTGCCATGGTTTTCCAGTCTTATGCTCTGTACCCCCATATGACAGCCTATATGAATATGGCATTCGGCTTGATGAAAACCACGAAACTGAGTAAGAGCGAAATTCACACACGTATTAAGGAAGCCGCCGATATTCTCAACATTCATGACTTGCTGGATCGAAAGCCACAGGAAATGTCCGGCGGACAGCGCCAGCGTGTTGCCATCGGTCGTGCCCTTGTGCGAAAGCCAAAAGTATATCTGTTTGACGAACCGCTCTCCAACCTTGATGCAAAACTACGCGGGCGCATGCGTGCTGAACTGAAACGTTTGCACAATGAACTCGGCATCACGGTGATTTATGTCACGCATGATCAGGTGGAAGCGATGACCTTGGGCTCGCGGATTGCGGTGATGCATGATGGTCGCATCCAACAACTGGATGACCCCATGACCGTTTATCGCCAACCGGAAAACCTGTTTGTGGCGTCTTTTATTGGTGCCCCAGAAATGAACCAGTTGCATTGCAAGCTGGATCAGGGACGTATCGGTCATCCGGCCTTGCGCTCGCCCCTGACCCTTAACCAGAGCGTAACGGGTTCTTCCCAGAAAGAGGTCATTCTGGGTATTCGTCCTGAAGAAATTGTTCTTGCTCCGATGGAAGAGGCGACCCTGAAAGGATCTATCGAACGGGTTGAACTGCTTGGCCCGGAAGCCCTTGTGGAAGTCAGTATCGGTGAAGACCGTTTGACAACTCGTCTTCGTGTGGATCAGGTGCCGGCAATCGGCAGTGATGTCGGGCTGGCATTTGACACCAACCACCTGCGAATTTATAATTGCGATAGTGGACAAGCAATGCATATTCAGCCCGAGATATAAATAATGTGGGAACGAAACGGCCTTAACATTCGCCAACAAAATATTGCTGAATGGCTTCAAGAAATACAATCCGCCTCTATTCAGGATCTGAGCGATCATTTTCAAGTTTCCGACGAAACCATTCGTCGGGACTTGCGTCAACTTTCGGAAAATGGACTGGTTGATAAGTTTCATGGTGGCGTGCGCTTTAATGTCGCAAGAGCTGAAGCACCTTTTCAAAGCCGTATGCGGGTGATGTCGCATGCTAAATTGCAAATCGGGATCTGCGCTGCAAAACTCATCGACAAGGGCGCCACAATTTTTCTGGATAATTCGTCCACAGCCTGTTTTCTAGCGCGCCAACTAAAAACGCGTACTGACCTCACCATCATTACGTTGTCCTTGGAAGTTGCCAACATCCTGTCGACGGGCACAAAAGGCAATCGGGTTATTCTATCCGGTGGGGAACTGCGCCCTGAAGACCAGACCCTGACGGGGGCCGAAGCCATCCGGTTTATCTCTCAGTTCACGCCTGATATGTGTTTTATCTCTGTCGCAGCGATCAGCCCGAAACATGGTTGTATGGACTATGATATTTTTGAAAGTGATTTCAAGCGCGTCATCATGCCCTTAGCTGACCAAGTCGTTTTGCTCAGTGACAATAGTAAATTTAATAAATCTGGCTTGATTAAGGTCTGTGACTTGCCTGCTTTCAATATCCTCGTTACAGATCGTCCTCCCCCCAAGTCAGTCACAGATCAAATGAAACATGGGGAAATTATAACGGCCGAATAACCAACTGATTACATTGGTCCCGTACTTATAAAGTGGACCTGTATGGAAAAAGAGGTATAAAAAAATCTGGTCTTTCTGCCATTGGGGAATGAGACCTACACCTTCAAAAGGCATTGTCAGATTAAAACTGTAGAATAAAATTTAATCAGAACTGACTTAAATCTAAGCCAAGAGAGAACGCCACTTAACTAAGGCCATTGAGCGAAAATCACGATAATGTTGTCTTTTGTTTAGATGTCGCTCTCCTGAAAAATGATTTTGAACCTGCGTTTGACCCCCTAAAAACTTCTGCAGCGAAGTCATACTTCTAAACTTATTCATAGCCCGTTACCGCCTTCGAAAAACGAGATGGCTATTTTCGGCGCGATTGTTCATCCACTGACCAGTCTCATGTTTTTCAGTCATGCCAATTTCTTTTAGATCTGCTGAATATGACTTAAGTTTATCCGTCGCTATAGACGTTGGTTCGCCATACTTTTTCAACAATCCTTTCAATATCTTAAGAGCAAATTTTTTATCTCTTTTCTTGGTGACAACGGCATCAAGAACCGTTCCTTCATAATCGACAGCACGCCAAAGGTAATGCCGTTCACCTTTCACTTTGACAAAAGCTTCATCAATATACCGCGGGCAAATATAAGACCAAACCTATTCCACCAGAAACAAACTGTCTCATATAAAATATCTATACCGCGTTCATGAAAAATATCTTCTACATGCCGTAAAAACAAAGGAAAGCGGACATACAGCATCACTGCGAGGCGGATTACCTCCGCAGAGGATTTAAAATGCTTGTCCATCATGCAACAATAGAATGAAATACCGCGATCTTCAATTTACTCTGACACTTCCGTGATATCTACACCAGCATGGCTATCTCTTCGGCGCATTCATGAAGAACGTTGAGGCGTTCTTGTCTTTTCTTTTCATCCTGAAAACGCGGATTCGGGCCGACAATACCGACAGCACCTATCAGTTCACCATCCTGATGCAAGACGGGAACGGCTAGAGATGTCACCCCTTCTTCAAATTCATTGATCACCAACGCATAACTACGTGCCCGCGTCAGAGTCAGATCGGATTTTAATTTTTCCGGGTCAACGGTCGTATTGTTCGTATAGCTGGCACATGGGGATTTTTTGAGCAATTCTTTTTGCCTGTCTTCGGGGCAAAATGCGAGAATGGCACGCCCCAAACCTGTTGCATGTAACGGCAGAGTCGAACCGATCGTAAAACCTTGAGTGATCAGTCGCTGATCGCCCGGTGAATGGGCAACATATATGGCGCGGTCTTCATCCAGCATCACAAAAGAAATGCTTTCTTTAATTTTATCTGAAAAGGATTTCAGGATTGGCGTGACATGTTTTCCAATGTCATGCCCCTGCAAAAACCCACCGGCAACCCGCAGAATACGTGGAGTTAAGCTATAACGGCGGTCCGTTGATTCAAGATACTTCAGATGCTCCAACGTCAGCACCAGACGACGGGTTACGGTTCTGTTCAGATCCGTTTTTTTGGCGATTTCTGAAATGCTCATCGCCCGATCAATCCCGGAAAAGCATTCCAGAACTTTCATGCCTTTCAGAAAAGTCATGGAAATATCTTTTTCGTTAAAATCATTCATCCCTAAAACCTTTTTATTACATATACTTATAACGTACTATCAAACTATTTTAACTCTAATACTTGACATATGTCAAATTACTGTCATCATCTTTTTGTCCGATATTCAATCATATGAGCGATTATCGTGCAATTTGTTTTTTGATAGTTGAGGAATTCTAT
Source organism: Methylocystaceae bacterium (assembly GCA_013373265.1). Classification (GTDB taxonomy): domain Bacteria; phylum Pseudomonadota; class Alphaproteobacteria; order Rhodospirillales; family Terasakiellaceae; genus Terasakiella. The sequence goes on along the minus strand of JABXIC010000012.1, from coordinate 7,849 downwards.
GAAGATGGTGAGCTTGAAAAAAATCCTGTCCTTTGCAGCCGTTGGTGGCGTCCTGTTAAGTGGTTGTGCAGGTGCGGCCCATGCTGCAGAATATAATCTGCGCCTTGCACATTTTATGCCGAAAAACAGCTGGCAAAGTGAACGTATGTTTGATGCCTGGAAAAAGGCCGTCGAAGAACAATCCGGTGGTCGCATTGGCGTGACTGTATTCCCGGCGCAAACACTGGGCAAAGCACCTGCGGGTTATGATAACGCAAAAAACCGCATTACAGATATTGCCTGGACCGTTCTGGGTTATACAGCCGGTCGTTTCCCGCTCAGTCAGATCGTTGAACTGCCGGGCCTGTTCAAAACAGGTGCTGTCGGTTCCTGCGCCTTCCAGAAACTGTATGACAGTGGAGCACTGGACAAGGAATTTGAAGAAACACACCTGATCCACGTACATACACATGGTCCAGGTCACCTTCATATGAAAGACAAGAAGGTAACCACACTGGCCGATATGAAAGGCATGAAAATCCGCCGTCCGACCGAACCGATCGGCACCTTGATCAGTGATCTGGGCGGTGTTCCGGTAGGTATGCCTGCACCGGCCACCTATCAAAACATGCAACGCGGTGTGATTGATGGCTACATGTTGCCCTGGTCCGCCGTCGCCAGCTTCCGTACTTACGAAGTTTCCAAACAGCATACCGAGTTCGGCTTTTATTCATTGGCCTTCGTGACCACCATGAACAAAAAAGCTTACGAAGACCTGCCGGTTGATCTGAAAAAAGTCATTGATGATAATTCCGGTATGAAATGGGCGGTAAACGCTGGTCAAGGCTATGACGATGCCGATATCGTCGGGATTGATAAAATCAAGGCCGAAGGCGGCACCATCAACAAGCTATCCCCCGAGGAATATGCCGAGTGGAAAAAAGTCGCTGACAAGGTGACAACGAAATATATCGCCGACCTTGATGAAAAAGGACTTCCGGGAACCGCTACTTATAAAAAGGTTCAGGAATATGTTGCTTCTTGCGAAGCCGAGCTGAAGTAACTTCATCCCAAGGAGAATGTCATGGAACGACTCATCAAAATTTTCGACAAAATCGCATATGGATCTCTGATGTTAATGCTGTTGATTGTCGTGACGAGTGTTCTGGGACGTCTGGTGCTTGATTTGAGCGGGGGAACCATCAATCTGGTTTACCCCGGTCAGATCGAACTCTCGAAATACGCTTTGCTGATTATGGTTTTTGCCTCCTTGCCACGTGCTGCCGTCCATGGACTGGTCAGTGTGGAATTGCTCTTGGGGGCAATGCCGCAAATTCTGAGACATTTTCTCGAACGTGTCTGGGACCTTTTGCTGGCGGCATTCACAGCTGCCATCGGCTGGCTGTTTTTAAAACGCACCTTGACCATGTTTGAACGCGGTGATTACACGCAGGATCTGGGGATTCCTCTATACCTGATTTACGCCGCTCTAACGGTTTGCTGTATTGTCATTTCTCTTACCGGCCTCTGGTTGGGATTGAAAAAGAAATACGGCATCGATCCCGAAACATAATCGGTTGGAGATATAGTTATGGACCCCCTCTCAATTGGTCTGGGTGGCCTGGTGGTCATTCTGGTCCTGCTGGCCATCGGTTGCCCCGTTGGTCTGGCCATGATCCTGGTTGGCGCAGGCGGCTTTTCCCTGATTGTCGGTCTGACACCGGCATTGGATGTTTTGGAAACCGCTGCCTTTGAAACCGCGTCAAACTATTCATTTATTATTATTCCCCTCTTCCTCTTGATGGGAAGTCTTGCGGCACGTGCCGGTCTGTCCAAAGACCTGTTTGACTCCGCACGTTATTTTACCAAAGGATGGAATGGCAGTCTCGCCTTGGCAGCGGTATCCGGCGGTGCGGCATTTTCCGCCATCTGCGGGTCTTCACTGGCGACCGCATCAACCATGACGCGCGTTGCCTATCCCGAAATGATGAGCCAAGGTTATCATCCGCGATTGGCGGCTGGATCATTGGCCGCAGGGGGAACGCTGGGTATAATGATCCCGCCATCTGTTGCCCTGCTGCTTTATGCATTGATTACTGAACAATCGGTTGGCGACATGTTTTTAGCCGGTTTCCTGCCGGGCTTGCTGGCTTATAGTCTTTATATGATTACCGTCACCATTATGGCGCGCCGCTGGAAGCCCGATTTAACGCAGCAACCGGATGAAAACACCTCGCTTAAAACGGCTCTGAAACAGTTTGCCCCGGTCGCTTTGTTGTTCGGTCTGGTGATGGGTGGTTTGTACGGTGGTATTTTCTCTCCCACCGAAGCCGGTGGTGTCGGGGCCGCGTTGGCGCTTGTCTTGTCCCTGTGGCGCGGTTTGACATGGGAAGGTTTTCAGGAAGCCGTCGTCGAAACAGTTTCCATTACTGCAACCATCTTTGTGATTTTGATTGGTACCGAAGTCTTTGGCTTCCTGCTATCGGTCAGCCAAATCTCCTTTGAAATGGTCGATAAGATCAACTCCATGAATTTGGACCCCTGGATGGTCATGGCCCTTATCGTTGCCTTTTACGTGGTTATGGGATGTTTCCTTGAAAGTCTTGCCATGATCCTGCTGACGGTTCCGATTTTCTACCCGGTTATTGTCGCCAGTGGTTTTGATCCCATCTGGTTTGGCATTATCGCCGTTGTAACCGTCGAAACAGGCCTGATCTCACCTCCCGTCGGCATGAATCTTTTTGTCGTTCAAAGTGCCGCCAAGGGATCAAAAATTCAGGATGTCATGATCGGGGTCATGCCCTTTGTCCTCGCCGATTTTGTCCGGCTTGCCATCCTGATTGCCTTCCCTGCGATCTCTCTTTTCCTGCCCCAGATGATGGGTCACTAGACAGAAACACAATGGAATAAAAGATGACTAAAAACAAAATTGAACTGAACTTCAAACTGACAGACGGAACCATTCAGAAAGTTGAAGCTTCCATTGGTGAAAGCGTAATGCAAGCCGCCATTTTTAACAATGTTGACGGCATTGATGCCGAATGCGGCGGCAGTTGCATGTGTGCAACCTGCCATATCTACCTGTCAGATGAACTGGCTACCCTACTTGATCCGGCTTCAGAAGACGAAAGTGAAATGCTGGAAGAAGCCGCCGCCGAGCGACGCGAAACAAGCCGTTTGAGCTGTCAGGTCCGTATCTGTGAAGAAATGGACGGTGGGGTGATTGAGGTTCCACAATGTCAGTCCTAACACCGGGCACCGTCATCGTCGGCGCCTCACACGCCGGGGTACAGGTGGCAATCTCTTTGCGTGAAAACGGTTATGATCAACCGATCACCCTGATCAGCGCCGAAAACGTGCTGCCCTATCAGCGCCCGCCACTAAGCAAGGCTTATCTAGAAACGGATCAGCCTGCAGAGGCACTGGCCCTGAAAAGTGCAAAATATTATGCCGATCAGTCGATCGGTCTTATTCTGCATCATGAGGTCACAGCGATTGATCGTCAGGCCCGTCAAATTACCCTTAAAGACCTAAAAGGACAAAACACAGTCCTTTCCCAAGGCTACGATCATTTAGTTCTAGCCACAGGCAGTCATGTGCGCAAATTACCGGTTCAGGGGGCTGAACACGACAATATTATTTATGTGCGCACAACTGAAGATGCCGACAAACTGCGTCTGGCCCTTGAAAAGGTCAATCATGTCGGCATCATCGGGGCGGGTTTTATCGGTCTGGAAGTCGCCACAACAGCAGCCAAAAAAGGCAAAAAGGTCAGCGTTATTGAAATGGCGGGCCGTATTCTCGAACGCCTGTTCCCCGTTGAAATGTCCTCCTACCTTTATGAACACCATTGCCAAAACGGCATTAAGTTCCATTTCGATACCCGATTGGAAGACCTAAAAATCAACCCGGATCAATCTCTTTCTCTATCTTTACAACCCAACGATCAAAAGTTGGACTGCGATCTTCTGGTTGTCGGCATCGGCACCGTTGCCAATGACACATTGGCACAAAATGCAGGCCTGACCTGTTGCAACGGGATCATGGTCGATCGAACCTGCCTGAGCGATGATCCGCATATTTCCGCCTGTGGTGATTGCGCCGTCTGGACACTGCCGTACGATATCGACCCGTCGCGCACGGAATCAGTACAAAATGCCGTTGATCAGGCCAAAATTATTGCCGCCCGCCTGTGTGGACGCGATGTCCCTGCGCAAGTTGCGCCATGGTTCTGGTCCGATCAGGCTGGTGTCAAAATACAAATGGTTGGATCCACGCTGGATTACGACGACGTGATTTTGCGTGGTGAAACAGCAGAGAACAAATTCTCTCTGCTTTATTACAAACAAGACAATCTGGTGCGTGTCGATTCAATCAATCGACCTGCAGATCATCTTGCGGCGCGCAGACTGGTGACATCGCGCACAACCATCCCTAAAGAAGCCGCTCGCGATCTGAGCGTTTCCCTAAAAACCTTCGGTTAACAAACAAATCCAAGAACATTTGAGACAAATATAAAGGAGTATCAAGCCATGATGAGTCAGGAAAAAAACGACGAACTCTCACGTGTAGGTGCCGGAACTGCCGGTGGAAATCTGCTGCGCCAATACTGGTTGCCTGCAGCCCTAACAGAAGAACTGGAAGCTGACCGTCCAGTCGTCCCGGTCACACTGCTGGGGGAACGTCTGGCCCTTTATCGCAACAACGAAGGCCAACTGGTACTGACCGAACGTCACTGTCCGCACCGTGGTGCCGACATGTGTTTTGGTCGCATTGAAGACGGTGGGCTGCGATGCCCCTTCCATGGCTGGAAATTTGATGAAACCGGCCAATGTACCAATCAACCGGCAGAACCGGATGAATCCAAAATGCATAAAAGCATCAAGATGAAAACCTATCCGGTACAGGAAGTGAACGGCATCGTCTTTGCCTTTATGGGTGAAGGTGAACCGCCTGCACTACCGGATTTCGATTGCTTCAAAGCACCGGACACGCATGTCTTTTCCTTTAAAGGCCTTTGGGAATGTAACTGGTTGCAAGCCCTTGAAGTCGGCATTGACCCGGCGCACGCATCCTATCTTCACCGCTTCTTGCAGGATGAAGACCCGCGCGAAAGCTATGGTAAACAATTCCGTGATACGGCGGCCGATACCGATATTCCCATGACCAAAGTCCTGCGTGAATTCGACCGTCCGGAAATTCGCGTTGAGGAAACGGACTATGGTCTTCGCATCATTTCCCTGCGCGAAATCGGCGACGATAAAATGCACGTGCGTTTGACCAATCAGGTTTTCCCCTGTGCCATTACCATTCCAATGTCCAGTGAAATGACCATCACACAATGGCACGTACCGATTGATGATGAGAACTGTTACTGGTTTTCTATGTTCACCAGCTTTGGCAAACCCGTGGACAAACAGAAAATGCGTGAACAGCGCCTGAAGGAACATACCCTGCCCGATTATGCCCCGACCCGTAACAAGCGCAACAATTACGGCTACAATCGTGAAGAACAGCAAAACCTGACCTGGACCGGCATGGGGCTGGACATCAATGTTCACGACCAGTGGGCTTGTGAATCAATGGGTGCCATTCAGGACCGTACAAACGAACATCTGGGTACAACAGACAAAGCAATCATCCAGCATCGCCGCAAATTGCAAAAAGCTATGAAAGTTGTAGCCTCCGGTCAGGATTTTAATGCATTGCCCATGTATGTTTCAGCAGAACAAGCCGCAACCATCAAGGGACCGATTGCAATTGATGCGATCACATCTGTCGAGAATTGGGAAAATCAGTGGCAAGATAGTGATGCCATTCGCAGAAAAGAATGCGAATGGGATGCAGAATTCTAATTGTCCCCATCCTGATAGGAAACCTTGAACAACGCTTTTGAATAAAGGTCATAAAATGAAAGAAAAACTGAATTTTGAAAACAGTTTTGCCTATCGTCACAATATCTGGGGTGAGCGCGAAAGAGAGGCCTGTGATCAGGCCCTCGCCCATGCCATTCAGGAAGAACTGGAAGTCATCCGGATTTCGTTTGTGGATCAACACGGGGTTTTACGCGGCAAAACAATTGTCGCCGATGGATTGGAAAGTGCCTTTCGAAGCGGCATCTCTATGACCTCTACCCTGTTGTTGAAAGATACCTCGCACCGCACGGTCTTTTCCATCTGGCAATCCGATGTCGGGTTTGGCGAAGGACAAATGACCGGGGGCAGCGACGTTCTGATGATACCGGACCCGTCCACCTTCAAAGTTCTGCCCTGGGCGAACAAGACCGGCTGGATCATGGCTGACCTGTATCAGCCGGATGGGAAACCTGTGGAATTTTCGACCCGTACCATTTTGCAGAAATCCTCCTCCCGTCTGAACGATATGGGATATGATTTCATCGCTGGTCTGGAAGTGGAATTCCATGTCTTTGAACGTAAGGAAACCCCGATGGGCTATCAGGATGCCGGACAACCCGGCACCCCGCCCACAACCGAACTGCTTTCCCACGGTTATCAATATCTGACAGAAGATCGTTATGATCAGATGGAACATATTTTCGACCTTGTACGTATCAATGCCCAGAAACTGGGACTGCCCGTTCGATCTTTAGAGGTTGAATTCGGCCCCAGCCAGTTGGAAGTTACCTTTGATCCGGCACCGGCCATGCAACAAGCAGACAATATGGTACTGTTTCGTTCCATGGTTAAACAGGTCTGTCATCGTAACGGATTGCACGCAACCTTTATGTGCCGCCCCCGCTTCCCAGACTCCATGGCCAGTGGTTGGCATTTGCACCAGTCACTTGTGGATGTGAACAGCGGCGACAATATGTTTATGCCAGAACCGGGAAAAGAGATTTCCGATATCGGGAATATGTGGATCGCTGGTATTCTGGCTCATGCCAAGGAAAGCTGTGTTTTTTCCACCCCCACCATTAACGGCTATAAAAGATATCGTCCTTTTTCACTGGCCCCGGACCGTATCCAATGGGGACGCGATAACCGTGGTGCCATGGTTCGTTGTCTTGCCAATCCGGATGATCCTGCCAGCCGGATCGAAAACCGTGTGGGTGAACCTGCGGCAAACCCGTATCTTTATGTGTCTTCCCAGATTTTAAGCGGGATCGACGGTCTGGAAAACAAGATGCAGGCCCCTGCACCTGTTGCCAGCCCCTATGACAATGATGCAGAAACTCTGCCGAGCTGCCTTGCCGATGCCATTGATTATCTGGATAAAAGTGCATTTTATCGCGCCCGGCTTGGGGACGGTTTCATCAACTACTACACAACCCTGAAACGGGCCGAATGGAACCGCTATCTGACCACCGTATCGGAATGGGAAGAACGTGAATATTTCTCTTTATTTTAGGACGTAAAAATGCCCCACTTCGTTTTCGAATATGCACGTGAAATCGAACAACGTGCAGATCTCAACGCCGTCATGGAAGGATTGTATGAAGCTGGCTGCGAATGCGGCTTCATGCAACCCGAAGACATTAAGGTCCGCGCGATTGCAGTTGATCATTTCAGATTACGCAAAACCGGTGAAACCTTTGTCCATGTCACCATTTCCATGCTGGAAGGTCGAACCGACCAGCAAAAGGAAAAGCTGTCCATTATTGCACGAGAGAAACTTTCTAAACTCCTACCTTGGGTCACAAGCCTGAGTTTCGATGTTCGTGACATGAACGACGTGGCTTATAAAAAACGCCTGTTACCAGAATAACGCCCGTCTGATTTCTTATTCATCATGGACAAAATGGCCTGACTTTACGCCGCCCTTGACAGTCTTCCCCCTTATCAATCAAAAGAAGGTGGCCTCCTTCTAGCAACTGTATCTTTCATACGTTCTCAATATTCCAGTTTTGCCT
>JABXIC010000077.1 GCA_013373265.1 Methylocystaceae bacterium | reverse complement strand
TTGCGCAGGATACGGCGCATAATTTTACCAGAACGTGTTTTCGGCAGACCCGGTGACCATTGCAGCCAATCCGGTGACGCAATCGGGCCGATTTCATGACGGACCCATTTGACCAACTCGGTTTTAAGTTCGTCAGACGGTTCTTCACCTGCATTCAAGGTGACGTAAACGTAGATGCCTTGGCCTTTAAGTTCATGCGGTGCCCCCACAACAGCGGCTTCTGCCACTTTCGGGTGGGCCACGAGAGCCGATTCAACTTCTGCCGTCCCCATACGGTGACCGGAAACGTTGATCACGTCATCTACACGACCGGTAATCCAGTAATAACCATCTTCATCACGGCGTGCGCCGTCCCCGGTAAAGTACTTGCCTTTATAGGTTGAGAAGTAAGTCTGGATGAAACGCTCATGATCGCCGTAACACGTACGCATCATGCCCGGCCAACTGTCAATCATACACAGGTTGCCTTCGGTTGCACCTTCCATCACGTTGCCATCGTTATCCACCAATTGCGGTTGGACACCAAAGAACGGACGTGTAGCGGACCCCGGTTTCAAGGCTGTTGCACCCGGCAACGGTGTAATCAAAATCCCGCCGGTTTCGGTCTGCCACCATGTATCCACAATCGGGCATTTCCCTTTACCGACAACTTCGTTGTACCAGTTCCAGGCTTCCGGGTTGATCGGTTCACCCACAGAACCCAGGACACGCAAAGTATCAAGTGAACATTTTTCAACCGGACCATTGCCTTCGCGCATCAGCGAGCGGATCGCCGTCGGTGCTGTATAGAAAATATTTACTTTATGCTTATCGCAAACTTCCCAGAAACGTGATGTTGACGGGTAGTTCGGCACACCTTCAAACATCAATGTGGTCGCACCGTTCGCCAACGGACCGTAAACGATGTAAGAGTGACCTGTCACCCAACCCACATCCGCTGTACACCAGTAAATGTCGCCGTCGTGGTAATCAAAGACATATTGGTGCGTCATAGACGCATAGACCAAATACCCGCCTGTGGTGTGTTGGACACCTTTCGGCATGCCTGTTGAACCAGACGTATAAAGGATGAACAGCGGATCTTCTGCGTTCATTTCTTCTGCCGGGCAATCAGCAGAAGCCGCTGCGGTGATTTCTTCATACCACAGGTCGCGACCCTCTTTCATGTTGATGTCGCCACCGGTACGTTTCACAACGATACAAGTTTCCACATCAAATTTTTCCATCGCTTCATCAGCATTAGCTTTCAAGGGAACCTTACGGCCGCCACGCAAACCTTCATCAGCGGTAATCACGCATTTGGCTTCACACCCTTTGATACGATCACCCAATGCATCCGGCGAAAAACCACCAAAAACGATAGAGTGGATGGCACCAATGCGTGCACAAGCCAACATCGCCACTGCTGCTTCCGGAATCATCGGCAAGTAAAGAGTGACACGGTCACCTTTGCCAACACCGCGTGCTTTCATGGCATTTGCCAATTTACAAACGCGTGCGTGTAATTCTTTATACGTGATATTTTCAGATTCAGATGGGTCGTCACCTTCCCAAATGATAGCAACCTGATCACCACGTTTTTCGAGGTGACGGTCCAAACAGTTGTAAGCGACGTTCGTGGTGCCGTCTTCAAACCATTTGATCTCTACATTGCCATCAAATGAGGAATTTTTAACTTTGGTATAAGGCTTGAACCAATCGATCCGCTTACCATGTTCGCCCCAGAATGCATCTGGATCTTCCACGGATTGCTTATACATTTCCAGATATTTATCGTTGTCAACATGCGCTTTCGCGGCCAGTTCTGGATTAACGGGGTAAATGTCGGACATTTCTTTGCGAATCTCCCTAGATGTGTCGAGTTATGAGCACGTTATTAAATTCGTGCTTCGGATTAAATACGCTGCATTTACGTGCACCGTGGCCTGATTATGTCAGAAACTTCGCGCGAAACAAGTGAATAAATCATCGTTATTGCGCGCAACAAAGTTTTAAAATTGGTGTTACCGATTACGACCCAAAGAAGCATCCCTACGAAGTGTGTGGGAAACCTTTTACAAGTCCTTGGCTATAAAGACTTCTTGCCCTTGAAGGTGAAAAGGCACAGGCGTGAGATGTTGCCCCAAACAGGGGCCATGGACACATTCCCCATCATCCATTTTAAAAAGTGCGCCATGGGTCGAACACATGATGAAATTCTTTTCAGAATCCAAGAATCGGTCCGGCTCCAAATTCATCGGTACGCCAATATGGGGGCATTTATTCACGAACACATTGAATATGCCATCTTTCTTGACCGCCAGAATGGACTGCTCTTGCCCATTCAGCTCTATGAAAAATTCTTTGCTGTCTTCTTCGGCCACATCATTAAAATCACAAAGATACTGCTCAGCCATCGCGCACAGGCTCCTTAGTTATTTTTCTAAATCAGGATAAGATTAATCGGCGGGGAGCACTTTTTTCCATTTGGAAATGCTCACCGATTCAAATAATCCGGCTTTTGCATAAGGGTCATTGTCGCAAAATTCCTGTGCCTGATCTTTGCTTTCTAGGTCCAATATGACGACCGACCCATTCATGGTATCATCTTCATCAGACAAGGTCGGACCGGCAGCAAACAACTTATCGCCATAGGATTTTAAAAATTCCACATGGGCCGGACGGTTATCCAGACGCACTTGTAAATGGTTCGGTTTATCGACACATTTCACCACATAAAGCATATTAAATTTCCTCTTTAAAGGGTCGGGACAACAAATCATCAACAACAGTATTGATGTCTGCCCCTTCATTCAAAACCTGATTCACGGCCGTACAGATGGGCATTTCCACTTTTAAACGCGCTGCCAGTTTACAGACCGAGCGGGCAGTAAAAACACCTTCGATCACCGCTTTGCGGCTGTTCAAAATATCATTCAGCTGTTGACCTTGGCCCAACGCAAACCCCAAAGAGAAGTTACGCGACTGCATGGAATTACAAGTCAGGGTCAAATCCCCCATACCTGACAGACCCATCAAAGTTTCAGGCTTTGCACCTTTCACCACAGCAAGGCGGACAAGTTCTGAGATGCCACGTGTGATCAGAGCCGCGCGTGCATTATCGCCAAAGCCTTTACCGGACGCCATCCCGCTGGCAATGGCCAACACGTTTTTCACCGCCCCGCCGATTTGCGCCCCAATGACATCATCACTGGCGTAAATGCGAAAACGGTCTGAACCAATGATTTTGCCAATTTCCATGGCTTTATCCATATCGTGCATGGCCAATGTACAAGCTGATGGCAAACCATTGGCAACTTCAGTGGCAAACGTGGGGCCTGATAAAATGCCAATCATCACACCGGGCAGTTCTTCTTCCAGAACTTCACTCATGATTTGGCCGCTATCCAGTTCAATCCCTTTGGCACAAACCAAAATGGGCGTGCCGTCATGCCAGATCGCTTTTAACTGTTTGCAGGTTTCACGCACATATTGGGCAGGCGCAACCAGCAACACCACATCACTATCCACCACATCTATTAAATTGGTCGTCGCACGAATATTGGGGTCCAAGTTTATATTGGGCAGATATGTCGGATTCACATGGCTTCTGTTTATGATTTCCGCCACGTCTGGCTCATGGGCTTGCAGCAACACATCATTATCACCACGCTTTGCTGCACAAGCCAAAGCCGTCCCCCAGGCCCCGGCCCCGATTACACCAACTTTCGTCATTTTTTACATTTGCCTTTCTGTGCAAATCTCATTTGTGTCTTTATGCGATGGTATTCAGATAGGGTCAATGACTATAGACTTTATCCGGTTGCCCTTCGTAAATTTTTAAATTTTTCTACTGCTTGTGCCAAAACATAAGCAACAGAGAAGGAAAGAACAGGGATAAGAGCCAAATTATAACGTGGGATACTGACAGATACGAACGCACTTAAACCTAGAATAAACAGCGGTGGCAATGATACCACAATGAAACTTCCCCATCTCTTATAGAGGGCAAACACCAAAAGCGGCAGGTAAAACATCCAAGCTACAAGCCCCCAATATTTACCAACCCACATCCCGCGTGACACAAGCGCCATGGTCACCGCCACATGCTGTCCTAGATTACCGACAACCTCATGTTCGAGAAGATAATCAAAGAGTGATTGATCACCTCGTTTACTGTTCGCCTCGGCCATCATCTTGTAGCGTGCACCTTGAAAAAACCCATTAGATGCGTTGAAATCCAACCGTTCATATTGCCCTTTAGGAAATAATGTAGCCGCCAAGCTATCGCCAAAATCCGGCAACCAATAGACATAAGCAGCTATCATTTCATCTGTTGTCATCAAATTATAAGGGACCCGATGGGTTAAGATACGATCACTATAGCCACCCGTCAGACTAGGTGTGTCAAAGATGATCGCATTGCGCAAAAGCCAAGGTGTCAAAGCAGATCCATACACACATAAAAAAACAATCAAAGGTAAAAAAGCCTTTACCCCTTTTTCTTTCCAAGACAATAAAGCCAAAGTCAGAAGGATCGGAACCATCACAAGGATCGCATAACTCCAACCCGCCCGTGTCATGACTAAAATGGCAAAAAACACACCGCAAGCAAGCGCAGATTTAGCCGTGCATTCCTGCCAGAGCCAAACCAAAGACCACCCTAACCCCGCAGCCAAAAAGAGAGTCGATGTTTCTGTCAAAAAGAAATTGGCATAAGAATAGCTCACCTTCGAAACAACTGCTAAAAATGCCGTAAAATAAGCGATTTTTTTTGATCCATTTCCAAGACGCAAAGCTGTCAACCAAACAAAAAAGATTGTCACAGCTGACATCAGTACCTGAGCCCCGATTACCAGGTTATAATCAGGGGTGCAATCTGCTTTTGACTGATATGCCCCCAATGTACCCGTACCCATATCGCTCAACACACATTCAAATGTTTTGACCAATCCATCATCCAGATACATCATGAAGGATAAGAAATAGGGGTAAACTGGTGGAAAAAACAAATCCACATCAGGAGTAACATTCAATTGCTTAACTTGCCCGAATATACCGAACTTGAAGACACCATAAGCATATCCAAGATATTCATATTCATCGCCATAGGGCAATCGTTGAGGATATTTCAAGTAAAACAGTACAAAAACAGTCACCACACAAATTATAAATGCGATTATACAATCTCGCCGTTCCACCTGTTCCAAATTATTTTGCAACAAGAAGCCCCCCTTTAAGCCCTAAAAATCGCCAAGCCAGCACGTTTAAAAGCAAACCGGCCCCAACGAAAGAAATTGCTGTTGCACTAGCCGCCCCGATTAGCCCGTATATAGGAATAAACATAAAATTCAAGATCACATTCAACAAAATATTCATCAACATCATCAGGCTTTGCCGTCCTGGCCACCCCGCTTGCAATAGAATTTGGTCCGTTGGAACGAAAATGGAAAAGACCGTCATACCACCAAGCAAAATCATCAGAGCGGGATACCCTGCCTCTATCATCTCTGGATTAAAAACCATGTCCAAGTAAGGGAAGACAACAAACAATACAGTTGCTGCCGCTGCCGTTGCTAAGAAGCTTAACCCTGATATCCGTCGCACAAATGCCCCTAACGCCAATTTATCCAAAGGGGAAAGCAGCTTAACCAGAACCGGATTAGAAATGGTACGGATCACGACAGAAAGCTGGTAAATGCCTTCGACAAACATAGCCGCAAAACTATAGATCCCGACCTTTTCGTCACTGAGGAACATCCCGAGCATAATCACATCAACACGAATATATGCTTCCGATAAAAGACCATTTACAAAGGCCCGTGACCCAAAAGAGAAATGCAATCGGGTCCAGTTTTTTAACTCCCCCTCAAAACGCCAATTGACCGTGCGCGGTGCCCCAACAAACAGGAGATAGGGAAATAAAACAGCTTCTGTCAGTGTGAAACTTATCCCCAACCAAGACGCTGCCATATTATTAAAAGCGATGGCAAAACAAACCAGAAAGATACCAAAACCACGTATCGCCTGACCAATGGCATAAAAGCGCATCTTGCGTTGCCCGTTTAAAATACCTAACAGCACCTTGTTTACGCTAAACAGGAAAAGCCCCGGTGCCGTCAATGCGATCCCTGTTGCAGTCGCGGGACTATCTAAAACATCACCAATCAATGTGCTCGAAACATAAACCACCAACGCACATAATAAGCCCGTAAGAGCTGAATGTATAAGAGCAGCAGCAGACACAACATTACATAAGTTGCGGTCGGCTTCATGTTGCGCCACATGCTTTTGTACAGAATCATGCACCGCCATCGCCGCAATTTGCGCTGCAATCACATAAACCGCATAGGTTTGATTGAACACACCCAAGGCTTGAGCGCCCATTTTGCCAGCGATAATAAAATTGATAAATAAGCCGGAAGACGCCACCACCGCCAAGGAACCATAATTCCAAACCGTATCGTCCCAGAATTTGCGATCCAGCTTCATCGCAATCGTCCTATCGCAATTTTGGAATAGCGTCGATCTTGATCAGAACTTCATCCAGATTGAAACCGATCACACGGGCAAACTCTTCCAACGCTTCCATCTTGGGCACATTGTCATTCATTGCCATTTTCAAACCTTGTTCACGGGTCAAGATACCTGCACGGATTTGATTTGACCGAAAGGTGTCATATTCTGAAAAGCCTGCAACGCTATAATAGATTAAATTGATAAATGAGGTATAGCCATCACCGACACGCCATGTATTGTCCGATTCAGACCCTTTTTCCCAATTATAATCTTCTAATAAGGTCTTATCGATCACTTTTTCATCCCACGGAATGTAATGATAAAGATGGATGAAATCTTCCTTGGCCACAAATGTTGAATAAAAAGAAAACAAACTATCGCGGAAAGATTCATTAAAATAGGCCGGGTTCAGGGCATATTCCTTAGCATACCATAAGGCCATACGGACTTTATTCCATAACGGATACTGATAAAGAACTTCTGTCACAGCCAAATCGTTAATCCCGGTAAAACCAACTTTGAATTCACAACGTTCCAACTCGTTACCAGAACAGAAAATCACTGTCTCAATACCTGTTTCCTTGCGCACTTCACGTGCCCAATGGAAAAACATCTTATCACCAGCCATAAAGATCGGCACCATACCAAGATTAGGGCGTTTGCACCATGCTTCAATATTGCGTCGGATATAACGTCGCTTGGTCGGGATATCATCTGCGCGTACAATATGCTCAATACCCAACTTGCCACACATACGGGCCTGATTACGCCGTGCCAAATCAGTCACCAACCCCCAATCATATGTATATGCGATGGGATGCATTTCCATTTCTTCAGCCAGATAATGCAGGCCATAACAGCTGTCACGTCCCCCACTTAAAGCCAGAATGCAATCAGGTGCGCCTGTAGAACTGCGATAAGGTTCCAAACGTCGGTTCAACGCTTCTTTACCCAAAAACTTTTGTTTTTCAAAATGATTGCAGTAATTACAAACCCCTTCTTCATCAAATTCAATAAAGGGATATGTATGTGGTAAAATACACCGGGTACAGCGTTTATATTCAATATCGTTTAAGGAGTTATCATGGATATGGCCACTGCACTTGTGGCTATGGACATGATCTTCTTCCACCACATTGTCAATATCAGCAAAGGAAACCGGTGTGATAGCCAATGAAGAAAAATGAATGATTGCTAACGTTGCTGGCTTTAGTTGACGTACAGTCCCGACACGCATATTGGCCGCTGGTGCTTCTTTTAAAAATCTTTCGACGAAATGACGTTCAGAAGCAAACACAAACCAACCTTGATCAACATCACCGGCATAATAAAGCGAGCCCGTATTGGTCGCTAACGTCAGAGTATCATAATCTTTGCGGTAGAATGCGATAGACGCCGCACCTTCCAGATCTACAAAACTATCGGCAACAGCACGCGCAACATTTGCCCCGTTTTCATCGATATTTCTATTGATCAACTTAAACAAGACTTCACTGTCGAGTTCCGACTCTTGCGTAATATCGTCATTGTTTGCAACGATATCATCCACATTTGCCACAATCCCGTTATGAACGCCTGCAATATTACCGCCAATGGCGGGTTGATTGTTGCCCTGTTCACTTTGTGATCCGTTGGTTACAAGGCGGGAATGACCGATACCGGCAATTGCTTTTGTTATGACACCACCAGTCGTGTCGCAGCGATCTCTCATATAATCGCCGAGATATTCCTGAAACTCCTGGCTTGAAAGCATTACACTCGGGGTAAAAGGTCGTTTGAAAATCGAGATGTCTTCTCCACCAGCCAAGGCAAGACCGGAAGCTTCTCGCCCTCTAAATTCTGCTAGTCGAAACAACAACTTAAGTGATTCCTCGTAGGTTTGCGGCAAACACAAAGCCTTTTCATTCACGATGAGGCCGAAAATTCCACACATGCGATATACTCGATTATTCTGTTTGAAGTCTTAGAAGTCTACCCAGCTTCTTTTGACTTCTTAACAAGTTTCATGCGTCGCAACAAGGATGTAATGACAAGATCGGAACGACTTTCATGACGCCCGGTAAAACCGTTCCACACCATACGGAACGGACGCCATGGACGACGCAACCAGCCGACACCATAAAACAGCACAGTTCCCAACCAGCGAAGACGCATCAATGTCTTGTTATCAATATGTTCACTGAATGACTTACAACGCGACATATCAGAGTACGAACGCAGATCATCATAATAGGCATCATCCATTTTGATTTTGCCTTCTTTATAAAGTTGATCAAACAGTTCAGACCCTGGATAAGGCGAAAATGCCCAAATACTTAAATCATGACCGCCAGCCCAAGCCATTTGACAAATGAATTTAAAGGACTCACGAATTTCTTTGTATGTCTCCCCGGGGAAACCAAACATAATATTAAGCTTAATATTCATGCCGGCATTTACGGTAGAACGCAAAGACGTCAGCATGGCTTCGGTTTTAATTTTTTTCTTAATGCGCGCTAAAACAGTCGGTGATCCACTTTCCGGCGAATAAGACAAGTTGCGACACCCCGACTTATACAGCAGTTGTGACACTTCATCATCAATTGCTTCAGAACGCGTACCGCTGGGCAACTGCCATGTAAACTTCATGCGACGTTGTTCAATCTTTTCACAAAACTCAACAATCCAAGTCTTTTTAACAATTGCAGTCAGATCATAAAAATCAAAGTTTTGCGCCCCATATGTCTTTTGATAATATTCTAGTTCATCCAGCATATTATCGACAGAACGCACCACCCACCGTGTTGTCCACATTTTTGGGTTAGAACAGAAGGTACATTGGTATGGACAGCCACGTGAAGCAATCACTGGCATCGAACGCCCTCGTGTCACCCCAAAACCAAATCCACGGTCAAGATATTGCTCAATCGGCAAATACTCCCACGCCGGACGCGGAATATCATCCAGCTCGCGGATCCGATTGTGACGCTCATTACGTACAATATCGCCCTGTTCATTACGATATACAATCCCACCAATTTTGCTTAAATCCGTCTCATTAGCTTCAAATGCTTTTACAAGGTTGATAACAATCTCTTCGCCTTCACCCAACACACCAACTTCCAAAGGTGTTTCTTCCATAGAAAGTTCTGGCAAAGCAGTAATATGTTCCCCACCACCAATGAGGCGTACATTAGGAAAGCGTTCGCGCAATTGCTTGATCAATTCACGACAAACCGGCCATTCAAAAGTAAAGGCCGCAGATACACCAATAACATCTGTCGTTTCATCAATGCCGTCTAAAATCTGTTCAATGGACAGACCGTACAAATAGCAGTCTTCCCCCCAGTTATGACGCGTATCGAAACTTTCTGCCAACCCATCAATGACTGTTACCTCATAACCAGCATCACGCAATGATCCCGCCACATAAGCCAAGCCAATAGGAGGGGTCATTTGTACGATCGGATGACTCTTAGGACATAGGATCGGTGGACGGATGAGACATATTTTCATAAATAGGGTGCCTAATGCAATTTCGCGCAGGGTTTAACTTATATACGACAGTTATATCAAAGATTCACTGTCGGCCTCAAGCATAAAGAAACCTTGGTTTTCTGAGGGTTATTCTCGATTACTTATTCCAGAAATATAACTGGCCCAATCACGCATACGTTTATGTAACGGTTCTTTCGGTACATTGTTTAAATCATGATTAAAAAATGCAAACAGTGACTGCATGCCGATAATCACGGGTAACGCCGCCAACATAATCGTCCCTGCTGTGGCAGGAATGCCTGTCTCAGCAGACTTACACCAAGCCATTACACCGTATGTGACACCAAAAAAAAGCCCAACTAAGGCAATGATGATCTCAATGGAAGCCACAGAAAAATTGCGTAGATAATAACTATAAAAAATCCGCTTTAAAAAATTGCGCAAATGGCCGTAAGCAAATTTGGTAATTTCACGTCCCGCATGTAAATTACTCTCTTCATCCCCATAAACCGCCTGCATGGGAACTTCGACCACAACCGCCTGAACAGTATTTAACCGAAATAGAAAATCCGTTTCAAAAAAATAACGTTGTGCAATCTTGTCACAAGGCAACATCTCTAGCACTTTGGCATGCACTGCCAAAAAACCGTTATTTGGATCAAAAATATGCCAATAACCAGTTGAAAGCTTTGCCATAAATGACAAGCCTGCATTACCGATCAAACGCACAGTCGGCATAGCTTTAACACCATCAATCTCAAAAAAGCGATTGCCCTTAGTACAATCGGCTTGCCCTTCAATAATCGGCCCAACAAAAGACGGGATCAACGCAGGATCCATCTGTCCGTCACCATCGATTTTCACCAAAATATCACATCCGTCTGCAACAGCTTGCTGCATGCCGGTCAAGGTCGCACCGCCCACGCCTTTATTGACATCATGATACAACACATGGACGCGCTTATCTTTTATATTGGCTTCAACAAATGCACCGCTCTCATCCGGGCATTTATCATCAACCACATAGACGCGCGATACTTCCGGCCCAATCGCATCGATAACGCCCGCAATATGTTTGGTCACCTTATAACACGGGATAACAACCGCTATTAATGGCACTTTAATATCTATCTGTCGTGATCTTGTCATGTAGACCTATTACCATAGAAATCAGAAATTGCCGAAATGATAAAGTCTTGCACATCCTTTTCCAAATAAGGATGCATGGGCAAACTTAAGACAGAAGCGGATGCATTTTGTGACACCGCCACTCCGCTGGACACCACCGGATACTGCTTATATCCCCCTTGAATATTCAGTGCCATCGGGTAATAAACAGCTGTCGGTATACCTTTTTCCTTTAAATAACGTTGCAAACCATCGCGGTCTTCACAGGTCAAGGTGTATTGTGCCCAGGCACTATAATAGCCATCTTTGATAAAGGGTATCCCCACCCGATTGCCTAAAGCTGTTGAATAACGTGCCGCCACATCTTGGCGTTTTTCCAATTCATCGGCAAAAATAGACAATTTTTCCCTAAGTATTGCCGCCTGAATGCTATCAAGGCGACTGTTTAAACCAATGCGGACATTGTCATATTTCTCGCTGCCCTTGCCATGTTGGGATAAAGAACGCAGCAAAACTGCTTTTTCTTCATTATCCGTCAGAACAGCGCCACCATCCCCATAACAACCCAACGGTTTGGCCGGAAAAAAGCTGGTCGTGGTATAATCAGCAAGCGTGCCCACTTTCTGCCCCTCAATCGCCCCGCCCATAGATTGGGCCGCATCAGCAACCAAAACAAGATCGTTTTCTTGTGCAATTTGTGAAAGAGCAGGGTAATCAGCTGGTTGTCCAAATAAATCAACCGCGACAATCATACGTGGCGTCAGTCCTTGGCCTTGAGCTTCAACAATAGCTTGCTTCAAACTTGCCGGGTCCATATTGAAGGTATCGGGCAACACATCCACAAAAAATGACGTCACGCCGAGTAATGAAAATGCTTCTGCTGTGGCAACAAAGGTAAAGGCCGGGACAAAAACCACATCCTTTGGCCCCAAACTTTCTGCCATCCCCACAAGGGTCAAAGCATCCGTACCATTGGCACAACTGACCACATGAGCAGCACCACAAAAATCAGCCAGATCTTTTTCAAAGGCCCTCACTGCTTGGCCTTGAATAAAATCACCGCGTTCCAACACCCCTTGGATCGCCTGATCAATTTTATCACCAAGACGTTTGCGTTGAGCTTGCAGGTCAATAAAAGCAATATTATTCATCGCTTAAGCCTCTTCCAACAAGCCAGCATCGGTTTCACGATACGGAGTACCGTCAATCGGGCAAATTAAATCAGAGCCCAGCTTGCCGCCTGCCTTGCTCATCCAGCCGATGCGTTTTGCAGGTACACCTGCCATCAAGGCGTAAGCAGGTACGTCACCGGCCACAACAGCACCAGCGGCGATAAAGCTATATTGCCCCAGGGTTACCCCGCAAACAATCGTCGCATTTGCCCCGATGGTGGCACCGCGCTTCACCAAAGTTTGACGAAATTCTTCTTTACGTTCAATTTCCGCACGCGGATTGTTGACGTTTGTAAACACACAAGAAGGGCCACAGAAGACGCCATCTTCTAAGACCACACCTTTATAGACACTGACGTTATTTTGAATTTTACAATTATTGCCGATTGTCACATGGGGCCCCGCCACCACATTTTGCCCCAAAACGCAATTTTGACCAATTTTGGTCTGGCTTAACACATGAGAGAAATGCCAGATTTTGGTGCCCGCACCAATTTCGCAAGGTTCATCCACATAGGCGCTTTCATGAATGGTAACGCCATTAAAGATCGGTGCGTTTGCCATCGCTTACCCCTTTGTTTGTGCAAAAGGATGTTGCTCACCTTTGCCCGGTTGCAAATCTGCAGTACGGATATTGGACACCAGCTCAATCGCCGGGCGCACATCGGCAATACCAAAACCACCACCATCAAGAATGTCTTGATAACTCAATGTGTGCAAATCGGTAAAACCACCGGAAAATTCCAGCTCATCCCCGTCCACCGTGATGGAACGATAAGTCGTTTGACCTTGTGGGACATGGGCAGGTAGGTCGTGACGATCAACAGACAAGAACCAACGCACCCGCGCCCGATTAAATTCCAAATATCCGGCAGAATGTTTGTCAGTACGTGTGTGAACCACACTCGATTTCAAACCACCAAAAACGAAAGATAACATGTCGTAAAAATGCACACCGATGTTGGTCGCAATGCCACCGGATTTCGCATCATCACCCTTCCACGATACATGGTACCAACCGCCACGCGACGTAATATAGGTCAGATCAACATCAAACATGTGGTCTGCTGGGGCTTGGGCGATTTTTTCTTTGAGCTTGATAATTGCATCATGCAAGCGCAATTGCAGAATGGAATATACTTTTTTACCAGTATGACGTTCCATCTCTTCCAACCCGTCCAAATTCCAGGGATTAAGTACCAAGGGTTTTTCACAAATCACATCGGCATCATTGCGCAGACCAAAACGACAATGGGCATCATGAAGATAGTTGGGCGAACAAATGCTAACATAATCAAGCCCTTGACCATTGCGGGTCAATTTATCGATATGACGATCAAAACGTTCAAACTCGGTAAAAAAGCGCGCATCCGGGAAATGGCTGTCAATGATCCCGACACTGTCACTGCTATCCAGCGCGGCGACCAAATCACCACCCGTTTCCTTAATCGCTTTCATATGACGGGGCGCGATATATCCGGCTGCGCCGATAAGTGCATATTGTGTCATTTCGTCCTTACACCTTCAATTGCCGCGTTTAAAACGTCATGGGTATCTTTTGCACGGGCATACCAGGAATGTTCTTCCACAGCCACAGCACGCGCGCGTTTACCCATCTCTATTGCTTCATCTTTTGATGCCATCAAAGTGACAACTGCTTTTGCCAATTCTTTCGCATCACCTGCGGGCACAATGTAGCCGCATTGCCCCTGTCGCACAACATCTGACTGAAACGGCATATTGGTTGCAATAACCGGTAAGCCACAAGCCAGGCTTTCAAATAATTTAAGCGGTGCCAATCCAGTAGAACCGCGCCCTTCCAGGTTTTCTGTACAAATAAAAGACGTTTGCGCGCGCGCCACAAGGCTTGGCAACACGTCATAAGGAATGCGGCCCAGATACTTCACTTTTTCAGGTAGGCGGGCTGCAACCTCTTCCACATAGGCGCGTTCTGCCCCATCACCTGCCAAATAAATCGGCAGATCATCGGGCCATGTTTCTCCTTGTACGGCCGCCAAAACCGTACGGATGCCTTGCCAGGCGGCCATTGTTCCAAAAAAGATACAGTACTTTTCCGGCAAATCAGCCGTATAATCATTGTTTTTCTGGGCTGCTTCAGGACAAAACTGGTCAGTATTTGCCCCGTTGGGTATAACAACTATTAATTTATCCGGGGAGACCAAATTCTTCGTCATACCCGCCAAGCCATCAGTCACCGGGATCAAAGCCGCCGCCCAACGCAACTGACTTTCCATCAACCAACGAAAGAAACCCTTGAGTTTGCGCGTGATCGGCCAAGCGATAAACAAGTCATCCACCGGCCCATTTATCTCTATCACATTTGGGATGCCACGCACTTTAGCCCAAAGAGCCAAGGGCCACGCGGCAAAATGCCAGCGCATATAATAAGCATCCGGTTTGCCTCCGCCCATGGCACGCAGTAATGTTTGACCAATTGTTTTTAAGCGTGAAAGGGCACCTGGCAACACTTTCTCATCATAACGCGGACAATAAAGATCAATGTCCCAGCCCTGTTTGCGCAGATTATTAATGATCTCATGCACATGAGTATAAGACGCATGGCCTTGACGTTCCGGTTCAGGGCTAAAGTAAATCAGTTTCATTTACATAAAATCCACATCAAAGCGATCTGCCCAGCGAATAAGATTAACCCAGCGCCACACATCACCTTGTAAAGCTTTACGTCCCTTCTTAACAACATCTAATTCAGATTGAAAGGCATCTGTTGCAAAGAAAGGTAAATCCTGCGCCCGCTTACTTTGCAGGGTCGTTTCCAGCCAGTCTTTGGCTTGTCCCATCCATGTTTCTTCCGGTGTTGCAAATCCGATTTTATCGCGTCGATCCAAAATGGCATCCGGCACAAGGCCACGCATGGCCTTTCTGAAGACAGCCTTGGTTTCCCCATTATCAGAGATTAAATATTCTTCTGGCAGGCTATAAACAAAATCTACAATCTTTGTGGTTAAAAACGGCACCCGGCTTTCGATGGAATGGGCCATAGAACTGCGGTCTTCATAGCGCAACAACGATGGCAGAACACGGCTGCACAGGCTTTCTTTTAATTCATGACGCAACACATCACCACCAACCGGTTGTTGTTTGGCGCGCATGGAAACACCGCGTTCTTCAAACCAGTCACCATTCATCCAATCAGGCACCAGTTTTTCCCCGACCAAACGTCGCCCCAGCCCTTGCAAAGCTTGGGGCAATAAAAACCGCATAGCCCGCATCATCACAGGGGCTTTTGACCCGGATGTGGCCAGCGCATTGTTTAAAAGGTTATTGGCACGCAGAAATTCACCCCGTTTGATCATGGTCGCCATGCGCGCGGCCAAGAAAGGCACATAACCTGCCAAAATTTCATCTGCGCCTTGACCGTCCAGCGTCACTGGCACGTTATGTTCGCGCGCCAAGCCAAAAACACGATATTGAGCATAAATACTGGTCGTGCCAAAGGGTTCGCCCTGTATCTTAATGATGTTATCAAGATCGCGCACCAATTCCTGACCATTGGATTGCACCTTGTGCATATTAGCCTGAACCGACTGCCCAACGATATCGGCCCAGCTTTCTTCATTTATCGCTTCACCCGGGGCGATAAAGCTAAAGGTATGAAGGTTCAGCGCATCCCCTTTAAGGGCGCGCATCGCCATCACCACGGCAGAAGAGTCAACACCCCCGCTTAAAGCAGCCCCGACAGGTACATCGGCACGTAAATGCAAGGCAATTGACTCTTCAAACAGACCTCTTAAGTGACGGGCCGCTTCTTCAAAGGAAATATCCATTGTTGTTGCAACAGAAGGCGCCCAGTAGCGCTGTGATGTTATGGATAAATCATTCAGATTAATCACGGCAAAATGAGCCGGTTCCAAATGCTTGAGTGAACTAAAGAGCGTTGTTGCACCTTGGTCAGTAAAACCAAAACGTAAATAGTCATAAAGGGCTTGTGGTTCGACATTTCGTTTCACACCGGGCAAGGCAAGCAAAGCACCCAGTTCAGAAGCAAAGGCAAACCCGCCTTGAAAAAACGTGTAAGATAACGGTTTGATCCCAAACGGGTCACGCGCCAAAGTCACGCTTTGAGAGAGCGTATCCAGAAAGGCAAACGCAAACATCCCGGTGAGACGCGGTAACGTTTTTTCTACCCCCCAATGGGAGAGAGCTTTTAACAAGACTTCTGTATCGCTGGTGGATTTGAAGCTATGGCCTTGTTGTTTTAACTCTTCTTTGAGTTCAAGATAATTATAAATCTCGCCATTAAAGGTGATGTTAAAGCGACCATCCTCGCTTTGCATCGGCTGCCAGCCGCCTTCCGTTTCGTCAATAATAGTCAAACGACGATGGACAAAACCCACCCGCGCCTGATCACAAACAGCTGTTACATCGCGTGAAATCTTTGGCCTTTCCCCGCCACTCTGCCAACCCAAAAAACCGAAATCATCCAGCCCACGATGGCTTTGACGATCTGACAGCAAACGCATCAATGCGGGATCAAGAAAACGATCAGACGGTAAAATAAGCCCCGCAATACCGCACATCAGCCCATCTCCGCCACAACACGGGCCAAACCATCAGTTAAAAAAACTGTCGGTTTCCAACCACTTAAAGAGGTAAGCTTTGTGATATCGGCTACCCGGTAAGAAACTTCCAGATTTTGCCGTGCAAAGTGATAGATGGTCTGAATTGTGTCTGGCAGCGGGTAAGTCGCTTCAGCTAAATCCACATCACTATGGCCAATACAAAGGACCGTTTCACCTTGAGTACGCAATTCTTCCACCACATGATGACCGATAAAACCGTTTGCGCCGGTCACAAGAATAGTCGGGGAAGAAAGGGGCATTTAACTCTGCTCAAGTAGACGATACGAAATCTCTTCTAATAAACGTGATTGCGAATGTAAATCGGCTTTTTCTTTTACAAGCGCCTGCCCCTTAACTTTTATACTATTATAGAGCGTTTGGTCTTCCAATAATGTCGACAGCGCATCCACCACATCGGGCACAGTAATTTTGGTAAACCAGCCGGTTTCTTTGTGGGTGGAAAATTCTTTATATCTTTCAAGATCAGCCATCACAACCGGCGTGCCACAGGCCATGGCTTCCATCACAGAAACAGGTGTGCCATCCGATGGCGATAAACTTAGCACCAAGTCTGCACTATTATAGGCTTGCATCATTTCAGGCTGGTTCATCGGCGGAGCAAAACGGACATGGTCATTTAAGCCAAGTTCTGTGATGCGTTTGTCTATGTCGTGACGATAGGTCAGCTCTTGATTATAGGTCGCAAAGACCAGAACCACATGAGGGAATTTTTCAACAACCTGTTGCAAAATATCCAGCATCATCATCTGATTATAAAACGGTTTCAGCATGCGCGGACTGAATATGACTTGCGCTTTTTCATCAACCGACCAAACCGAACGCAGGGCATTTTTGTTGTCTAAGGGATAGAAAACCTGATGGTTCACCCCCCAGACGACTCGTTCTATTTTGTTTTGTGAAATACCAAAATGCTTCACCGCATCGCCTAAAAAGTTGGATACCACGGTTATATGGTCACATTTTTTTAGAGCTTTAATGGTCAACCATTGCCCAATGGGACCTTGTGTGCCTTGTTCTTCAAACAACACATCCCCGCCCAAGCAACTGATGACAAAAGGGCGCTTGTTTAAAAATGCTGCCATCCATGTGGTCAGTTCAGCAGCGTAATGAGCATGATAAACATCCGCATGCACAGATTTAACACCATCATAAATGGCTTTTAACCAGCGCAATTTCCCAGATAAGCCAGAACGGTTTTCCACATCACAACATACATACATTACCCCTTCAGGCACACGGCCCTTATCGGGTGACACCAAGGTCACTTCATGACCAAAGTCACGCAAAATACCGCATTGAAGATAGGTATGTGAACTGCTGGCCGCCGCCAGAATACAGATTTTTAAAGGCTGCTTAGTCATTCTCCAAGGCCTTCAGCGTATAAACTCATTGCATCGCTCGCGTGCATGGGAAAAGCACCAAAACTAGATAAGCCAGTTAGCCTATCCAGAATTTTATAAAAATCAAGTAGTAAGCTCTTGAGTTCCTCGACTGCACTAAGTGCAATGAAGCTAAAAGTAGGGGGGGCTAGAGCATCGCCTTCATGGGTGCGCATGACCATGACAACGGCAGAACTATCAACTTTACCCGACAGAGTCGCCTCCACAGACACGTCAAAACGCAAATGAACTTTGACAGACTCTTGAAACCTTTCGCGTAATGCAGCTGCGGCTTCTTCAAAAGAAATATCGATTGTCTTTTCAACACTCCAATGAATAAGCGCATTTAGCAGAACTTCGCTATCACCTTCACTTGAAAAACTTATTCTGGCTGATCTCAGCTCTTCGCGCAGTTCCACATAATTATATATTTCGCCATTGAAACAAATGGCATAGACCTCGCAGGCACTTGATTTTGGCTGCCATCCGCCTTCACACTCATCAATAATGATGAGGCGGCGATGAACAAACTCAACATGGGCATTGACAGAAAATTCATTTACGTTTCGTGAAATATGAAGCTTACTATCGCCTGCACGCCAACCCAGAAACCTTAAATCATCAGGTCCACGGTGAGCTTGTTTTTCTGAAAAAACCGTCAAAAGGCCAGGATCAATTGCTTTATTTTTGGGCAACAAAAACCCTGCGATATCGTACATTATACAATCTCATTTCTGATAATCAGCAGGTCATCACAAAACACAACATTTTTAAGAACTACCAATGAGAGCCCCAATTTAGTTAGGTTGAAAAGGATCATGAAACCGACTCACTTAAAAAATTAAAACCTTGCTACCTAATAACTTGGTTTAAGTTCACATTTGATCATTTGGCGACTCTGCTTCGAGTGATTTCTGAGAAAGTTCCTTCTTCTCCCAATCTAATGCTGTTTTCACAATAACTGACAAATCGTCATATTTGGGTTCCCATTGAAGATCTGAACGAATTTTATTGGAATTTGCAATTAGAGAAGGTGGATCACCGGCACGCCGAGGGCCAACATGTACTGGAAAAGGTTCCCCTGAAACTTTTTCAGCCGCAACAACAATATCTTTTACCGAATTCCCTGTCCCATAACCACAATTAAAAATTTCACTTTTTTTATTATTCATCAAATAAACCAAGGCCTTAACATGGGCATCAGCAAGATCAGACACATGTATATAATCGCGCACACATGTCCCGTCCGGGGTATTATAATCATCGCCAAAGATAACAAGTTCTTTTTGTTCACCTAGAATTGTTTCACAAACCATTTTGATAAGATGGGTTGTCTGAAGTGAACGTTGACCAGTACGCCCCTGAGGGTCAGCTCCTGCAACGTTGAAATAACGTAAAACTATATAATTAAAGTCATACGCCATAGACATATCCCGTAAGACCCACTCAATCATTAGTTTTGATGTTCCATACGGGCTCAAAGGAGAAACCAAAGCGTTTTCTTGAATTGGTTCATCAGTTTGGGCATATCCATATACTGCTGCGGTCGAGGAAAAGATAACTTTTTCAACACCTGAAGCATGTAAAACATTCAAGAAAATAATTGTTTTAGATACATTGTTTTCATAATAACTTAATGGTGAAATTACTGATTCGGGAACAATAATGCTACCTGCAAAATGGATAACTGCCTTGATTTGATAATCTTTGCATATAGCGTTAACCAGCATCTCATCATCGATATCGCCAACTATAAGTTCTGCTTCTTCAGGTACAGCCTCTTTTGAACCAGTTGATAAGTTATCCAGAATAACGACATCATATCCGGACTCTAATAAAGATAAAGTCGTATGGCTACCGATGTAACCTGCGCCACCAGTGACAAGTATTGTTCCGTTATTATTCAAGGTCATCTCATAATTTTTATCTGGATGATGTTCTTTATCATCTTTTTAGTGCTTTACGACCCACTTTATGGGTTTACGATTCACATATTTTGCTTCATGAATTGATCAATTGACTGAACTTGGAATTATCTGATGAATATTGTTTGTGTAGTACCTGTCAGAATGGGATCTTCCCGATTACCTGGAAAAATCCTTATGCCAGTAAACGAAACTCCTCTACTGGGCCACCTGTTAAATCGATTAGCCCTTTGCCACAATTTAAGTTCTGTTATCATCGCGACTTCTACAGATAAAAAAGATAAAGCTATTGCAAACTATTGTAAAGAGCGAAATATTCCTTGTTTTCAGGGTTCTGAAGAGAATGTTTTAAACCGCCTCACCAATGCTTTAAATTACATGCATGCTGAGATCGGTGTTTTAGTCTTTGGAGATTGTCCTCTTGTAGATCCCGCAATCGTTGACGAATTAGTAAATAGATATCTGGAAAATTTGAACCATGTTGATTTTCTTAGCAACGACCTTAAGACAAGTTATCCACCCGGAATGGAAGTTGAAGTCTTTTCTATGAAGTCTTTAAATGATGCGGAAGAAAAATGTAATGACCCTGCAATACGTGAACATGGCACCCTATACATTCGACAAAACCCAGAACGATATCGCCTTCATAATATTGAAGCACCACACCCGTTAAACCGTCCAGAACTTGAATTAGAGGTCGATACGGAAGAAGATATGATCGTTATAAAACATATTTTTGATCATTTCTCAGAAAAATTAGATATGAGTTTAGAAGATATTATCCATTTTATGGATAACAATCCTAGAATTAAAAAAATGAACATTAATGTTCCCAGACGTTGGAAAGCTTTCCGAAATGAACACAAAACAGAATAAGAACAAAATAAAAGTTGGTCTCATAGGTACAGGAAAAATTTCTGGATTTTTCGCAGATATCACAACTGAACCACCCACAACCCATGCTCAAACTATAACAAAATTGCCTGAGTTTGTAATCGCGGGTGTTGTTGATACTGACTTCAAAAAAGCGCCCGCTTTTGCCGAAAAATGGGGTGGAGACACCTATCAAGATATCCAGACTATGCTAAGCAACATCAAATGTGACCTCGTTGTAATCTGCACACCAGATACTACGCATGCAGATATATTGAAAGAAATAGCAACCCACAAATCTCGACCCAACTTGGTAATTATGGAAAAACCATTATGCATCTCAAAAAATCAACTCGATGAATTAAAAAACTGTCCCGATATTTGTTCAATGAATGTTATCGTCAATCATTCCCGTCGGTTTGATAACAGGCATAAAACGCTATCAAAAAAGATTGCTGCGAAAACATGGGGGGATTTTATATCTGCACATTGGGTTTACTATGGTGGGTGGCTTCACACTGGCAGCCATGTTATTGATACTCTACAAATGTTACTGGAAACAAATCTGGGAATTTCCTACATTCATACTGGTTTTAATGATAGAGCAGATGATCCTTCTTTAAATCTTCATTTAACTGCAAAAGCACATCAGAACGGTCCAATCTATATTGAAAGTTTTCCAGAATATGCTTTTCAATTATTTGAGGGAGAACTTCGTTTTGAGACAGGCCGTATCCGCTTCATGAATTTTGGAAATGAGATATTTCTAGACGAGGTCCAAATCAATGATATTAATGAACGCGAATTAAAAATTACAACGCCTTTTCTCGCCGAAGGTAATGAAACCGCAATCGAAAACTTATATAGACAAGCTGCAGATTTTTTATTAGAGCCAAAGAAAGAAAAACTAAATGGTATTGATTTCAATGCTGCAACTAATGTGATGTCATTTTTATTTGAAGCAAAAGCAAATATTTCTGATACGAATTTAACAAAATAATTGTGTTTAGAGGATCCTATGCGTCTTACAAAAACAGTTGGTGATTACTACCTTGGTTCTGGTGCCCTTAAGAATTTAGATACCTTATTAAAGCCTCTCCAAGAAACAAATAATACTGGCAAAGTCGCTTATCTTATTGACCATTATTTCCTGAAAAGTGATCTAAAAGACAAATTACCCATTCGGGAAAATGACATTCTTTATTTTATTGACACAACAGATGAACCTACAACTGAACAAGTCGATAAAATTGCTGAGGAGTTTCAGCGCGAAGGGGAAATCATTGCAGCAGTCGGTATCGGTGGTGGCTCCACATTAGATATAACAAAAGCCATCGCAAATCTAATACCCAACGGTGCTAAAGCAGAAGATTACCAAGGATGGGATTTAGTTCCAGGGCCAGGTATTTTTAAAATTGGCATTCCGACAATATCTGGAACTGGTGCAGAAGGATCACGTACTTGTGTCTTAATGAATCATGCCAAGAAATTAAAACTCGGCCATAATAGCGATTACACTGTTTACAACCGCCTAATCATGGACCCTGATTTGACTGCCTCAGTCCCCAAAGATCAATATTTCTATACAGGGATGGATACCTTTATTCATTGTATTGAATCTCTTGAAGGCCGTTATCGTCACTCCTTTGCAGATGCCTTATCAGATGCAGCATTATCTTTATCGCGAAAAATATTTCTGTCTGATGATATGCAGTCTAAAGAAAACCGCGAATCTTTAATGGTTGCCTCTTTTATGGGAGGAAGCGCCATTGGGAACAGTTTTGTTGGCGTTGTGCATCCTTTCTCTGCTGGATTAAGTATGGTTTTAGGACTGCACCATTGCATTGGAAATTGTATCGTTATGAATGTAATGGATCAATTCTACCCCTCTCAAACGCAAGAATTTCACCGTATGCTAGAGAAACAATCCATAAAATTACCGACTGGCCTTTGCGCGAATTTAACTGATAAACAACATCAAAACCTTTATGATGCCACGATTGTGCACGAGAAACCTTTAATGAATGCACTGGGTGATGATTTCAAAAAGACATTAACGCCAAGTACTGTTCGCAGAATATTTGAACGCATGTAATGAGGTAGGGTCTAACTAAATGATTATAACTCCTGAAATTTCTGTTATTATTCCTGCTTTTAATGAGGAAAAACACATCGGCAGATCAATCCGATCCATTCTAAAGCAAAATATAATTGGTGAACGGTTTGAAGTCATTGTTGTCAATGATGCAAGTACAGACCGAACTGACTATGCTTTAAATATTTTCAAAGACGAAATTCGCATCATTAATAATGACGAAAACCTGGGTTTACCAGGCAGCTTAAATAAGGCCATAAAAACTGCCCGTGGTAAGTATATTGTACGTGTTGATGCAGATGACTATGTAACTGCAGATTACCTTTATATTATGCATCGCTTTTTAGAAGAAAACACCTATATGGATGCCATAGCCTGTGATTATCTGTTGGTAGATGATCTTGAAAACGTGCTTCAACGTGTAAATTGTATGGAGCAACCGATCGGATGCGGTATTATGTTTAGAACTGATCACCTTATTGAGATCGGTCTTTATGATGATGGTTTTTTAATGCACGAAGATCGAGACCTTCGAACACGCTTTTTAAAACGATACAATATAAGCCGCTTAGAGCTTCCCCTCTACAGATACCGTCGTCATGCAGAAAACATGACAAATGATACACAAAAGTGGGATCATTACGAAGAACAACTGCGCACAAAACATGATGAAAGTAAATCATAAGCCATGCCCACAAATACCAATACAATACAGATACCATGGAGCGGACGCGGTTTAGCCTATACAGATGACGAAATTGCAACAGTTGTTGATGTTATGTCACAGGCCGACCCGCTCACCCAAGGCCATCATCAAAATGTGTTTGAGGAAAAGTTCACAAAGTTAACAAATGCCAACTATTCTTTTGCTATCTCAAGTTGCACTGCTGCATTGGAGTTATCCGCTTTACTTTGTGATCTCACTGAAAATGACGAGGTCATTCTGCCAGCTCATACCTTTGCCGCAACAGCTATTCCGTTCGCTAGAACCGGAGCAAAGATGATTTGGGCCGATATTGATGCTGAAACACGTGTTGTAACCGCAGAGACCATTCGTCCCCTAATTACACCCAAAACCAAAGTCATTATCGTTGTTCACCTTTACGGCCTCATATGTGATATGGACCCCATTATGGAACTTGCTTCTCAACATGGGGTTTTAGTTGTTGAAGATGCCGCACAAGCTCTCGGCGTGACTTATAAAGGGAAACAGGCCGGGTCAATTGGTGACTTCGGTTGTTTTAGTTTTCACACACATAAGAACATCTCGACACTTGGCGAAGGTGGAATGTTGACGGTTAAATCTTCACAACATGCGGCTTTAGTCCCGGGATTACGCCATAATGGAATGTGCGGCTTTGAAGGAGAGCGTTTACATTACTGGCAACCGGCAATGAGCAATGTGGATTTTGATATTGACGGACTTTGGCCTTATAACTTTTGCCTTGGAGAAGTCCAATGTGCCTTAGGCACAAAATTACTAGATCGCCTGGACCAAATTAATCAAGAAAGGCGCATTCGCGCAGAACAATTTATCAATGCAATGAAAGACTACCCTGAATTGGTTTTTCAGAAAATCCCAAGAGATTGCGAACATTCTTGGCACCTGTTAACCGCACGCTTTGATGGCGAAGGCATTGGAAAAGTGCGAGATGACCTAATGTCGTTACTCGCCTACACATTTGGAATTAGAGCAGTTGTTCAATATTGTCCGTTATATCGCTATCCTATGTTCCAAAAAGCTGGCTTTGGGCAAGCGAACTGTCCACAAACAGATCGCTTCTTTGATAATATGATATCCTTCCCCTTTCAGCATTGGATGCCGCAAGATCAATTTAAAGCTATGATTAATCAAACTCAGGCCGCCTTAAATCAGGTACGTAAGGGATAAAAATGACACCTTTAATTCTTGGGGAACGTGAAATTTCACCCCAACATCGCCCCTATCTAATTGCAGAAATCGGTGTGAACCATGAAGGTTCGTTAGATCAGGCGAGACACCTGATTGATTTATGTAAAGAAGGTGGTGCGGATGCGGCAAAATTCCAAACCTACAAGGCAAGTCGTATCACCTCAAAAAATAGTCCTGCTTATTGGGATACAAGCAAAGAACCAACTGAAAGCCAATACAAACTCTTTCAAAAATACGATATGTTTGGTCCTGACGAATATATTTCTTTAGCCCGACACTGTCAGGATATCGAAATTGACTTTTTATCAACCCCTTTTGATGCAGATGCAATTGATTTTATTGACCCCTTAGTTTCTTTTCACAAAGTAGCTTCTGCCGATATAACGAATATTCCTTTGCTTCGCCAAATTGCAAAAAAAGGAAAACCTGTACTACTCTCTACAGGTGCATCTACATTAGGTGAGATTGATACAGCTAGGGACACACTTAACAAAGCTGGTTGCTCAGAATTAGTTCTTCTTCATTGTGTTCTGAATTATCCATGTTTAAATCGACATGCCCATTTAAACATGATCGAGAGTCTGCAACGCGCCCACCCAGACCTTACAATCGGCTACTCTGATCATACCGTACCTGACGATGCGATGCGGGTTCTCAGTGCAGCCTGGTTAAAGGGTGCCCTAGTACTTGAAAAGCACTTTACACATGACAAAACGCTCTCAGGGAATGATCACTACCACGCCATGGATGTTCATGACCTAAAACGTTTCCAAGAAAACGTAAACATACTCATGGAAACGCTAGGCAACACAATCAAAAAACCATTAGAAGAAGAAGCTCCTGCACGTCTTCATGCAAGACGCAGCATTGTTATTGATCGTCCTCTTAAAAAAGGCCACCAACTTGTAGAAGCTGATTTAACCTATAAGCGCCCCGCTCATGGCATCAGCCCCCTTCATTGGGATGAAGTCATTGGACGTCAAATCAATAAGAACTTGGATGCTGATAACATTTTACGCTGGGAGGATTTAGCGTGATTGCTACTGAAGCCAATTTTGCTTCTGATTTGCTTGATGAACTTTTTCCTATTTGTCGCTCAATTACAGGGAATGGTGTTCGCCAGACTCTCAATATTTTAAGTCGGACAATGAACTTAAACATCCACGAAATTCCAAGTGGGAAGCATGTTTATGATTGGGTAATACCGAAAGAATGGAATATCAATGATGCCTACATTGCAGATCACTCAGGAAAAAGAGTTATCGATTTTCGAGAAAACAATCTGCATGTGATGAGTTACAGCACCCCTGTCAATGCCCGTATGTCTTTTGATGAATTGCGCCCACATCTACAAACTTTACCTGAAATCCCGGATGCAATTCCCTATCGGACCTCATATTTCAAAGAGGACTGGGCTTTTTGCCTAAGTCAAAAACAACTAGATGGTTTGGATAAAAATCAATTCTATGATGTTGTTATTGATTCAGAAATTAAAAACGGCCATTTGACACTCGGGGACAGCCTCCTTGAAGGAACATCAGGAAAAGAATACCTAATCTCTACCTACTGTTGTCATCCCTCAATGGCTAATGACAACTTATCCGGCCCAATTGTCTCCACTTTACTATACAAAAAACTGAAAGAACGTGGACATTACCACAGTTATCGCTTTGTTGTCTTACCAGAAACCATTGGTGCAATTACATATCTTTCAGAAAATGAAACGGAAATGCAAAAGTTGCAAGGTGGATTTGTAGTTACTACCTGTGGTGGCCCAGGGGGATATGGACACAAAGAAACATTCCAAGGTAATCATGAGCTGGACCGCGCTGTTCGACTTATTTTTCGTGATGCGAACACTGATTTAATATCATATCCATTTGTACCAGATGGATCAGATGAACGCCAATATTCGTCACCAGGCTTCAGAATTCCGGTTACAACAATCAGTAAAGATAAATATTACGAATATCCCTATTATCACACATCTTTAGACAACAAAGCTTTCGTTACAGGTGAAAATCTGGCTCTGACAGCAGAATATTATATGAAAGCTATTGCTGTTTTGGAGAAAAATAGAGTATATCGTAGCTTAAATCCCAAGTGTGAACCACAGTTAGGTAAAAGAAATCTATATCCCTCTACAGGCGGTGGGCAAAAACAAATCGCTGCGGGGGCAGTGAATTCTGACATAAATAATCAAGTGGATATCATTTGCTGGATGATGTTTCTTGCAGATGGAAAACACGACTTAATTGATATGGCAGAACGTTCAGGCTACCCTTTTGAAGACATTTCTCATTTAGCAGATCGCTTAGTTGAAGAAGGCCTGTTGGAACTTATAGAATAAATTAGACGGACAAATAATAAGATGAGCTATACCCCGATTAATAAAGGCCAAACGATTCTGGAACCTGCTGAACGTGAAGCAGAGTTCGAACGCCGTCGTGGTTATGGAGTTGAAGAAGCCTATC
Organism: Methylocystaceae bacterium; assembly: GCA_013373265.1. Taxonomy (GTDB): domain Bacteria; phylum Pseudomonadota; class Alphaproteobacteria; order Rhodospirillales; family Terasakiellaceae; genus Terasakiella. Next base: position 36,248 of record JABXIC010000077.1, on the reverse strand, counting down.
AAGAAAATCGCCGTCAATGGGCAGAATTTCCCAAACAAAAGCACATTGCCGATTACCCTCTGCATGTAGATGTTGAATTGGCATCAGTCTGTAATTTAAAGTGCCCTATGTGCTATACAATTACGGATCATTTTAAAGAACAGGTCAATGCGAAACTAATGGATTATGATCTGTTTACAAAAATTGTAGATGAATGTGCCGAGGGTGGCGTCTATTCCATACGCCTCAGTTTAAGAGGTGAATCTTTTTTACATAAACGGGTTCTTGATTGTATTGATTATGCAAAAAAGAAAGGTATTAAGGAAGTTTCCTCATTAACCAATGCCCATAAAATGGATGAAAAACAGTTCACTGAAATCATGAACATGGGAATGGATTGGATTACGATCTCTGTTGATGGGATGGCAGATGTATACGAAAAAATCCGCAAACCTGCAAAATTTGATCGTTTATTAGAGAAACTGGCCAATTTCAAAAAAATTAAAGAAGAGGCTGACAAGATTAAACCTGTCATTAAAATTCAGACAATCTACCCTGCTATTATGGAAGATCCCGATGTTTTTTATAATACATTTGCCCCACTTTGCGACGAAGTAGCAAGTAACCCATTGATTGACTACCTTCGTCTGGATGATGATGATCAAATTTTATACCATGAAGATTTCTCTTGTCCACAACTCTATCAACGTCTCACGATCGGTGCAGATGGAAATGTTATGTTATGTGCCAATGATGAAATAGAAGAATTTGTAATCGGAAATGCTCAATTCCAGACAATCCATGAAATCTGGCATGGACCACGTATCCAAGAAGCACGTGAACTCCACAAAAATCATCGCGGACATTTAGAGATTGAACCTTGCCGTAAATGTTATTTACCACGTAGAACCGAACCAGAAACATTAATAATTGGTGGTGAAGAAGTCATCTTGGAACAATATATCAATAGAACACAAAAAATCGGCTTATAATTAAAATGTCTAGTCAATTATTCTATAAAGAAGGTTTTCTAGACCTTAGTGGATACAGCCTTGTTCGCGCGGATATTGATGAACGTTGGGATAATTTTGTTCATAACAGTCCTCAAGGTACGCTGTTTTCTACCTCTATTTTTCTTTCATGTTTGATGCATAACAAGCCAGGTACTTGGTATTGTAAGAAAAAAGGTGAAATTGTCGCTGCAGTCTGTGTTGTCGAGAGCCCCGATGGCTCCCAAGCTGTTGAAGATGATCTCATCATTTATGGCGGTATTTTATTTAAAAAAGATCGCCCAAATCAAAATGTCGCACAAACGATGTCTGAACATTTTAGAATATCAGCTTTTCTGGCAGACGAATTACAAAGACTTTATGAGACTGTATTCATAAATTTGTCACCAAACATCGAAGATTTAAGACCGTTTCTGTGGTACAATTATGGCAATGACAATCCAAAATGGCAGCATGATCTGCGCTATACAAGCTATCACGATCTCAGCCTTATAGATCCAAACGGTCCACTCGAAAAAAATCCCATATACATTTCTGCGAGCCAATCTCGCCGCCAACAAATTAAATATGGTATTAAAAAAGGAGTTATTACAGAACTTTCAACAGACGTTGAACGTTTTCTTGAACTCTATAAACTTACATTTGATCGTCAAGACGAAAATGCTATCGGATTAATGGAAGAGACGTTACGCACTGTAATGTTTGCCATTCTTAATGCTGGTATTGGCGTTATGTATTTTAGCTATACTGCAGATGGACGCCTAGGTAGCGCAGCGGTTTTTGCATGGGATAATAAACGCGCTTATTATCTATATGGTGCAAATGACCCTACCTGTAGAGATGATCACACCGGTACAATGATCCTATGGCAGGCTTTCCTTGATCTTGCTGAGCGCGGCCTTCCCAGTGTTGATATGGAGGGTGTGAATAGCCCGTTAAGGGGCCATTTCAAGCTTAGCTTTGGTGGGCATTTAGTCCCATATTATCATATAACTTTCCTTAATGATCGGATCAAACCTTGACCCGATTTTTAAAATCCGTTTTACGTTGTGTGTTAAATCCTTTTCGAGCAAAAATTTCTGCTTGGAAGCACTTGTGCTTGTCAATTTTCTATTTCTATTTTCGCCATGAAAAATATGCCGTTGTGCAAGATCAACAAACCCTTTGGGAAAACCGTACTGAGCAAGATTTTTTAGATATTAAAAATGTTGATAATGACCCTTATTACCAAAAATTCGATGAGTTTATTTATGAAAAACTTAAAAATTCGGACGGTCAAACTTACTTAGAAATCGGTTGCCATTTCGGGTATCGACTTGCCAAATTCTCTAAGATACTTCCAGATAAAAAATTTCATGGTCTTGACATAGGTGAAACGAATTTACGGTACGGTCAAAAAAATATTCCTAACCTCAAAAACATCCCTTTGATAACCGCAAACGCAACACAACTACCTTTAAAAAATCGTCAGTTCGATGTCGTCTATACCGTTGTATCGCTAACTCATATTGATTTCAGCATTGTAGAAAATGCCATTTCAGAAATGACCCGAGCTTGTAATCATAGAATGTTATTAGTCGAGGTTGATCATCGACCCATGTCCTTTTTTCGTAAACTTGGCATCCTGGCATGGAATTACGGACATATGCATTATTATGAGAAACTTGTTGATGATCGTATGGAGCTTATTTCCATTACTCCTCTTAAAGATGAAACGGGTCATCCACGCTATACAGCTTTTGAGTTTAAACGAAAATGACTAAAAAACGTTTATACCTAAATACGATCAGTGATGATTTTAATTCTGATTCTGATGTCGCAGCGGGGCCATGGTGTTTTTCTGGTAAAGAAGAAATTTGGCCTGAGTGGCGTAGTTATGAATTCTGCACTTCTTTTGATGATGTAAAATTAAGACAGACACATGGTGAAGCAACACGTTGGCTTGCACATCAACAGATTAAAAAACAAGCAACAATATTAAATGAGCTTCATGGTCTAGATTACCCATTGGAATTTTGGCACCGTTTATTGATTAACTGGATGCTGCATTTGGTTCAAGGTTCATGGAAGTTATATAATATTATAGAACAACTCATTGCCAAACATGGAAATGACGAATTTGACGTTATAATAACTGATATCGAAAACCTTAAACCAATTCAAAATACGGAAGAATTTGTAGTTAATTTATTTGAAAAAAATGTGATACTTTGGTTTTTTTTATCAGAAATAATTACAGAACTCGCCCCTAAAAATTGGTCACTTTATAAAACTGAATATTCAGAGGAAATAAGACCCCATCCCTCAAGAGTCCCATCAAAGAGACCTTTTCTGCATTTTGTACCTGGACTTAATCATACAAGTGATAAAATCTTTAAAGCACTCATCACATTATTAAACTGGCGCAAACGTCCCATTAAAAAAACTGATTTCATACAGCCAGTAGCGCAACCGGATTTTTCTTTTCCAGAAACATATTTGACGGTCCTTAATAAACTTATAATCCACTTTCTTCCACAATCATTTACGGAAAAATTTATTGAGAATGATACTCTTATTCGCAATAGACCTCGACGTACGGGCGCATTAAGACTGGGATTTATCAATTTTCATGATGATAATGAGAACTTAGAAAGTGCACATGCGTTATTAAGTGGAGAACATGTTGTTTCCATTCAACATGGAGGCTGTTACGGTTGGGCATCTCCTTTTAGTTTGTTGGCAGAGGTTGAATATAGTCTTTCTGGTTTTATTACCTGGGGTTGGAAAGAACATAGTGAATATGAAGGGCAGTTTCAACCATTACCGATTCCAATGCTTAGCCGCCATTGTCATCAAGGGAACAATAATTCAATACTTCTCGTGGGAGCTGCCGCATATGGCTTTAATCCTCGCTTTGATTTGTACCCTCATCCATTAAAATATTTGGAAGATAAAAAGGAAATCCTAAAATACATCCATGTTAATATTAGACGAAACCTTTTCTATCGACCTTATAAAGTTGCTCAGACGTTTAAGGATGAAAGTCTCTTGGTTGAACATTTTCCAGAGATAAGTGTTCATGAGGGTGATTTTAATGATAGTGTCTTAGCGTGTCGCCTGTTGGTGTTGGATCATGCTTCAACATCTTTTCATCAAGCGTTGGCGTGGAATGTACCTACTGTAGTATATTGGAATGAAAATGAATGGCCGTTGCTGGATGATAAAAAATATTTTTTAACTTGTTTAAAAAAAGCGGGAATTGCGTTTGAGACACCAAAAGAATTGGGAGAGCATATTAATGTCATATGGGAAGATGTTGAGGGGTGGTGGCATAGTGCTGAAGTACAGAGTGCTAGAAAAGAGTGGATTAATGAATATGCTCAAAGATCTAAATTCTGGTGGTTCCATTGGCTGAAATTTGTGTTAAAAGGTTGTTTTTAAGATCAATCTCTGAGGAATATAAATGCGAGTGATAATTAGAAAACTATCCACGTTAATTAAACATCCATCGGTTTTGATTGATTGACTAAGTATATTAATATCTCGTTGTTTTTTGACCAAAGCATATGTTTCAAAGATCTTATCTACATGGCAATCACCAGATCAGAGACCATTATTAATGTCGTGCTTGTATAATGGTGTTTTCAATGATTGGATCAATCGGGTTTATTTTAGTAGAAAAAGATCCAGATGTACGTGAATCATTAAAAGATATATGTATGAGCGGGAAAAATGGGGTAAACTGGGCAGAAGCATATGATCAACAAGAAATTCAACGCTATGGAAAATATGGTGATTTGGATATTGACGACGCAATTTCTTGGTATAAAATTATAGAAACTGAGCTTACCATTCAAGAATCTTCATTATATCTCTCACGTCAAACCCTAAATATTTGGGATATTGGCCTACGACCATTTTCACCTTATATGATTAAGATGGCTAATACTTTGTCACGAACCGATCGTTTCAATATTAAACAGAAATGGTGTCAGGGGCTTCTGCCTATGATCAAAGAGCTATGCGATGAAGAATTCAAGAATGGCCCTAAAGAAGGTGGATTCAGCTTTTATGTTTTAAAGAAAGCATAACTCATGAATAAAGTAGTCGCCACAATCGAAGCTCGAATGGGTGCTCGCCGGCTTCCAAAAAAAACCTTAATGGACGTTGCCGGCAAAACACTTCTAGAACGAGTTGTAGATCGATTATCTTTAAGTGAAATTATAAACCAAGTCGTTGTAGCCACGACAACATCATCAGATGATGATGCGATTGCTAATTTCTGCAAAGAAAAGTCAATCGCTTATTGGCGAGGTAGTGAAACAGACGTCCTTGGACGTGTCTATGATGCCGCTAAACATTTTAATGCTGATATCATTGTCCAGTCGGGCGCTGATTGTCCTTTCTATGACCCTGAATTAATTGATGTTCTCATTTCGGCACTGCAGATTGGCGGATATGCTTATTCTGCCAACGACATGACCCTGACATATCCTGAAGGTATCGATGCCCATATCATGACATTTGATGCATTAGAAGCCTCTGCCAAGGAAGCCAAAGAAGAAAATGAGCGTGACGACACACCACGCTTCATATGGAACAACGCTGAACGGTTTCCAATTTTTAACCTCGAAGCAGCTCCTAAAAGCTTTTTAAACCGTCCTGAAATTCGGTTGACAGTTGACTATCCTGAAGACATGGAACTTACTCAAAAACTCTATCAATATTTTGAGGGTGTCAATAACTTGCATTTCACCTCCAAAGAACTTGTTGCCTATTTAGATGCAAACCCTGAACTGGCCGCCATCAATAGTCATTGCGAACAACAATCAGCGGCTTATGTAAATGCCTAGGGGAAATTCGGTCCTTGCGTTTGCCCGCGAAGCGGGGGGGGCAGCTGCGATTGCTCCGGTATGTAAAAGGATATTGGATTTAAATATTCCTTTGCTCTTACTCTCAGATGACAAAGGTCTGGATATCTTTAAAGCTCGTGGATTACATCCAAATGCTTTTAGCTTTAACGAAAGTGAACTTGAATCACTATGCCAAAAACATTTCAAAAACCATCCTAGCCATCTATTAACATCCGCAGCTAGCTTACCTCATCTAGATATGACTGAAAGATATCTATGGCAGTGGGCTTCAAAACAAAATATACTCAGCACTGCAATTTTAGATCAATGGCAAAATTATGCTATTCGTTTCAGTGGTGAAAAGCCTGAACAGCATTTAGCGTATCTGCCAGATCGAATCTGTGTAATGGATGAATTAGCAAGAACAGAGATGATCAAACAAGGTATTCCTGAGTCACGTATTATCGTAACCGGTCAGCCTTCTTTTGATTGGCTACGTGAGCAAAATAAAAGTGCTGATAATCAAACAATCAGCCATCTAAATGATTTACAACTTTCAAATTCAAACATCATTGTCACTTTTGTTTCTGAAGCTCTTGCAAAAGATTTTGGAAACACCTTGGGATATGATGAAATATCCACTGTGAAGGTATTGGGCGATATTCTATCAAAAATTAATTTACCGAATTTGGGACTGATTATTAAACTCCACCCACAAAACAATAAATCTGATTTTTCTTGGTGTATGGAAGCATGGCCAAATTTAAATACCCGTATTGTAGGAAATGAATATAGTCCGCCTCAAATTCTAGCTCTTTCTGATGTCGTGATCGGCATGTCCTCAGTAATGTTGGTTGAAGCTGTAATAACAGAAAAAGCTGTAATTTCTTTAGAGTTAAATGCCAAACACGAGCCTCAACTATCACTAACGCGTTGTGGTATATTACCGTTTATTAAAAATGCCCATGAGGCAGAAAAGTTAATACATAATTTACTTAGTTCAGCTGAAAACAGAACGGCGCACATTCAACATCAAAATAAGTGGTCAAACAAATATCAAGCAACTGATAATTGCCTAATTGTTTTAGGTATTATCTAGTACTAGACCTAAGAGTATTTGTATTCTAAAAGACAACAGACACGCATTTTTTTCTATCAGTGAGATATTGTTATGGCTGAGACTCTTGCACTTTTTGGCAGCAAACCTATTCGTACAAAATCATACCCACCTCATATAACGACTGGGGAAGAAGAAAAAGCCGCTGTTATGCGGGTAATGGACAATGGTATTTTATCCGATTTTGAAGGGTCCCATAATGAGTGGTTTTTAGGAGGACCTGAAGTCAAAGCATTTGAACGTGAATGGGCTGACTATTATGATTGCAAGCATGCTATTGCAGTAAACTCTGCCACGTCAGGTCTTATGGCTGCCGTTGGTGCAGCGGCGGTTGGCCCAGGTGACGAAGTTATAACAACACCTTGGACAATGTCTGCAACACCTATTTCAGTCATTTCAAATAACGCCGTTCCAATTTTTTGCGATATTGATCGTGATACATTTTGTATGTGCCCAGACTCTTTAGAAAAGCACATCACAGAACGCACTAAAGCGATCATGCCAATCCATATCTATGGCCATCCTGCAAATATGAATGCAATTATGGAAATTGCAAAAGCACATAACCTTGCTGTCATTGAAGATGCAGCTCAGTCCCCTGGTGTTCGTTATCACGGAACCCTAACAGGCTGCATTGGCGATATGGGCGTTCACAGCTTAAATAACCATAAAATCATTCAAACTGGTGAAGGCGGTATCGTAACAACGAATGATGATGATTTGGCAGAAAGATTACAGCTCATTCGTAATCATGCTGAAGCTGTTATCGCCTCTGGAAAATCAGTCAAATCTCTCGTCAATATGGTTGGCTGGAATTACCGTATGAATGAAATTGAAGCTGCCATTGGACGAGAGCAACTTAAAAAACTTAAAGGCTTTCTGGAAGAGCGCCTATCATTGATTCAGTATTTGAATGATGGAATTCGTCATTTACCTGGACTATGTCTGCCTATTTTAAAAGAAGGCTGTGACCATAGTTTCTATCGTTACCCTTTAACAATAGACAGCTCAATTGTTAAAATTTCCGCACCACGAATTGTCGAAGCATTGAATGCTGAGGGCATGGATTTTTATGCTGGCTATCAACCATTAAATGAATACCCTATTTATCAAAAAATGACTGCTTTCGGTCATCAGGGTTGTCCATTTAAATGCCCAATGTATTCAGGGAAACCTGATTATTCTGGTAATAACCTTACAAATGTTTCTTGGGCACGTGAATGGACATTCTCAACTGAGGTCATCCATCCGCCATTAACTGCTAATGACATGGATGAAATAATTCAAGCCTTTGAAAAAGTTTGGGCCAATTTAGATAATCTATAATTTATCATTTTTTATTTAATTAAAAAAAGTGAGAAATGAACATTGATTAACACAAACAATCCTATCCGCGCGGCTGTTATTGGACTAGGTCAAATTGGATCTAGATTTGATGAAGAATCAGGTAGAAAAGTAATTTGGAGTCATGTTGGAGCCTATCTCGGGCTAACTCAGGAGTTTGAGTTGTGCGGTGCTTCTGATTTTGATTCCAATAATATTTTAGCTTTTAAATCCCGATGCCCAAATGTTCCCGTTTATTCAAATGTATCGGAACTTATAAAAAATGAACGCCCGGATGTAATAAGTATTTGCACTCCCACAACAACTCATTTTGAAATTTTTCAAGAAATCCGAGCTTTATCGAATTCATATATTCCGAAAGTCATCTGGTGTGAAAAACCTCTTGCAACTACATTAGACGACGCGAAAACAATGGTATCGGATTGTGAGAAACTTGATATTAAGCTAATAGTCTCTTACAATCGGCGTTGGTTGCCTATATGGAAAAAGGCTATGTATAAAATGGAAAATAATTTAATCGGTGATATCAATACCATCAGAATTTCAATGCCTAATCGTCTCTTTTCTATTGGAAGTCATGCGGTTGACCTTGCAAATTTTCTTGGCGGACCAATCGAAAAGGTAACCAGTCTTAATATACCTAAATTATATGAAGAAAACGAACCGGCTAAAGCTGTCTTATTGCTTTTTAAGAGTGGTGTTGTAGGATCTATCGAGGTTACTGGATTTAAAGAAAATTTAGTTGTTGAGGCTGAAGTATATGGAAGCGCCGGACGTCTAAAGATAAATGAAGTCTCGAATGAAATCATCCACGAATTGTTTGAAGAAAGCGATACCTATAAAGGGTATAAAATATTAAAAAATCACAGCACAGAAATTATCTCCAACAATAATAATTTCTCAGTATTTATCGAAATAGCCAAAGAAATCATGACGATGATGAACAACGAAAACTTTAAATGTACATGTGATGGTTTTCAAGCGATGGCCACACAAGAAATTTTAAAAGAAATAGCAAATTAAGTGAAAGCAATGATAAATAATAACGAAACAAAATTGGCAATCCTTGGAGGATCACCTACACGCTCAACCCCTTTTATTGTTGAGCCTATGATTGATCACAACGAAGAAAAGCTTGTATTAGAGGCTCTTAAACAAAGAAACTTTTCTCGATATATTGGTGTCGGTGTTGATGATGAAGTTCTGAAGATGCCCAGTGCAGAAGCAGCACAAATAACTGATTACTGGCATTTCCTTGGTGGAGAGAATGTTCGACAATTTTCCGCTAGTTTCGCAGTAAAAATGGGAACACCTTTTGCAATTCCTGTTTCATCTGCAACCGCGGGATTAAGCATTGCCCTAGCAGCTGCGGGTATTGGCCCTTATGATGAAGTCATTCTACCTGGCATTTCATTTTCCGCCACAGGAAACGCACCTTTAATGATCGGTGCAATACCAGTTTTCGTTGATGTCAATCCAGAAACATTTTGCATTGATCCAAATGAAATAATCAAAGCAATTTCCCCTCGTACCAAAGCAATATTACCCGTCCATTTATGTGGCAATATGGCAGATATGGATGCGATCATGGATATTGCAAACCAATACAAATTGAAAGTCATTGAAGACGCCTGCCAGGCTATCGGCGGAAGTTGGAATAATAAAAAGTCTGGTACAATTGGTGATGCGGGTGTTTTCAGCTTCCAGCAATCAAAAAATATCATGACTGGTGAAGGAGGTATGATAATTACTTCTGATCCTGAAATCGCAAAACGATGTCGCATGATCTTAAATCATGGAGAATTATGTTTTGACGATACTGCAACTACTGAAGAACTCGCTGGTATCATTGGATTAAATTTTCGTATGCCAGAATTAAGCGCTGCATTAGGAAGGGCTCAACTAGAAAAGCTTGATACAGTGAATAATTGGAGAATTAAGAATGCCGATTTCCTTCAAAAAGAGTTAAACAATATACCAGGCTTAAAAATACCTATAAATCAGAGCACAAGTAATAGTCCCGCAGAAAATATACCCCATTTTTTCACATTACTCTTTGACGAAAATGCAATGGGAATGCCGAGAAGTTTATTTGTAAGCGCGCTACGTGATGAAGGTATTCCAGTTGGTACCGGGTACTCCCGCCCAATGTATGCAAATCCGACTTTCTTAAAACGTACCGCATTCAATAAAAATGGGTTCCCATGGGTTGACGGTTCTGGTGTAAAAAGTGAAATCACTTATGAACATGGTCAGTGCCCAGTTTGTGAAAATTTATTATATAAAGAATTTCTATGGTTTTACCATATTGCATACTCATCTACGATTGACGATATGACAGACATCGTTAATGCTATAAAAAAAGTCATTAATAACAAAGATGAATTGATTGCAGCAGAGCACCTACTAGAAGATAGATCTAAAGAGTATAGTGCCGGACGTATTGGTGTGGCTCCTAAAATGCTAAAAGGGAAATAATATTATGAAAGTATTAGGTGTTATTCCAGCAAGAGGAGGGTCGACACGTCTACCGAGAAAAAATGTTTTACCTTTAAATGGTATACCCTTAATTGCCTATATGATTAAAGCAGCCTCAGCATGCAAACGATTGGATCATGTCATCGTCAGCACCGAAGATGACGAGATTAAACAGATTGCCAAGAAGTATGGTGCCGACGTTCCTTTCAAACGCCCCAGCCATTTAGCTGAAAATTATGCAATGGATGCAGATATTCTTCTTCATGCGATCGACTGGTTTGAGGAACATGAAAATATCTGTTTTGATGTAGTTGTTCATTTGCAACCCACAACCCCTTTCATCTTACCAGAGACGATAGATAAATGTGTAGCATCTTTGGATAACCCCAATTTAAATTCAAGTTTTGCTGCTAGAGTTGCTTCTGAGCCACCTCAATGGATGTTTAATACCAATGAAGAAGGGATTGCATCACCCATACTAGGTAAAGAAATCACAGGTGAAGCAACTCATACTCAACTTCTGGATAAAGTTTTCTTACCTACCGGTGGTGCCTATGCAGTAAGAGTCCCCATATTAAGAGAAAAAAAGTCTCTCTACGCAGACCCAAAATGTCTGGTGGAAATGGATTGGGACAGAGCTGTTGATATTGATGAAGACTTAGATTTGATGTACGCAGAAGCAGTTGCAAAAAAATATAATATTAGATTGATTGGTGAGTAATGTTTAACCAGTGTTTTGAGATTGATAACAAAAAAATTAGCAATGACGAACCATGTTTTATAATTGCTGAAGTTGGCGTGAATCACAATGGCGATATGGAAAATGCGCATAAACTAATTGATATTGCTGCTGATTGCGGTGCCGATGCAGTCAAATTTCAAACATTTAAGGCAAGCGTTTTGGCTAGCCCAAGTGCCAATAAGGCCACTTATCAAGAAGACCAAACCAATACAATAGAGTCCCAGCTTGATATGCTGACAAAACTTGAGCTTCCATATAGTGAACATTCTAAATTAATGGAGCACAGTAAACAAAGAGGCATCATCTTTTTATCAACGCCATTTGAAGAAGAAAGTGCCGACTTTCTGTTTAACCTTGGCATTAAGGCCTTTAAACTTCCTTCCGGTGAGCTCACAAACTATAATTTCATCAAATATGTATCAGCAAAAGGTTTACCAATTATTTTATCAACGGGAATGTCAAATATTGATGAAGTAATACAAGCCGTTGAAAAAATTAAGCAAACATGTAACCAAAATCTTGCTCTGCTTCATTGTACAAGTGCTTATCCAGCAGATCCCAAAACTGCTAATTTAAAGGTTATTTCAAATCTTCATAACATTTTTAAAGTCCCTGTTGGGTACTCTGATCATACAGAAGGGGCAACCATCAGTATTGCGGCAGTAGCATTGGGGGCAAAAGTTATTGAAAAACATTTCACACTGGACCGTACAATGCCCGGTCCAGATCATAACGCATCAGCAGACCCAATCTCTTTCAAAAAGTTTGTTGAGCAAATAAGAATAGTGGAAGCATCTCTTGGTTCTGGAGAAAAAAATCCTACTATTGATGAACTATCAATGAGAAATGTTATCAGAAAAAGTATCGTTGCAGCTTGTGATATCCCTGCGGGTTCAGCTTTAACTGCAGATATGCTGGTAATCCAACGCCCAGGAAACGGTATCCCGCCAACCAATCTACATTCTATTATTAACTCCACAGCAAAAGTCGATATTCAGGCCGGGAAACCAATTGAATGGTCTATGATAAGCAAAGGTGATTAGTGACATCCAAAAAAAAAGATCTTTTTCTTGTTTTAGGTAGCGGTGGGCATGCAAAGGTTTTACTGGATGCGATGCTTCAGATGAATCTTTCCCCGATAAATCTTTTATCAAGTGATGAAACGCAATGGGGGAAGCACTTGTTTAATATTCCTATTATTGGTGATGACACTTATTTCTCGCTGAACCCTACAGACTCTGACTTGAATTTTATCATCGGATTTGGCAACCAAAAACACTGGATTAATCGTCATAAGTTATTTCTTGATTTTTCTGAACGAATGATGCCTTTCAATATAATTCATCCTAGTTCTATCGTTTCTCCATTTTCAAGCATTGATAATGGAACCGCAGTTCTTGCCAGGGCAGTTATAAACCCAAACGTGACAGTGGGGAAAAATTCAGTGATTAATACGGGTGCTATTATTGAACATGATTGTATAATAGGAAACAATGTTCATATTGCACCTGGCGCTGTATTATGTGGTGGAGTAACAATTGAAGACCATGCCTTTATCGGTGCCAATTCAGTTATTTGTAATCAAATTGAAATTAAAACCGGTACTGTTATAGGTGCGGGTAGTGTAGTCACATCTGATATTACCGCAAATACAATGGTAGCCGGCAACCCGGCATGTTTTATAAAGAGCTTACAATGAGGCCATTTGTAAAGGACGTTCACGCAATTAGCATATTGGCGGATACAAGTATTCGCAATGCTATTAAAATAATGGATGCAAGTACTATCGGTATATGTATTATCACAGGGTCAGATAATGAGTTTTTAGACATTATCACAGATGGTGATGTTCGAAGAGCAATGCTAAACGAATTATCGTTTGATGCTTCTATTAAAGAATTGCATCTTTTGAAACGTTCAATTAGGCAAACTTCACCAATTACTAAAGACATTAACGAAAGCAACGATGTTCTCTTGCAAGTAATGCTTGAGCTTGATTTAATGCATATACCACTTCTTGATCAATTTGGACGAGCCGTGGATGTTGCGCTACTTTCTCATTTAATTGAGGACAAGATCCCTTCGGTTGAAGCTGTTGTTATGGCCGGAGGTTTTGGAACACGATTGAGACCCTTAACAGAGAATACACCCAAGCCAATGCTTCCTGTTGGTAACCGACCGCTAATGGAAAGAACGATAGAGCAACTCAGAGCTTCTGGTGTCAATGATGTAAACATCACAACTCATTATTTACCTGACCAGATTATTAAGCATTTTGGTGATGGCAAAGATTATGGTGTAAAATTCAATTATATTCATGAAGATAAACCACTTGGAACTGCGGGCGCCCTGAAACTAATTGAAAAAACAGCTGAGCACCTTTTGGTCGTGAATGGCGATATTCTCACAAATATTAATTATGCAACTATGATCGAATATCATAAAAATTTTAAAGCTGATCTCACTATTGGAGTAAGAAAATATGAAATTGATGTTCCGTATGGTGTCGTTAAAACCAAAAATGAAAAAGTTAAATCCTTAATTGAAAAACCCAAATATTCCTTTTTTGTCAACGCCGGAATATATTTACTGAACAGCTCAGTTGTAGATCATATCCCGACAAATAAACGATATGACATGACGGAGTTAATAGAAAAGCTCGTTAACAATGATTATAATGTTGTTAGCTTTCCCATCCGTGAATACTGGTTAGATATCGGTAGAATTGAAGATTATGCGCAAGCACAAGAAATTGTAAAAAGAGATTTTGAAACATGATAGATTTGGGATCAAAAAGAGTACTTGTAACCGGTGCAGGGGGGTTTATAGGAAGCCATCTTGCAGAACGATTAGTGCAGTCCGGATCAAATGTGACTGCACTAATTGAATATAATTCTACTGGCTCATATGGTTGGCTTAACAATTCTGAATATAAAAATGATATGAATTTTTTGTTAGGAGATATTCGTGATCCATGGTTTTGTCAGCAGGCTACCAAAAGTGTTGATATTGTTTTCCATCTTGCCGCTCTTATTGCCATTCCTTATTCCTATGTTGCTCCTGCTTCATATGTTCGCACAAATATTGAGGGTACTTTAAATATTCTTGAAGCTTCCCGAAATAGCAATGTACAAAGAATTGTGCATACATCTACAAGTGAAGTGTATGGTAGCGCTCAGTTCATCCCGATAAATGAAGACCATCCATTACAAGGTCAATCTCCATATTCTGCAAGTAAAATTGGGGCCGATAAAATTGCAGAGTCATATTTCAAATCATTTGAATTACCCGTAACAACATTAAGGCCTTTTAATACGTTTGGTCCTCGCCAATCTGATAGAGCCGTTATCCCTACAATCATCTCTCAATGTTTAGCAGACAAAAATATAAAACTTGGCAATCTAACACCTACCCGCGATTTCACATTTATTGATGACACCGTGAACGGTTTCATTTCTATTGCAAATTGTGATAAGGCAATTGGCCGGACTGTTAATTTAGGCACAGGATTAGAAATTTCAATTTCTGACCTTGCTAGTTTAATATGTAAGCTGGTGGGAGTTCCTGAACTAATACAAAATGATAGTGAACGATTACGCCCGGACAAAAGTGAGGTCGATAGATTATTATCAGACAATTCTCTAGCTAAATCACTTATGAATTGGGCCCCTCAAGTAAGCCTCGAAGAAGGTTTGCTTAATACTATTGACTGGGTTCGAAACAACTCTGAAATTTTTCATCCAAATAAATACGTTATTTAAAATGTTTGATCAAAGATTTATCCCACTTTTAGAACCAAATTTAACCGGCAATGAGAAAAATTATTTAATGCAATGCATAGATGATAATTGGATATCTTCTGCCGGATCATTTGTAACAACATTTGAACAACGTGTAGCTGAAATTTCTGGAACAAAATACGCCGTATCAACTATGAACGGTACGACAGCTTTATCTTTATTACTAATATCAATTGGTATCCAACCTAGTGATTATATCATTGTTCCCAATTGGACATTTGCAGCAACCGCAAATGCTGTAGCACATATCTGTGCAAAACCTTTCTTTGCTGATGTTTGCCCAAAAACAGGGTCTATAGACGAAGTTACTTTACGGAATGCATTGCAATCTGCAAAAGAGAAAAAATTACCAATAAAAGGCGTTATTGCTGTCCATCCTTTAGGAAATTCCGTTGATTTAGATCCACTTTTGAAGATATGTAACGATAATGATATTCCACTGATTGAAGATGCTGCAGGAGCTCTAGGCTCGAAATATAAAAACCGCCCGCTTGGGAGTATTGGGAAAGCAGCAATAATCAGTTTTAATGGAAATAAAATTGTAACCGCAGGCGGTGGGGGCATCATCGTAACAAACGATGAAGAATTAGCCACGACAGCACGCCACCTTAGTACTCAAGCTCGTGTTGGATCTCGATATATACATGACAAAATTGGCTATAATCTTCGTATGACGAACTTATGTGCCGCAGTAGGTGTGGCCCAATTAGAAAGGTTGGATGAGATTATCCAACGGAAAAAAGAAATAGCTGCAATTTATGACAACATCATTGTTGAACGCACAGATTTAAAAAAACTATTATATCCTGAGAATAGTTTCTGGAATGGTTGGATGTACGCCCTATTAACATCATCAACAAAAGATGCTGATAGTTTAATTACTCACCTAAATGATTGCGGTATAGGCGCCCGTCACTTCTGGTCCGATCTTAGTATTCAGGATCCATACCGTAACTTTCCACGCTCTCAAAACCAACAGGGTGCTCATCATTTATCTGAAACAATGGTAACTTTACCTAATTCATGTAACCTTTCTAAGCACGATATTGAAAGAATTTGTGAAGCCTTAGTCAAGTGGACAGGGAGAAAAGGACTAACATGAAATTCAAAGTTGCAGTCGTTACCGGGAGCCGAGCTGATTATGGTTTGTTGAAACCATTAATTCAGACCTTAAAACAAGATGCTGATTTTGAAACCATGCTTATTGTTACAGGAATGCACCTTTCTGAGAAATTCGGTTCTACTTTTAAGGAAATAGAAAATGATGGGCTTGAAATTACAAATCTAATTGATATGGCAATTAATCAAGACTCTCCTCATGAGATTATCTCCTCTATGGGGCAAGGCCTTTCAAAATTTGGTTATGCTTTTAAGCGCCTTAAACCAGATTTAATAATTGTCCTTGGCGATCGTTTTGAATTATTAAGTATCGTTAGTGCAGCCGTGATGTCGAGAATCCCAATTGCGCATATTCATGGGGGAGAAGCAACAGAAGGATTGATTGATGATGCTATTCGTCATGCAGTCACTAAGATGTCTTCCCTTCATTTCCCGGTTACTGATTTATATAAAAATCGAATAATACAAATGGGGGAGCAGCCCAATAGAGTTTTTAATGTTGGGGCACCCGTTTTAGATACATTGGATTCTATAAAACTCCTTAGCAAAAAGGAGTTAATTAACAGCTTGAACTTAAAAAATAGTGATTTAATTTTCTCAGTAACGTACCATCCTATTACTTTAGAAAAGGGAAAATCCGCATTGGAATTTTCTGAAGTTCTGAAAGTGTTAGATGTTTATCCAACTGCAACAATACTTTTCTCACAACCAAATGCAGATATGGAAGGCAGAGAAATTGAAAAGCTAATTATTGAGTACATCAGTAAAAATAAAGAACGGTGCCAACTAAAAAGTTCGTTAGGCCAACTACGTTATTTGAGCTTATTGAAACATGCTGACCTTGTTATTGGGAATTCATCAAGCGGATTGCTTGAAGCTCCACACTTTAAAACCCCAACAATAAATATCGGTGATAGGCAAAAAGGGCGTTTGGCTCCCAAGTCAGTCATTCACTGCCAAGGAAAATATGAAGAACTCCTATCATCTATCAAAACAGGTCTTAGTCCAGCTTTCTTAAATACACTAATCGACATGGATAACCCCTATGGTGATGGTACCTCTGCAGTTCAAACCGTCAAAATTATTAAGTCAAAATTACGATCTGGTAATTTACTGAGAAAACCTTTTTATGAAGTTAAACGCTCATGATAAGAGCACTAGTTATTGGAAGTGTTGCTTTTAGCCGACATTTATTAAGTACACTTATAAAAACAGATGTAGATCTATGCGGCGTTATTTGTAAGCCAAAGTCAAACTTTAACACTGATTTCGCACCTCTGGGTGATCTTGCGCGAAATGCTAACATACCATACCTTCAAGTCATGACCTTACGTGACGCATCAGCAATTGAGTGGATCAAAGCAAAAAAGCCTGACATCATTTTTTGTATTGGATGGTCCGAGATATTAGATAGTAATATTCTTGCAATTCCTCCTCAAGGAGTCATTGGATATCATCCCACTTTATTACCAAGGAATAGAGGGCGCCATCCAATCATTTGGGCTCTTGCCTTGGGTTTGAAAAAAACGGGTTCTACATTTTTCTTAATGGATGAAGGTGCGGACTCAGGTCCAATTCTCTCACAAGAACGCATACTAATAAGTGAAGATATGAACGCACAAAGCCTATACTTTGAAATCACGCAAACTGCCGCACGGCAAATACGAGAACTAATAGAGCAATTCAATACCAATACCATATCAGCGCAGCCTCAGGATCATAGTCAAGCAACATATTGGCGCAAAAGAAAGGCAAGCGATGGCAAAATAGATTGGCGAATGCATTCAACAAGTATTCGCAATTTAGTACGTGCATTAAGCCATCCTTACCCTGGTGCCGATTCAGATGGTCCAACTGGATGTTTTAAAATTTGGGACCTTGAAATCAATAAAGACTCATCACCAGATATAGAGCCAGGACATGTCCTTTTTGTTGACAAAAACCAATTTAAAGTTAAAACAGGCGATGGATCAGTGACTGTTACAAAGCACAACTTAAAAAAATTACCAAAAAAACATGATACCTTATTATGATTGCTCGAAAAAAATCTATTGCTGTGATTTCAGCTCACGCAGATGATGAAACCCTTGGATGTGGTGGAACAATACTTAAACATTCTGCGAATGGAGATGTAATTAACTGGCTAATAGCCACTTCCCCACAAACTCCCAAATATACTGATTCTTCTGTACGTGAAAGGAAGGACACTATAAAAGCTGTTGCTAAATCATATGGTATGAACGCTACTTACGAATTGGGCAATCAACCTGCATCCCTTCATGAGAGCTGCCTTCCTGATCTTATTGGGAAGATTAGTAAGATACTTAATGAAATTCAGCCCGAAATTATCTACGTTGTATATCCTGGAGATGTACATTCCGATCATAAAATAACTTTTGATGCAGTCTGGGCATGTACTAAATCATTTAGACTACCATGCGTGAAACAAATACTTTGCTTTGAAACACTATCCTCAACAAATGTTTCACCGCCTCTGTTAACAAATTGTTTTATTCCTAATTCGTATTGTGATATCACTGACCTCATTGATAAAAAGATTGAAATTCTTTCGCTTTATAAAAGCGAAATAATGGATGACCCGCACCCACGATCATTTAAAAAAGTTCGTGCTATTTCGGAATATAGAGGTGCGGACATTAGCGTTAAAAACGCAGAAGCCTTTATGATATTAAAAGCAATTTTTTAGCAATATATATACGGAGAATACATTATGAACAACTTACTAAAAGGTAACTTCGAACCAGCTTCACAGGTTGTAAAAAATAAAGAAAAAGACGATATAGAGTCAAGGTTCGAGAAAGCTGCGCTAGCGACACTTGGTGGAAGTATTGGGTTTGTTTCTCGTAAAAACTTCGTCTGGATCGAAGATGGAGATGAGAAAGAAATGAAAAAATCAGGTCGCGCATCACAATATGACAAAGATTAATACTCGCAGAATCTTAAATACAGGTATACCAAATGGCCATTTCAAGTTTCGCTGAAACTTTAGTTGAGCAAATGAACTCCCTTACTCTTGAAAGAGTGGGACAGCAAGCTATTAAAAATGCCCACAAAAACCAGCTCTCTATTGAGGAGAGTAACCCTATACAGTATCTAAAAGATAGTGGTTTGCCAGATAATGATACTGCCCTTGTAATTGCTGCAGGACCTAGCCTGCACCGTAACGATACGGCAAAGATGATAAAAGGAAGCAATTTTGATGGGACCATTATTGTTACGGAGTCATCTATGGCCTGGTGCTTGAGGAATAAAATTATTCCACATGTTGTTGTGACTGTTGATCCACATCCAGAACGCATTGTACGTTGGTTTGGTGATCCAAAGCTAAATCAACAAGCTATTGATGAAGACGATTATTTTTCACGCCAAGATATGGACCCTTCATTCAGAGATAATCAACTTGCATTTAATAATGACTTAATTAATCTTATTAATGAACATGGCAAGGAAATGAGGATTGCCATTTCAAGTTCTGCTTCTCCTGCTGTCGTACAAAGAGCTCAACAATCTGGTATGGATACCTATTGGTGGAACCCATTCTTTGATGACTACGATGCCCCGGAAAGTTTAACACGTGAAGTCCATCGAATGAATGGCCTTCCATGCATTAATGCTGGAGGCAATGTTGGTACAGCTTGTTGGGTGATTGCTCATGCCTTATTAAGCAAGTCTAGGGTTGGCTTACTTGGAATGGACTTCAGTTATTATGGGGATACTACGTATAAAGAAACTCAATATTACACCGAGTTATTAGATTTACTAGGTGAGGACAATCTGTCGAAGGGGTTTGTACATTTTCAAAATCCTCATACAAATACAGAATTTTTCACCGACCCAGCATATTTGTGGTATCGATCAGCATTTTTAGAGATGGCAGAGATGGCTTCAAGTAATGGTGTAAAAACCTACAACTGTACCGGTGGTGGTATCTTGTTTGGAGAGGGTATTGAGACATGCTCTTTCGAAGAATTTATTAAACCTCAACAATAAATTCCTTTATCGTTAAACCTTGTTAATCCAATATTATTAAGGAACATATTTTGGTAAAAATTCTTTTTGTAAACCCGATCGTAAGAGCAGAAGATGCACCTCGACATGTTCCTTACGGTATAGCAATGTTAGCCTCACTTGCGATGAAAGCTGGGCATCAAGTTCAGGTATTCGATCACAATGCTTGGCGCTTAAATGATGATGTCCTTAAAGACGTTATGCAAGCGGATGAATGGGATGTCATTGCTGCAGGAGGAATTACGACGGCATATTCTTCCCTTAAAACAATTTTTGAAAGTGCCAAAACTTATTCTGAAAAATCAATAACTATCTGTGGCGGTGGTATGCTGACAAGCATGCCTCACGACATTATGTCTTTTATCAAACAAATTGATATTGGAGTTATTGGTGAAGCATATGTAACGTTTCCAGAACTGTTGGATGCTATCGGTCAAAGTGCAGCATCTCTCGATGATGTAGCTGGTCTCTGTCTTCGTAAAAATAATGAAACCTACTTTACAAAGTCTCGTCCTCTTTTAGCTGATTTAGATAGTTTACCGTATCCTGCATGGGAACTTTTCCCCCTTGAAGAAGTATATTTCCCAAACTCGTCTGTAGCCCTAGCGGAAGAGTCAATGACAGCAACAAGGCGACTGGACATTAATACAAGTTATGGATGTTCACTAATTTGTCGTTATTGTTTCCACCTGGGTTTATCTGGCGACATGGCTTATGTCGAAGGAGATGGTGGAAAAGCAGATGTAGTCTTTGACATGCCGGGTAATCATAGCCGTAATATCAGATATCATAGCCCAAGATATATTATTGACATGGTCAAATATATGGTTGAACGTTTTCAAGTTAATTTTGTATCTTTCTTAGACGAAAATTTGATGACAATGGACCAATATTCCAAACGAACATGGATGAAGGAGATTTGTAATCTATGGATTAAAGAGGGCCTACAACCTAAGTGCCGTCAAGAAGGTGTTCTTCATGATGAAAACTGCACTCATGGTGTACATTGGGGTGGAACAAGTCACGCCACTTTATGTACTCAAGACATCCTCCAAATGATGGGCAATGCGGGTTGTTCATACCTTGATTATGGTTGGGAATCATTCTCTCCACGTATCTTAAAAAGTATCGGCAAAGGAGCTACCCCAGCTAATAACATCAAGTCATATAATTGGACTATGCAAGCTGGAATACGCCCAATTCCCAATCAGATGATCGGATTTCCATCAGAAGATTTTGAAAGCCTTCGTGATACTATGAAGGCTTGGGATCGCCTTGGTATTGTTACAAAGCCATTTTTTGTAACACCATACCCAGGATGCGAATGGTACGGCATGTATAAAGACAAAATTCTTTCTCAATACAATGGTAAGCTAGAGAACTATGTGAAGGCTCTCGGTGATGCGACAGACATTACAGCTACGATATCTGAAAATTTCAATGCTGTTGAGCTTTATGGTCTGCGAGAACTTATGATCAGGGGGGATTTTGATAAACTAGACGCTTTTGAAAAAGAATGGGTCAAATTAAAAGGTGACCCACAGGAAGGAGTTGCTCGAGCAGATGCAAAGATGAAAGAAAAAGTCCCTCTATCTTTCATCTAACTATTATTATAAATGGGAAAAATTATTTATGAATAAGATAGTTACTTGCCCTTATTGTTCTAGCAGTCATAAACCGCGTAATACAAAAGATGCCAGCCTATTGGCATGCTCGGAATGTGATGTTGTTTTTCCTAAAGAACTCAAAAATGCTGACCAAAGCCAGGCTATTCTAGATGACCAATATGATTTAGTTTATTCTACGGATGTGTCTGTTCAGTGGAATTTTGCTTCAATAATACCAGAGTTAGATATTCTACATAAAATCGCTCCACACATTTTCAATAATGGACGATCTCTTGATATTGGTTCTGGAGATGGCACTTTTGTCGCTGGATTAAAAAATAAAGGCTCAAACGCGAGTGGGATCGAAGCCTATGCTGTTTTAAGTAAACAGGCTCAAACTGCTGGGGCTGATGTTAGACACGGTAGATACGATACTAAAAATCTGAGTAAAGAATTTAGCGATGAAAGTTTTGAACTCATCTCCTTTCGCGAATGCTTGTATTACGTAGATTCATTAAAGGAAACTCTTGATCTCACACATCGCAGACTCACAGATACAGGAATTCTATATATTAAAGGTAATCTTCTGGATAGCCCGTACTATTGGAGCCAAAATAATTTACGTGTTCGCTATGGGGCAATGGCAACCTATATGTTTACCTATCCGACTTTAAAGAAGATTCTTAAAAAACATGGTTTTGAAATAATCCATCATATTAAATCTCCGCTCTCATTTGAACATTTTTGTGAAGCTTTGAATTTACCGAAAGCCCCGAATATTATCTGTAAGATGATGCAAATCGTAATGCGGTTTTTGCCTCCTGATAGACATCTTATTTTTGCTCAAAAAATCAAATAAATTATAAATAATTATACATTAAGTTAATTAAATAAAATCATGTCTCATATTTGGTATATTCAGCTTAGCCTTCTATCATTAATGAAAGAAATATTTTTAAATTATTTCTCTTCACGATGTATATTTGTGTCCGCATTTAGTCCAAATTCCCAAAAGTTATATTTTTATTTAGAAAACAAAAAGCATCTTAAGCTTCCGAAAATAAACACATTTTCAATAAGTTATACGTCATTAAACAAAAACGGTGTTAATATAAGAGCACGATTTGAAGAATTTAAAGCAGCCTTAACACGTTCTGCAGTAGGGAAAGACGCTAAAGCGTACAAAATTCCAAAAGAACTCCAACCCTTTCAAGAAGAATGGTTACGGATTTTAACCCAACATTTTCGTGAGCAATGCACTCCTCTAGTTAATTATCTTTGTACTATTGAGAATTTATACGAAACCCATCAAGTAGAAAATAAGAATCTTTCAAATATTGTTATTCATTATTCAGGCATACCTCTATCTAAAAAAACAATTCCAACATGTTATAAATTATTAGATATTAACTTCCCTCTTTTAATTAAATCCCATTTTTCCAAAGTTAGTTTTCGGGAAAATCTTAGCTTATTAATTTGGATAGCCATTGCTTGGCCTCTAAGAGTCATTAAAAATTTAAAAAAAATTCGCATAGACTTTAAAGCCGAAGTTGATCCAGAAGCAATTAAGAAAGGTACAATTTTAGTTCAATATGAACAAAATATGCTAGACAGACTCCCTTTTGTGACTTCTTTAGACTGGTTTGTAGATAGTAATCTAGACCCAAATCGCGTTGTTATTCTTTTTGATCGTTTCGATACTCCAGTAACAGATGAAATATTACTGAAATTAAAAGAATTTAAATTTGGATACTTAGATGCTTTAGCCCCTGAAAGCGAACTTAAATACATCCATGGCATCGATTTCAATACTTGGGTTTCAATAATTTCTCTCGTTCCTGTTTTCGGAAAAATGAATGATTACTGGCAATGGTTGTTCTTAGCTAAAAACTATTTAAGATTACAACACCATCGAAATATTATAAAAAAAACAAATGCAGTCTCTTTATACCAACATCAGGAATTTGCAGCTAATTCACTCTTACAAAATCTTGCCTGTCGAATGGAAGATACTCTGTTTATCTGGAGTTACTGGTCTTTTCTTGGCCTATTTGCTTCATGGTACAGTGGTGTTTTTGCAGACCTATTCCTTGCTTGGGGAAAATATGATTTAAATCACAATTGTATTCAGGACTTTGATTTTTCATATGCGGCACAAGTCGGTATTCTTGGGTATGACGGACGAGATGAAAATGATGAAATTAAAGCAAAGGAAATTAGAGAAAAATTCCCTTCATCTGTCAATTTCGTATTAACATTATTCGACAGCTCTCATGCTGAGAATGGTAAAGGTGTTCACCATGACACAGCCAATGTAATTATTTTTTTTAAAACCGTGTTTGACCTCTTATTAGCAAACCCAAATTGGGGATGTATCATCAAACCAAAAGGTACAACTGAATTATTTTTACAGCAAAACTCTCTCTTAAAACAGGAGTTTAAACGCCTGAGCTCTGAAGGCAGATGCATACTTCTCAATCCTATTCAACGCCCATCGATTGCCGCTCTCGCTGCTGATGCTGTCGCATGTTATTCAATTAACTCAGCTGGTATTCAATCATTTATCCATACTGGCAAACCAGTTGTTCATTTTGATCCACAGAACTTAAAGATGTTTCCCTCATCTGATTTTATAGGTAATGAAAACATCATTTTTAGAACACCCACATCATTTTCTTCTGCCCTTAAAGAGATTGCAATTCAGCCGCACTTGACCAATATTGGTGATCATTCTGCCATACAAGATGAAATTGATCCCTTTCGAGATGGATATGGTCGAAAGAGATCATCTGAAATTATTACCGACTATTTAATGTATAGAGAGGCTGGTCATTCGATGCTTGAAGGCTTAAATTTATCATTAAATAATTATGGTAAAAAGTATGGTTTCGAACTAGTTTCCACAAGGAGACATGTAAACAGCGATGAAACAAAAATAGGCCCGTGGAAAACAGCAAAAGAAAAATTTTACCCTGCATGGCCAAGCCCACTGCCACCAACAGTAAATTCCCAATGGGCACAGAAAACTGCACGAAAGAATATCGAGAAAAACAATGAAGTTTAAAAATTCTTATATTTTTATACATAAATGCTTTGCGCTTATGTCACAAGAAAAATGGCTTTTCTCAATATTTCTTGTTCTTTCGATAATTGCTGCCCTTTCAGAGGGTTTCAGCGTATCAATGATCATACCTGTTCTTGAGGCTCAGGGGAATAACTCTGCCTTTGCCAATGTACCTATTGTAAATAATATATCCACATTGTTTGAAGGAATGGATATAACAACTAAACTGCAATACTGCGCGGTATTGTTAGCGATCGTCCTTCTGATTCGCGGTTTTATACAATATTCCGTAGACATGCTGGGATCCATTATCCCCTTAAGACTTCAAAGAAACCTTACTAGAAAAAGTTATAGTGCATTAATTAATGTTGATATTAATTACATAACAGAGAAAGAAGTAGGGGATTTAACAAACGGACTAACTGGCTGGATTGGTGGTGTTACAATTTTACTAACAAGTCTAGCAACTATTATATGGAACTCCCTCCTTCTGCTCATGTACTTAAGTTTCATGGTCATTTTATCATGGAAAATGACCATCATAGCCTTAGTTTTTGTGGTATTTTTATCGTTTTGCTTAAAAACTTTTGTTTCTAAACCGTTACGTATATTAGGGGAAAAGCATTCAAACTATAATGCGATTATGAGTAATATCATTCATGAAACCATAACAGGAATGACCTTCATTAGACAAGCTGTCGCAGAGTTTCTGATGGCTAAAAAATTTAACGATGCGATGAACAATGTACTTTCTGTCCAACTAGCTACTGTAAAGTATCAAACACTTACATTTCCATTTTTGACAACAAGTGCTGGAATATTCGTTTGCATGATGTTGTATGGGGGTAGCTATCTTTACGACGGACAAGAGAATTGGTTAAGTGGCCTTTTGTTATTTTTATTCTTAATAATGCGCATATTAGGACCAATTTCTCAGATTAATGCCGCCCGTAATCGCGTAGTGCAACATATATATTTTCTAAATATGCTTGATAATTTTTTCAAGGAAACAACGCTTAAAAAACAAAAGTCCGGGGACAAAGAATTTAAAGTCATACAAAATTCTATAACTTTTGATCATGTCAACTTTTGTTACCCGCAGAATAAAGCGAACGTAATTGATAACTTAACAATGACTATTCCTGCTGGGAAACTGACAGCCGTTGTCGGCCCTTCTGGGGCCGGTAAAACAACACTGATTTCACTCTTAACAAGATTTTATGACGTCGATAAAGGATCAATAAAAATTGACGGGGAAAATCTAAATGAATTTAATATTCAAAAACTAAGAGAGCATACAAGTATCGTATCCCAAGACATCTTTATTTTTAACGATACAGTTAAGAACAATATCTCTTTTGCTCTCGATAATGTTACTGACGAAGAAATCATTATGGCTGCTAAACTCGCATCTGCTCATGAGTTTATTAATAATATGCCCGAGCAATACGATACGAAGCTAGGTGATAAAGGTGTTAGATTGTCAGGCGGGCAAAAACAACGTATAGCGATTGCTCGTGCAATTCTTCGTAAACCAACTCTTTTAATAATGGATGAAGCTACAAGTCATCTAGATACTTTCACAGAAAAAGTCATTCAAGATGCTGTTGAAGAATTACGAGTCGGGCGAACCGTCCTTGTTATCGCGCATCGGTTATCTACTATTCGAAAAGCAGATAAAGTTATTGTACTAAAAAATGGTAGTGTCGCCGAAGAGGGACAACACGATCAACTTAAGCAGAAAAAAGGCATCTATTGGGATATGGTACAGCACCAAAGCCTTGATTTATTTGATGATGAGGATTAAAGAGCCGTGCTAAACACAAAGCCCAAAAAAATTATTGTAACAACTGTTCCATTTTCTGATACGGATAAAACACCTACACAATTATTGGAACAAGAATCAATAAAATATTCAATCAATCCTTTGAATAGAAAGTTAAAGCCAAATGAGGTCGCGGATATCATTTCAGATCATTCAATTGTTATCGCTGGCACTGAACCGATAACTGCTGAAGTTATGGATGCCTGTCCTAATTTGAAAGCCATTTGTCGTGTTGGAATTGGTTTAGATAGTGTTGATTTAATCGAAGCTAAGAAGCGTGGAATTACCGTCTCATATACACCTGATGGACCTTCCACTGCTGTCGCTGAACTGAGCCTTGGCTTAATACTTGATGCCTTGCGTAATATATCATCGGCAAATCAAAAAATGCGTAATGGGATTTGGCACCGCTATCATGGCTCGCGAATTGCAAAATCTACTATTGGTATAATTGGGATGGGCAGGATTGGCGCGTTACTTACTAATCATTTATGTCGAGGTTTCCCCGATGTTAAAATTCTTGCTAATGATATAATTGATAAGTCGGATCAATTCACTTATGACAATATAGAATGGGTTGGTAAAGATACAATTTATAAAGAGTCAGACGTTATCTCATTACACATTCCCTTAACAGCCACCACTCGAGACTTAATAGGTGCTGATGAATTAAATATGATGAAACCTTCATCTGCTCTAGTTAATACTGCAAGGGGTAGTATTGTGAATGAAAAAGCCCTTGCTGAAGCTTTAAAAAATAATGAAATCAGAATGGCAGCGGTTGATGTGTTTGAAGAAGAGCCGTATAACGGTGAACTTCTTGAATTAGACAATATAATCTTAACGTGCCATATGGGATCAATGACTAAAGATTGCCGAGCACGTATGGAAATTGAAGCTACTGAAGAAGCAATTCGCTTTATGAAAGGGGAAGATTTTATGAATCCGGTTCCTGAAAGTGAATATGAATTAGCAGCACAAATGGCACTTACGTAAAATCATCTTTGCTTAAGTCGGGAAAAATATAATGAAAATTCTTGTTACTGGTGGTTCTGGTTTTTTAGGAAGTCATATTGCCGATAGTCTATCCAATGCAGGTCACGAAGTAAGTATTTTTGACTTAATACCTTCTAAATATCTGCGTGACGATCAAACGATGGTTATTGGTGATATTAAAAATGTTGAACATGTCAATGCTGCCGTAAAAGGGTGTGATGTCATATACCACCTTGCTGCCGTCGCAGACATTGATGATGCCATTAACAGCCCCCGTGCAACGGTAGAGGTAAACATTATTGGCACATTGAATGCTTTAGAAGCAGCACGAGAAAACAAAATTAAACGCTTCGTTTTCGCCAGTTCCATTTATGTATATAGCACTCAGGGGTCTTTTTATCGCACCTCAAAACAAGCCGGCGAACATCTAGTACATGATTATCTGCAACGTTTTAATTTGCCGTTTACGGTATTGCGTTTTGGTTCCTTATACGGCCCGCGTGCTGATGAACATAACGCAATTTTTAGAATGATCGCACAGGCCTTAAGAGAGAAAAAGATTGAGTATAGTGGCACCGGAGACGAAGTCAGAGAATATATTCATGTTACAGATGCTGCGGAAGCATCTGTAGAAATTTTGCAACCAGAATATAAAAATGAGCATATTCATTTAATGGGTCGTGAACGAATCAAAACAAGTGAAATGATGGAAATGATCTCTGAAATGTTAGGTGGCGGAATTGAAATCGACACGAGTAAGGGATCTAGGATCGGCCATTACATGCAAACCCCCTATAGTTACACGCCAAAATTAGGCAAAAAATTAGTCCAACATACATATATCGATTTAGGTTTGGGATTATTAGATTGCATGCAATCAATTGATAGCAAAACCCGCGAAGGACATTAATTTAGGAAGTCATCAATGTTTTCTCAAATAAAAATTGAAGCAGAAAAATGGGGTATATTTTTTACATCCATAATGCCTGGGGCATTAGGCTATAAAGCTCGGTTACGTTTGTTTCGCAAATATTCAGGTTGCCCCTGCTTAGGAATGAACATTGAACAGTTTGTTAACGTTAACGGTTGGTCTAATATATCAATAGGTAACCGAGTAAATTTAGGGATAGGATGTCAAATTGAATCTTTACATGGCACTTTGAAGATCGGTGATAATGTAAGTATTAACAATCGTGTATTTCTTGATGCAAACCAGAGTGAGATTTCAATCGGTGATAATTGTTTAATCGGTCCAAATGTAGTTATCAGAGCATCTAATCATAGATTTGATAAATCCCCTGAGATTTTAATTAGAAAACAAGGCCACATAGGTACTCCAATAATAATCGGAGAAGACGTTTGGATTGGGGCAAATGTGGTGATAACTTCCGGATGTATAATAGGTGACAATGTTGTTATTGGAGCTGGTTCAGTCATCACAAAAAATATTCCCTCAGGCTCAATCGCAACAGGTGTTCCTGCTCGAGTAATTACAACGATTTCAGAAAGAAATAATTCCATCGCTTAATTGATTTGAAAGAGTATCATTTAAAATGATTGTTGCAATTTTAATTGGCCGAGAAGGCTCAACAGGTTTCCCAGGTAAGAATCTCTATCCTGTTCTAGGTCGCCCTTTGGTTGCTTATCCTTTATTAGCCGCCCAAGCTGCCCCTTCTATTGATCGAATTTATGTTTCTACCGATAGTCAGGGTATCAAAGATATCGCTAAAGAATTTAATGCTGTGATCATTGATCGTCCTGCTTACCTTGCAGACAAAGTGGCCTTAGGTGAAGATGCTTACGTTCATGCCTATAATATTATTAAAGAAGAATGCGAGGCCAATGGTGAAGAACTTGAACTTCTTGTTCTCTTAATGGCCAACGCTCCAACCATCTCCGTGGCACAGCTTGAAGAAGGTATCAAGGTATTACGCGAACAGCCCGAAACAGACAGTACCGTAACTGTCAGTTGTTATAATATGTGGAGCCCCTTACGTGCACGTAAGGTCGATGACGCAGGTCACCTTCAGCCCTTTGTCCCATTTGAAGCCTTTGGAGATCCTAAAACTTTAAATTGCGACCGCGATAGTCAAGGCGACGTGTTGTTTGCGGATATGGGTGTTTCAATTATTCGACCACAAAATCTTGACAATATGGAAGAAGGGTTACTCCCGCAAAAATGGATGGGTCAAAATATT
Organism: Methylocystaceae bacterium; assembly: GCA_013373265.1. Lineage (GTDB taxonomy): Bacteria > Pseudomonadota > Alphaproteobacteria > Rhodospirillales > Terasakiellaceae > Terasakiella. The sequence continues at coordinate 6,105 of JABXIC010000077.1, read as the reverse complement.
TGGCCTATTCACAATGAAGGCGGTCTTGATGTGGATTATGACTACCAAATACCACAAGCTGAATTTTGGCTTAAAAAGAACGGTATCAAACCAGCATAAAAAAATGGTATAGTTGTTCAATGAAAACAGTTCTTATTAGCGGTGCCAGCTCAGATATTGGTTTAGCTGTATGCCAACAATATCTAGATAATCCTAGGGACTATTTCATTTTAGCCCATTATAGAACGATGCGTCCAGAATTTGAAAAAATATGTAAAAACAGTGCTGTATACCCAATTCAAATAGACTTCTCATCAATCTCGGCGCTAGAAAAAGGCTTAAACATCTACAGTGATAAAATTGCATCTTCTGATGTTTTTATTAATTTAGCGGCAAATTATCCAACAGTCTCATTCGATGATGTGACTGCACATGATGTATTAAACGCGCTGCAATCAAACTTATTACCTGGTATCATGATTATGCAAATAGTCGGGCCAAAGATGGTTGAACGAGGCTATGGTCGGATTGTGCATGCGTCTAGTATTGGTGTAAAATTTGGTGGTGGTGAAAAGAGTTATACTTATTCTTTATCCAAGCACGCTCTTGAATTTATACCCTCAATTTGTCGCTCTTGGGCAAAGCATAATGTATTTACAAATATAGTCCGAATTGGAGTGACTGATACGCGTATACATCTTGATGACAAGCTAAATCAACGCTGTGAATTAATCCCTGCAGGACGAGCGGCTTCTGTCCAAGAAATGGCTAAATCTATTATTTGGTTCGCATCTGAAGATAACAGTTATATTTCAAATGAAGTTATCTCGGTCGCAGGTGGCGAATAAAGCACGACGCCAGATTATAAAAAGTAGTCAGAGCTATATTAATCTTCCAGTAAATACTATATTTACTTAACCTTTAAAATATGGCTCTTTTTTATATAAGTGCACGACAAGGAGAATGGTCTAAATGGGAATCAATATATTATTTGTTTATCCAAATACTTTTGGGATGAATATGCTACCTCCTGCCATTGCTTTGTTTTCATCACTGCTTAAAGAACAGGGGCATAACGTCGAAGTATTTGATGCAACATATTATCAAACTGATTATGGCATTGATTCTGACGGCACAAAGATGGAGATGCTAAACGTTGTCCCTTATAATATGGATGGACGTGGCATCAATTTGCGTACAACAAATTGGCGCACTGACTTAGTCGAACAAGTTGATCGTTTCCAGCCTGATCTTATTGCGATTTCCTCTACAGAAGATATGTGGGAACTTGGCATGCATATCCTTGATGAGATCAAGGAATATAAGATTAAAAATGCCGTTCCAGTTATTGCTGGTGGTGTTTTCCCAACTTTTGCTCCTGATATATGTTTAAGTGCGCCCTTAGTTGATATGGTCTGTGTCGGTGAAGGTGAAAATACATTAATTGATCTTTGCGCAAAGCTTCAAGCTGGCGGGAATTATGATGATGTAACGAACCTGTGGATTAAACAACCAAGTGGATTGACGAAGAAAAATACTGTTACCAAGCCGGTTGATATCAATGAACTGCCGATGATTGATGTTGAACTGTTTGAAGATGCACGCTTGTATCGGCCCATGTCAGGGCGTATATATCGGATGTTGCCGATTGAAACCATTCGCGGCTGTCCATATAAATGTCGTTTCTGTAATTCACCGCAGCAAATGTCTTTTTACAAAGAAGAAACTGATTCCAAGTTCTTACGTAAGAAGAAAATGGACCTTGTTTATAAAGAATTACGTTATTTTAAAGATGAATTAAATCTGGAGTATGCCTATTTTTGGGCAGATACATTCTTAGCAGTGAACCAGCGTGAGCTGGATGAATTTTGTGAAATGTATTCGGAAATTAAACTTCCATTTTGGATGCAGACCCGCCCTGAAACAATTACCCATGCGAACATTAAACAATTAAGTGATGTGGGTTTACACCGTATCTCATTTGGTCTTGAGCATGGAAATGAGAAGTTCCGATCAGAGATGTTGGATCGCCAATGGAAAAATGCCGATATTATTAAGGCTTTAAAAATTCCGCATCAATATGGCGTTCAGTTCTCGGTTAACAATATTACTGGCTTTCCTAAAGAAACGCGTGAAATTGCTATGGATACGATAGAAATTAACCGAGAAATAAAAGCCGATAATGCTAACCTCTATACGTTCGTTCCTTTCCACGGAACACCCCTTCGCAAAGTGTGTGAAGATTTAGGTTTAATTAAGCATGAAACGATTACAAAATGTTTGACCGATAAACCTGTTTTCGAAATGCCACAATATCCAGTCCATGAAATTATGGGTTTGCGAAAATGTTTTGTTCTGTATGTTAATTTACCAAAAAGTCGTTGGAACGACATTAAACGCGCAGAAGCTGATACGCCTGAAGGCAATCGGATTTTTGAAGAATTGAAGCAAGAATATATGGAAAATTATTTCCAGGCTCCATCTGATAATCCAAATGCTGAGATCGCTCAAGTTGCCGATCTTGAGTATGGCGTACAACAGAGCAGCTGAGGATTACATGGAAAATAAAACCTATACCAAAGACAATAGCTTTATTGGTTTGTCTGGTCTCAATACGGATCAATCGATTATCATTAAGCGTATCCATAATTTATCAACTCAGTTGGATGAGATGAATCTCTCTCAAGAACGTCGTTTAATTTTGCAACGGGCTTGTGATAATTTGTTAACGCAAAAAGACAAAAGCAAAGATGGTTTTTGGTTGCGCCCGCATATTATTGAAGAGATTAACCGTCTTCGTGATGAAGAATTACCGCGCTATTTGTTCTACCGTTTCCGCTATGATGTCTATCCTGCGCAAAAAGAACTAGATGCGTTTCCACCCTGTGTTCAGATCGAGCCAACATCCGTCTGTAATTACCGTTGTGTCTTTTGTTACCAGACAGACCACAAACTGACAGACCGGAAAGGAGGGCACAAAGGGCGCATGGAGGTAAACCTTTTCAAACAAATTGTTGATCAGATCGAAGGTGAAGTTGAAGCGGTCACATTGGCCTCTAGGGGTGAACCGTTATTGTGCAAAGGCATTGAAGATATGCTGGAATATGTTGCCGGCAAGTTTCTAGGACTTAAGGTTAATACCAATGCTTGGTATTTGGATGAGAAGAAAATACATGCTTTGCTATCAGCGGAACCGAATACTATTGTTTTTTCAGCAGATGCAGCAGACGACGAACTTTATGCAAAACTCCGTGTTAATGGGCGACTCGATAAAGTACTTGAAAATGTTCAATTATTTGCAGATATCAAAGCAAAGCATTATTCAAATTCAAGAACCATTACACGCGTGTCCGGTGTTAAATTCACTGAACAACAGGACTTTGATAAAATAGAAGGGTTTTGGAAGGACTATGTCAATCAAGTCGCTTTTGTCGATTATAATCCTTGGGAAAGTGTTTATGATGCTGATCCAACAAACGTTGAAACAGCTTGTTCTGATTTATGGCGACGTCTTTTTGTTTGGTGGGATGGCCGTGTAAATCCGTGTGATGTAGACTATTTATCCGCACTCGCCGTTGGAAATGTGAAAGACATGTCCTTGTCAGAATTATGGAACTCTGACCAATACAACATCCTACGACAACAACACCTTAACAAGAATCGTAACCAGTTGATGCCTTGTAAAAATTGTTCATTGGTGTAAAAGTCACACTTCATATCATTACTTGAGAACAAAATTGTGTCCGATCATTCAAAGAAATGCACCCCTTTATTTCATTCAGGGATTTTAGAGGCGAATGACCTATTAAAAGAATTACCGGAACAACTCTCTATTTCACAACCGATCAAATGTTACTACTTCGGTGAGACATACGAGACTTATGCGAAACTTAAAACAAAATATAAAGACCAGTTAGATTTTGTTAATGTCAGCCCAAAATTAAATAAAATTGCTAAAGAAATATCTAATGATGTTTTAAATTTAGATGTTTTTTTTGGCTCTGAAAAATTTGGCCATGCCCTTTATGAAGCAAGTACTTTTGGTGAACACAATCCAAATTTAAGTAATTTGTTTGCCAATATCTGCAGATGTAAACTTTTTATGGAAGAGCTTGAACAAGATTATAATTTTGTCGTAATCGTCGAACACACTGACTTTGGCCTTGCTTTGTCCAAAGTTGCAAAAAAACACGGCCACCACCCTTTGTTATTCCTAAAAAAGAAAAACAGAAAACCGTTATGGCTGAAGATATTACGTCAGCAACTATCTTATTTTCGTTCAGCTTATCGCGATCTTCATGAACATCATAAATATAGAAAAAAACACCCCTTAAAGATAAATGCATTACAAAATGTAGATGTTTTCTTAATGATTTGGGCGCGCCCTGATTCTTTTCCAGAACACGAAAAAAAACGAAGTGACGTATATTGGGGGCAACTCCCAAAACTTTTACAGGAGAATGGCTTAAAGGTTGGTTATATTGCAAGTCCAATGAATTGGATTTTCTCACAAACTGACATTCAAAATAATGCCGATAAATCACAGGACGCAATTGTTTTCGTAAACGATTGCGTTAGTTTAACTGACCTGTTTAAAGGATTTATAGGGTCAATTATTTTTCCGTTTTTTTTGTCTAAACGAACGTCCATTGCTAACGTTTATATGTATGATGTATTAAAATTTGAAGCAATAAATGAATGCATAAAGGGCCGTATTCTTCATAGTATAATTCATAACTCCATTGGCAGAAAATTTAAAAATTTGAATCTCAAACCGAGCATAGTCCTACACCTGTATGAAGGCCAAGGTTGGGAAAAACATCTTAGGCGGGGGCTACGTCAGTATTTACCAGATGTCTCTATTATAGGCTGTCAACATGCTCCCTTTGCTCCTTTGTACCTCAGTTTTCTTTTTAGTGATTTAGATGTTCAAAAGAAACGCCTTCCAGACATACTAACCACCATTGGTGCCAATGATGCACAAACCTTTAAAACCAATGTGAAGGGAGCAATACCTGTCTATAATCTTGGAGCTTTAAGATATGAGCATTTAATGAAAATAGATCCTTCTCACAAGAAGAGAAAAAACGGACATTTTGTTTTATGCTGCACGAGTATTGCTTATGCTGAATCATTAGAGCTTGCCTGTAAAGCTATTAGCGCAACAAGCACTATTGCCAATGAAAAACTTATAATAAACTTCCATCCTGTAACTGATAAGAGCTTTCGAGAAAATTTAAAAAAAGACATCGCCGAAATATTAGATTGCTCCTTAGCACATGTCGAATATTCTGAAGAATCAGTACAAGTTTTGATAAAAGACGCAAAAGTTATTCTTTACAACAGTTCTGCTGCTGCTTTTGATGCTATAGCCGTTTATATACCTGCTATTTATATTGGAAGTGATACCGCACTGGATTTTAATAAAGTCCCTCAGTCTATGTGTAACAAAGCCCAAAATGTTACTGAATTATCATATCTACTGGATCAAATGGAAAAAAATGAGGAACTTGCTCTAACTTCATTAAAGGAAATCCAAAAATGTTTCGCAAAACCAGATGCGGAAAGCTTGATTGATGAGCTGAAATCAACTATTTCTGTTCGTAGGCTGGGTAAATTAAATAAAATCAGCCGCATCTATTCATAAACGTGAGTTCCATTCATGAAAACTGTTATTCTTGCTGGTGGGTTCGGCACTCGCATTCGAGATGTTGCTGATAATATTCCAAAACCAATGATCCCTGTAGGGCGCTATCCAATCCTCTGGCATATCATGAAATATTATTCGCGCTTTAATCATAAAGACTTTGTTTTATGCCTTGGATACAAAAGTGACGTCATCAAAGATTTTTTCCTCAATTATCAGATGCGTACAAGTGATGTAACCTTATCTCTCAATCATTCGCGTGAAATACAGTATAATACATCTCACAATGAAGAAGATTGGACTGTGACTCTTGCAGAGACAGGTGTCAACACCATGACAGGTGGCCGTATTTTTCGAATTCGTGATTATATTCAAGATGATGAAAACTTCTTTCTTACCTATGGTGATGGTGTCGGAAATATAGATTTAAACGCTTTAGCAACATTTCATAAATCGCATGGAAAAATACTAACGATCAC
>JABXIC010000039.1 GCA_013373265.1 Methylocystaceae bacterium | reverse complement strand
CAGCGTTGGTGCGGATGTTGAGGGCTGCATAGCGGCGTTGTTGTCTCTCCCGTGCCATCAAGACCCGTTTGCGCACCTCTGCCGTGCCTTCTTGGGCGGGCGGGAGATGCAAGTCAGCCGGACTGACCGGTGGCACGTCCAGATGCAGATCAATCCGATCCAGTAAGGGACCGGAAATTTTATCGCGATATGTTTCCCCACACTTTGGTGCACGAGAACAGGCAAGGGCGGCATCTTCTAGATGACCACAGCGACAGGGATTCATCGCTGCGATTAACTGGATGCGGGCGGGGTAGGACACATGGGCATTGGCGCGCGCAATTTCTGCCCGTCCGGATTCCAAGGGTTGGCGCAGGGCTTCCAAGGCAACACGGTTATATTCGGGTAATTCATCCAAAAATAAAACACCAAGATGGGCCAAGGAAACTTCCCCCGGTTTGACGCGGTGGCCCCCGCCGATTAACGCGGGCATGGAGGCAGAATGGTGCGGGTCACGAAAGGGGCGTTCCACCATCAAGCCGCCTTCGGGCAAAGTTCCGGCGATGGAATGGATCATGGAGACTTCCAAAGCTTCACGCGCATCCAACGGCGGTAAAATACCAGGCAGTCGCCGGGCCAGCATGGATTTACCCGCACCGGGGGGACCGCATAAAAGGAGATTGTGATTTCCTGCAGCAGCAATTTCAAGGGCGCGTTTGGCGCTTTCCTGTCCCCGGATATCACGCAGGTCTAGGTTATCATTATGATTTTGCAATTGGGCATTGGTTGGGCTAGGTCGCGTCAGAAGTTGGCGCCCTTTAAAGTGATTGACCAGTTCTAAAAGATCATGCGGCGCCAACACGTCCAAGTCCCCGGCCCAGACCGCCTCCCCACCTTGTTGTTTGGGACACAGGATGTTGCGCCCGTTGACCTGGGCATGAATGGCAGCTGGCAAAACTCCGGTGACAGGGGACAACCGCCCATCAAGGGCCAACTCCCCCAACACGATAAACTGTAGGACATCTTCTTCGTCAATAACGCCCATGGCACAAAGTAAGCCCAGAGCAATGGGCAAATCAAAATGCGACCCTTCCTTGGCAAGATCAGCCGGTGATAAATTGACCGTGATCCGCTTGGGCGGCAGGGAAAGACCAAGGGCGGTCAAAGCGGCCCGCACCCGTTCGCGCGCTTCAGAAACCGCCTTATCTGCCAAACCAACGATGTTGAGTGCCGGCAGGCCGGTGGTCATAGAAACCTGAACCTCGACCTCGATGACGTCGATGCCTTGAAAAGTAACTGTTGTGATACGTGCTGTCATTTTAACCTCTCTATTGTGTTTGAGAGGTTATGAAAGGGTTTGACAAATTATTTTCAGAGCTTTATCTAAAGTTGTATGTATTGAAAATATGAGACCAAAAATGACATCATTTTACTCTATTCCCATAGAATTTAACCAAGATGTAGCCCATTTAAGGATTGATCATGATGATGATAATAGCTTAACTTTTGTAATACCTGTCTTTAATGACAATGAAGGATTAGAAAGAACTCTTAAGTCAATGCTTCAACACCTTAAATGTCCACAAATTATCGTTGTGAATGATGGTTCAGAATATACAGAGACAATAAAGATTGTGAAAATATGTTCACAATATCCTGATAACATTGAATTGTTGAATTTATCTGAAAATAAAGGTGCAGCTGCTGCACGAAATTATGGTGCTAGTCGGGTAAAAACAAAATGGATTGGTTTTATTGATTGTGACTGTGAGTTAGATGCTAGGTATGAAAGACAATTACTGTTGTCTTTGATGTTTGCAGGTTCTCAAATAGTTGCAGTTGCTGGACAGGTCAAATCCCTCGGGCGAGGTTTAATTCCTGAATACATGGAAGAACAAGGAATTTTAAATCCTCCGTTTAACTATAAGAAAGAACCACAATCTATTATTACGGCAAATTCAATAATCCGAAAGTGTTCTTTCAATGAAGTTGGGGGATTTGATGAAAGTTTCTCTGGTGCAGGTGGTGAAGATATTGACTTAGGAATTCGTCTTAAATCTGTTGGTGAAATTGCATATTCTGAAAAATTGATTTTGCGACATTTCTTTCCAAATTGTGAAAATGATTTTAGAGAAAGATTTGTCCGTTATGGCAAGGCAGCAAAAAAACTAGAAAAGAAGTGGCAAGTAAACTGGGAACCAAAGCCATTTGATGTGAAGCATGAACACCTCCGAAATCTTGCAAAGGAACAATATTTGGCAATGAAAAAAGGTTATGATTCAATAGAGTGATTTATACTCATCAATTGTACCCACGTTCTTGAATGCAGGCAGTCCGGTGGTTATCCTCGGCCTCGATGACGTAGATGCCTTGGAATGTGACGGTGGGGATGTACGCTGTCATAGCGCTTTCTTTCAAACTAAATCTGTCATTGCCAACATGATTGGGGATACGTAAATGGCAACAACCAATGACTGGATCCCCGCTTACACGAGGATGACGGGGGTGTGTTTGAAAGGACTTGGGAGGTTTTATCTTTGGCACATATCTTCGAGGAAACCTTTTTCTAATTTATCGCCATTCTCTTTTGCGTCTTTTGCCCATTTGCAGGCCTGAGGGTAATTCTTTTTAAGATAAGAGATGAAGGCAAGGGTCGAGCGTACGTTGTATGCTTTGGAATCAGCCTTTAAACCTTTCTGCAATATGACAATAGCCTTATCTAATTCATTTTGCGTAATCAGGTACCAACCAAAATCAGCATAAGCTTGGGTACTCCCATGGTTTTTTGTCAGAGCCATTTGGAAGTATTTTTCTACTTCAGTTCTAGGCTTGTTCGTTTCAGCAGCCAAAACAGCAAATCCCCTGTAGGAATCTGCATTTTCGGGATCAAGAAGCCATCCTTGGTTAAAGCGTTCCATGGCTGTTTTATAATTTTTATTTTGGAAAAATTTCCAGCCACGCTTGATTACATCAATAGCAGCTGTCTCTCTGGTAAAACCTTTGGATAAGATAAACTGAATGAATTTTTCGTCAGCTTGACGCATCGCTTCATTTTTTTGAATATTGCCGTACATAGGACGTTCATTGACCGGAACATGGTCGTTAACAGGTGAAGCACTTACAGAGCAGGCGGTGAATGAAAATAGAAAGATGAGTAAGATAATTGACCTAAAAAAATACATAGTGCAAACCTTATGAAACCCTAAGGTATTATTGCGTGTTGTATTTGTATGTCAACGTTCTTCAGTGCAAGCAGTTATAAGGTAGACTGGGTCCCCGCTTTCGCGCGGATAACGTAAAAGCGCGAGGAAAAGGCTGGTGGCGTTTTTTATTCTTTTGTTTTTCCACCTGGTCGATAGGCAGGCAGGGTCCAGCTAAAGACGATGGCGAGGCCACGGGTGATGAAGGTGACACTGGCGGCAACGACCAAGGCCCCTTGTGGAGGTATGCCGAGATGGAGCAGCAGCAGATAGCTACAGCTTCCTGCAATGGCGGCTAGGGCATAAATTTCTTTTTGTAGCAAAAGCGGGACTTCATTGCAGACAATATCGCGGATCATGCCGCCAAAGGTCCCTGTGATCATGCCCATAATGACAGCCATGACAGGGTCCACCCCATAGGTCAGCGCAATGCGGGTGCCGGAGATGGTGAAAAGTCCCAAGCCAAACGCATCCGCCCAGTTGAGTAATGTATAACGTTTCCCATCCAGACGATGGACTTGAAAAAAGGCGATGACAGCAACGGCGCTGCTGACATAGACATAATTAAGATCATTGATCCAGAAAACATTATCAGCCCCGAGCAATAAGTCGCGTACCGTCCCCCCGCCCACAGCCGGGGCAAGGGCGACAATGATAAAGCCGAAAATGTCCAGCCCTTGCCGGGCCGCTGCCATGGCACCGGACAAGGCAAAGACGGCCGTTCCGATCAGAGAGAGGGCATAGAGGGTGTCAATGTGCAGGGTCATGAAAATTCCTGTTCCCAGATGGCACGCAGACCTTCACGGTAGGTGGGGTATTTAAAGTGATAGTCTAAATTGTCTTTTATTCGGCTGTTGTCCACCCGTTTATTATCCTGCCAAAAGGTCAGGGCCATGGCAGACATGGTCTTGGCGATTTCATCAAACGGTTTTGCGTGGGGGGGCTCCACCCCCATAATCCGGCAGGCTTCATTGAGGGCGAGGACAGGTTCACAGGCTTCGTCATCACAGACATTATAGGCCGTGTGGGGTTGTGGTCTGGCGATGGAGGCCCAAAGCACGCCTGCAATATCTTCTTGATGAATGCGTGAAAAAACATGACCGGGTTTATCAATCGCACGTGCTGTGCCCTTGTTTATTTGATGAAACAGGTTGCGCCCCGGCCCATAAATTCCGGCCAGTCGAAAGATATGGATGGGCAAATTTAAAGACAGCCAATCATCTTCAGCTTTTTTTCGCGCGCGTGATCGGGCACTGCCGGGGTGGCGGGGGCTGTCTTCATTGACCATAGCCCCATCGGCATTACCATAGACACCGGTTGTGGATAGATAGCCCATCCATTTTAAAGCCTTGAGTTTTTCAAGGTCCTGTCCATGCAGATTAAACACACAATCACCTTTGTCTTTATCGGGCGGGATGGAGTGTAAAATGTGGGTGACATCTTTTAATCGTTCTTCAAAACCGGCCAGTGGGGATTGCCCATCAAAGGGGATTACTTCAATACCATCAAGAGGTTTTGCCTCGCGCGAGGTACCCATCACGTGCCAACCTTTGGCGCGGGCTTGTTTGGCAAAATGGCTGGCACTATATCCAAGGCCAAAGATAAAGAGTGTATTCATATCAATGCTTCGCTAAAAAGAAGGAACCGTTTTTTTATTGTAAGGGGAATTCATCGTATGCGTCAGGTCTTTCTTGCTTCTGTTATGTTTTTAGCATTGTCTGCACCAAACAGCCATGCGGAAACGATTAATAATGCCGAGCAATATAAAGCCTGCATGACGTTGGTTCATCGTGCCCCTGATGAGGCTTTTGATGCAGGATTAACGTGGAAGAGTTTGGGCGGTGGTGAAGCGGCAGAACATTGCATTGCAACGGCCCTCATTGTGATGAAACGTTATAAATTTGGCTCTGAACGTTTGGAAAAACTGGCGGACAGCTCAAGACGTCCTAAAGAGTTTAAGGCGAAAATTTTGGCACAAGCCGCCCAAGGCTGGTTTCTTGCCAATGAATTGGATCATGCACGGGCGGTCATTACCACGGCGATTTCCCTAGATGAAAACCAAAGTGATTTTTATGTGGATCGTGCCCAGATGCGCAGCGCCCAACATGCTTATAAAGAGGCTTTGGAAGACTTAAGCAAAGCCTTGTCCCTTGATGGGATGAATGTGGATGCCCTTGTTTTTCGCGGCACAATCTATCGCTTAACAGAAAACTTTGAAGCCGCTTATAAAGATATTAGCCAAGCTTTGGCGTTAGAACCGGGGAATCCGGAAGCCTTGCTGGAACGTGGCATGCTGCACCGGATTGAAGGCCAGGATGAATTTGCCCGCCATGATTGGCTGGAAGTTTTAGAGATTAATCCCAATGGGAAAACGGCTGAAACCGCGAGACTCAATCTTGAGAAGATGGATGTGAAGCAATAAGGTCAGGGCCTAGGAGAAGTAGAGTCACAGACAGCAAGAAGGCCGGATCCCCCCCAGAACCCGGCCTTTGCAATTCGAAAGAGACAGCTCTATCGAATTATGACGCGGCGCGAATGCGTACCACGACGTCAATGCTTTCAATCTCGGACCCCATCGGTGGTGTTGGTAAACCACTGACTTGAAGTTGACCTTCCGGAACATCGCTCAACATACCTGTGCTTTCATCAAAGAAATGGTGATGGCGATGGGTGTTGGTGTCAAAATAAGAACGCCCGGCATCAACAACGATTTCGCGCAATAAGCCCGCAGTGGTGAACTGGTGCAGCGTGTTGTAAACAGTTGCCAGGGACACACGAATGTTACCAGCTAAAGCTTCACTGTGAAGCTGTTCCGCAGTGATGTGGCGGTCGCACTCATCAAACAACAATTTGGCAAGGGCCAAACGTTGACGTGTCGGACGCAAACCTGCATCGCGCAGACGGTCGAGGGCGTGGCTGAAGGGACGTATTTTTTCCATTTTAGATCACCTGATTTCCCGCAAATACAATCTGAGAAGCTCTAAATTTTAATTAGAATGCTTATAACGTGGCGCAGAATATGTCAGAAACTATTCATGAAATACTTGACCCAAGTCAAATTTGCCTGAAATTTATTAATTTCCAGTCAAAATTTGATCAATCAACTGTGCAACGTTCGGGAATTTCCCTTCACGTCCTGATTGAAATAACGGGTCATCCGCAAATTTAAAAGCGTTGTGACCAGCAAAGGCGAGATTGTTTTCGACAGATCCGCCATGGGCAATATCCTGCAATGTTTTTTGAATGCAGAAAGAGCGTGGATCAGCTGCCCGGCCTGTGGTGTTTTCTTCGTTATCAGCCCAGTTGGAAAAGGCACAAGCTGAAAGACAGCCCATACATCCGGCCTGATCGGCCAGAATTTGTTGCGTGCGATCCGGGGTAACGAAAATCATGGTGTCGTCCGGTGTGCGCATGGCTTCGGTATATCCATTGGCGATCCAGCTTTCCACGTCGGCTTGTTTGTCAGCAGGTACATAAATGGAACGACCGCGTGCACCCACTTTGACTTCGGCCGTTAGTTCATCAGTGGGTTTGCGTGAAAATGGCACCTGACGTTCAGAACGTTCGCGCAGTTCTTGTAAAAAGGCGTTATTTAATTGCGAGGAATAAAAGCCAGTTGGGCTGTATTTATTCAGTGTCACATCGCCTTCTTTTAAGTTCAACAGGCGCTGCTTCCATGAATCGGGTATCGGGCTTTCTTGAGTCAACAAAGGACGGGAGCCAAATTGAAACGCAATAGGGCCGATTTCCGGATTGTCCAGCCAGTTTTCCCAGTCGCGCAAATACCATACGCCGCCTGCCATAATCACGGGTACATGGTTAAGGCCGACTTCATTCAAGAATTTACGAATTTCAGCCACGCGCGGGTACGGGTCTTGCGGCTCGTCGTGACGTTCAGCATTTGACAGGCCGTTATGACCACCAGCTTTCCACGGGTCTTCATAAACCACACCACCCAAAAGGTTGGCGTATTTGGAATAAGAGCGTTTCCATAAGGCACGAAAGGCGCGCATGCTGGAGACGATGGGGTAATAATATACGTTATACTGGGCGGCAAGTTCCGCCATTTTGTAAGGCATGCCTGCGCCGCAAGTCACACCGTGGATCAAGCCTTTTGCGCCTTCAAGCACACCATGGATGATGCGCTCGGTCCCGCCGGCTTCCCACAGGGTATTCATGTGGATGCGTCCTTGACCATTGGAGCCCTCGTGGGCAATGCGTGCTTGGGCAATGCCGCCTTCGATGGCGTAAGCGATCAGTTCTTCAAAACGTTCTTTACGGGTTTTGCTTTTATAGACTTGCGGAATGGGGTTGCCGTTTTCATCGTAAGAATCGGCATTTACACCAGAAAAAGTACCTACACAACCAGCTGCAGCAAAAGCACCCGCACTTCTACCATTGGACACCGCAACACCTTTACCCCCTTCGATAATGGGGTGCACTTCACGTCCAGAAATGAGAACAGGTTTAATGGACTTCACGGTCTTCTCCAGCAGTAGGTCATAAATTCAAAATCGTTTGGGCGGACACTAAAGGAAAACGACTCCTTTGACCAGCCACAAATAACCACATATGGACAGAATTTAAGCAGTTTTTTTAGGAAGCCAAGTAACAAAACATCTTTTGTCGTTTTTTGGAACCTATACATAGTGCGTTGGAGTCTGCTAAAACTGTTTCAAACGAAATAATTAGGAAGAATAACGTGAGCGAATTTGATTTAACAGATGCCAGTATTTATCCCTATTGGACGGATGAAATAATCCGCTTTGCAGATCTGGATCGGCTTAACCATGTTAATAATGTTGCCTTTGCGACCTATTCAGAAAGCGGGCGGGTTGATTTCTTGGAACATGTCACACCGGGCAGCACGGATGGTAGCGGTGTGGGGTGGGTGATTGCCAAACTGACCGTTAATTTTTTGGCGGCGGCCTATTATCCGGGTAAGCTGAAAATTGGCAGTGTTATTCGCCGTGTTGGGAATTCGTCCATTTTGGTGGAGCAAGGTTTTTTTGTGAATGACAAATGTTTTGGCACAACTGAAAATGTGCTTGTCTGGGCTGACACCACAAACGAAAAATCTTTGCCTATGCCTGATGCAATGAAAGAACAGCTTCAAGTTTATTTGAGATAGTGTCCCCGCGATGTCACGGACCCAACGTTTATTTGATCTGATACAGCTGTTGCGCCAACATAGATATCCGGTGAGCGCAGCTCATTTAGCTGACACATTGAATGTCAGCATCAGAACAATTTATCGTGATATTCAAACCTTACAACAACAAGGGGCGGATATTGATGGTGAACCCGGGGTTGGCTATATTTTGCGACCCGGGTTTATGTTGCCGCCGTTGATGTTTTCTGAAGAAGAAATAGAAGCCCTTGTTCTTGGGGGGCGTTGGGTGGCAAGACGTGGTGATGAAAGACTGTCTGTAGCCGCCAAAAATGCCATCACTAAAATTGCGGCGGTTTTGCCGGATGATTTAAAAAATATTCTTGAAGCCTCTACCTTATTAGCCGGTGGCGAAAATTTAGCTTTTGGTGAAGTTGAATTGGCGAATATTCGTCATGCTATTCGGGTGGAACATAAACTGGTCATAAAATATCTGGATTTAAAAGATTGTGAAACCGTGCGCACGATTTGGCCTTTTGCGATTGGATATTTTAATGACGTAAACGTATTGGTCGGTTGGTGTGAATTGCGCGAGGACTTTCGTCATTTTCGAACAGATAGGCTTTTATCAGTGACGTCTCTGGAAGAAAAATATCCGCGCAGACGCACTGTTTTGTTTAAAGAATGGCAGGATAAACAAAAGATTGATCTGCGTTAAATCCTACTGACAAAAACTGACAGTATGTTTGGTTAAATTGATTGCGATGGAACGGACAAAAGTTCGTACCGACTAAAATTTCAATCAATTTGGAGCATACAATGATCGATCCGACTTACATTTTGCTATATGTGGCAAACGTTGCAAAAAGCGTTACATTTTATCAACAGGTTTTAGAAAAAGAACCTGTTGAACATTCCGCTCATTTTGCTTTGTTTGTATTGGACTCAGGCCTAAAACTGGGATGTTGGTCAAGGGATGAGGTTGAACCCCAGGCGACGATAACAGGCGGTGGTGCTGAAGTCGCTGTTACAGTAGACACGGTGGCGGATGTTAATATGACATTTGAAAAATGGAAGGATCAAGGTATATCTATCCTTCAGGAACCGACTGCTATGGATTTTGGTTTTACATTTCTGGCGCTTGATCCCGATGGGCATCGCCTGCGCATTTTTGCCCCCAATGATCATGAATAGGCTTTAATTCTGAAAAGGCAACTCTGTGTTTGATCTGGATTTTATATTTTCTGCAAAGCTTTGGCGTTATCAAGCGGAAAAAGCCGCATGGTATTTTGTCACGCTGCCGCAAGATTATGGCGGGCAGATCAAGTTTACGCGCGAACGTCGTGCAGGTTTTGGGAGTGTACGCGTTGATGTTCAGATCGGACAGACGTCGTGGAAGACATCGGTTTTCCCCTATAAGGAGACGGGGTCTTATATTTTACCCATAAAAGCAGAAGTGCGTAAAAAAGAGAAACTAGAGGTGGGCGAGGATGTCCATGTCCACCTCAAAGTTATTCCCTAAGCCCTTAGGGTCTTATACAAAATAGGCGTAGTACAGCAGGAAGCAGCCCAAGCAGAGTCTATAAATAAAGAAAGGTGTGAAGGACGCGCGACGTAACCATGCCATCATGATGGCAAGGGCGATAAAGGCGGCGATGAAAGAAAGGCCCGCTGCTGTCATGGCATCGTTAGTTAATTGTACATTGCCGCTTTTATAGAGTTCCCAGCCTTTGAGGGCGCCTGCGCCGATAATAGTGGGGATGGACAACAACATAGAAAAACGTGCTGCATCAATGCGTTCATACCCTAAAAAGCGTGCTGCTGTCATGGTGATGCCGGAACGTGATGTGCCGGGGATCAAGGCAATACATTGCGCCAAACCAATTAATAATGCATCGACAATCGTGGTATGTTCAACCCGGCGGATGGTTAGGCCGATTTTGTCTGATATATATAAAAGAAAGCCAAAGCCTAAAGTCGTCCAGCCGATGACTTCAATGGTGCGATAGCGATCACCCAGATATTCATTAAAAAAGTACCCGGCAACAATGACGGGTATGGTCGCAAAAATAATAAGAAAAGCCAATTTGGCACCGGGGTCGCTCTTGCCTTTGGTAAAGCGTATAAGGCCGCGCAACATAAACCAGACATCGCGCCAGAAATAGATAAGGACAGCCCCGAGGGTCCCTATATGAACGGCGACATCCATCATCAACCCTTGATCGGGCCAGCCACCAAAGATGGGGACAAGGACCAGATGGCCAGAAGAACTAATGGGCAAAAATTCGGTTATCCCTTGGACAAGGGCCAACACCAAGATATTAAGTTCAGTCACGTTTAAAATCCCCGTAGAGACAGCGTTATTTGTTTCGAGCCTATATAACACGTTCAGATTCGAGCCCCAAAACCTAATATTGTACCATTTCGGTACTAAATTACAGGGGTGCTCGTGGAATAATGTTGCGCGGTGGGCGCGGTGATTCTGGTTTTTTGGGCAAATAGGGCAGGCATACTGACCCATTGTTCGTTTTTTCTTGAATTCTGTATGAAAATCCCTCATATGAGGGCTTCGGTTTGTGTCATGCTGTCCAAGCCGATGCCGTGGTATGCTTTTTACCTTGGCAAAACCAACATGTGACTCTTGTGATTATAAAGAGGGATGGAGAAATAAAAGATGGCTGAAAAGATGATGCAGTTTGTGTCGATTGGGCAAAACTATCCCGACAAACGCACCGCCGAAGAACGCAAAGAAGATTTTAAAGAAATCTATTCCCGCTTCACGATTGAAAAAGCGCAAGAGCAAGCGTCCCGCTGTGAGCAATGCGGCATTCCTTATTGTTCTGTCGGCTGTCCGGTGAATAATAACATTCCTGACTGGTTGCGCCTTGTGGCTGCGGGCCGTCTGGAAGACGCGTATCATGTCTCGCAAGAAACCAACAGCCTGCCGGAAATCTGTGGCCGCATCTGTCCGCAAGATCGCTTGTGTGAAGGCATTTGTGTTCTGGAACAGTCTGATCATAACGCTGTGACCATCGGTGCTATTGAAAAATTTATTACAGATAACGCTTGGGATCAAGGTTGGGTTAAACCAGCTGCACCGCTGCAGGAATTTGGTCAAAGCGTTGGTATTATCGGGTCCGGCCCTGCCGGTTTGGCGGCGGCAGATCGCTTGCGCCGCAAAGGGTATCAGGTCCATGTCTATGACCGTAATGACCGTGTTGGTGGTTTGTTGGTCTATGGCATCCCCGGTTTTAAATTGGAAAAAGACGTGGTTGAACGCCGCCATAAATTGCTGGAAGATGGCGGTGTGACATTCCACCTTAACTTTGAAGTGGGCCGCGATGCCTCTTTAAAAGAGTTACGTGAAAAACACGATGCGGTGATTATCTGTGTCGGTGTGTATGCGGGTCGCAAGCTGGATGTCCCGGGGTCAACTCTGGAAAATATCTTCCCGGCCATGTATTTCCTGACTGCTTCCAATAAAAAAGGTTTTGGTGATGCGGTTGAAGAATTCGACAACGGCACCTTAAATGCTGAAGGCAAGAATGTTGTTGTCATTGGTGGCGGCGATACAGCCATGGACTGTGTACGCACATCGATCCGCCAAGGGGCTAAATCTGTTAAGTGTCTTTATCG
Organism: Methylocystaceae bacterium; assembly: GCA_013373265.1. Lineage (GTDB taxonomy): Bacteria > Pseudomonadota > Alphaproteobacteria > Rhodospirillales > Terasakiellaceae > Terasakiella. The sequence continues at coordinate 2,139 of JABXIC010000039.1, read as the reverse complement.
TCGTGACCGGGCGAATATGCCGGGGTCTCAGCGCGAAGTTGAAAATGCTGAAAATGAAGGCGTTGACTTTGAATGGTTGTCTGCCCCCAAATCCTTTAAAGGCTTGGGCAAAGTGCAGAAAGTTGAAGCCGTTTCCATGCATTTGGGTGTGGCCGATGGTTCGGGTCGTCAAAGCGTGAAAGAGATCGAAGGGTCTGAATTTGAACTTGATTGCGATCTCGTGATTGAAGCGCTTGGTTTTGAACCGGAAGATATCCCCACTTTGTTTGGCGAGCCGGAATTGGCTGTTTCACGTTGGGGCACAGTTGAAGTTGACGACCAAACATGGATGACAAATCTGGATGGCGTTTTTGCGGCGGGTGATATTGAACGCGGGGCGTCCCTTGTTGTTAATTGTATCCGTGATGCACGCGATGCATCTGATGAAGTTCACAAATACCTCCGCGCCCAAGCTCGCGCGAGCCAGGCAGCCGAATAAGGGGGCATGAGAGAGATAATGACAAATTCATATGTAGAAGATTATCAAAAAGCTGCAAAATTTTTAGCCGAAAACGGTATGTACGATCCAAATATGGAACGTGATAACTGTGGTGTTGGCCTTGTTGCTGCGATTGACGGTAAACCAAACCGTGAAGTTTTGCGCCATGCTTTTCAAGCCACACGTGCACTGGATCACCGAGGCGCTGTTGATGCCGATGGCAAAACAGGGGATGGTGCAGGTATTCATGTGCAAATCCCGCAAGAATTTTTCAAGCGTCATATTCGCCGCACTGGTCACGACCCGGAAGAAAGTTCTTTGGCTGTCGGTCAGGTTTTTTTGCCGAAAACGGACTTTAACGCGCAAGAACGTTGCCGTTGTATCGTAGAAACTGAAGTTCTGAAATATGGTTACCGTATTTATGGTTGGCGTCAGGTTCCGGTGAATATTGAAGTGATCGGCGAAAAAGCAAACGCGACCCGTCCGGAAATTGAGCAAATCATGATTGCCAACACGCTTGGTAAATCAAATGAAGATTTCGAAAATGACCTGTATATCATTCGTCGTCGCATTGAAAACCAATGCCTGTCTGAAAATCTGACAGAATTTTATTTCTGTTCTTTGTCATGTCGTAGCGTGATCTATAAAGGCATGTTTATGGCGGGTGAAATCACTGAATTTTATCCGGACCTGAATGATGAATTGTTCGTTTCAAATTTTGCGATTTATCACCAACGCTATTCAACCAACACATTCCCGCAATGGCGTTTGGCACAACCGTTTCGTATGATTGCCCATAATGGGGAAATTAATACACTGACGGGTAATGTCAACTGGACGAAGGCCCATGAAACCTGCATGGCTTCCCCCGTTTTTGGTAGCCATATTGAAGATATCAAACCGTTGATTACCAATGGATCTTCTGACTCTGCTGCTCTTGATGCGATCTGGGAAGTTCTGGTCCGTGCAGGTCGTCCTGCCCCGGCCGTAAAAGCTTTGATGGTGCCGGAATCAATTGGTCAAAATGCTTTGATGCCAAAAGCTCATGAAGATTTGTTTGCTTATAGTAATTCTGTCATGGAACCTTGGGATGGTCCGGCTGCCATTTGTGGCACTGATGGCCAATGGATCGTGGCAGGCCTTGATCGTAACGGCTTGCGTCCTTTGCGTTATACCATCACGGGTGACGGTATTTTGCTGGTTGGTTCTGAAACCGGTATGTCTGAAGTCGATGAGTCTAAAGTGGTCGAAAAAGGTCATGTGCGCCCCGGCGGCATGATCGGTATTGATCTGCGTGAGGGTAAATTCTACCATGACCGTGAATTGAAAGACTGGACGGCGGCACGTAAGCCTTATGGCGAGTGGGTCAAAAATATCGTCAAGGTTGATCAAATTATTAAAACGGATTCACCGAAGCCGGTTTATTATCCGGAAGATGTCTTGTGTCGCCAACAACAACTGTTTGGCTTTACCGAAGAAGATATGGATTTGATCCTGCGTCCGATGGTGGAAACAGGATATGAAGCCATTGGCTCTATGGGGGATGACACGCCGCAAGCAGTTCTATCCGATAAATATCGCGGTCTGCATCATTTCTTCCGTCAGGCATTCTCTCAAGTCACAAACCCGCCCATCGATAGTCTGCGTGAAACCCGCGTGAT
>JABXIC010000239.1 GCA_013373265.1 Methylocystaceae bacterium | reverse complement strand
GGACAAAAATGTACCGCTATTCGCCGCATCATTATCCCGAAAGGAATGGAAACAGCGGTTATTGAAGCCTTAAAGGACCGCTTGTCTAAAACGCTTATCGGTGATCCTCGTGATGAAAACGTCAGAATGGGTCCATTGATAAACATGGCGCAAAAAAATGCTGCTCATGCGGGTTTGGAAGAATTGAAGTCCGAAGCCGATGTGGTGATTGGGGAAGAAGACGCAAATTTTGCTGTTGAACCCACACAAGGTGCCTTTTTTGCCCCACATATTTTGTTATGCAAAGACCCCATGTCATCACACAAGGTGCATGAAATTGAAGTCTTTGGACCTGTGGCAACTATTTTGCCTTATGAAACGGCAGAACAGGCTTTTGAAATTGCGGCGATGGGCGGTGGTTCCTTGGCATGCTCTGTCTTCAGTGGTGATGATGACTTTAGCCATCAGGCCGTCTTGAGACTAGCTCCCTTTCATGGGCGTGTGTTAATCGTCAATGAAGAAATTGGCAAGGGACATTCAGGTCATGGTGTGGTGATGCCCCAATGTATCCACGGCGGTCCTGGCCGTGCGGGCGGTGGGGAAGAAATGGGCGGTTTGCGTGGTTTGTATTTTTACCACCGCAGAAGCGCCATTCAAGCCAGTGCAACCCGTGTTCAACAGTTGCTTGATCAGGGCTTGTCCTTGAGTTAATGCCTGAGATGATGGGGTGAAATGCGGATGGGATTTTCTCATATCAAGTTTGAACTTGTGGACCATGTTGCGCGGTTGACCTTAAACCGTCCGGAAGTTCTGAATGCTTTTAATGTTGCCATGCATGGTGAAATTTTTGAAGCATTTCAAAGCTTGACGGATCAAGACCATGTAAAATGTCTTGTGATCACCGGTGCGGGCAGGGCCTTTTGCACCGGGCAGGACTTGGAAGAACGTCGTATCCCGGATGGGGCAGCAATGCCCGATTTGGGGGAGTCCTTAAAACAGCGTTACAACCCCATTATCACACAGATCAAGGCTTTTGACTTTCCCGTTATCTGTGCGGTGAATGGGGCGGCGGTTGGCGGTGGTGCAGGCTTTGCTTTGGCATGCGATATTGTTGTTGCTGCAAAATCGGCTTCTTTTTTGTTGCCCTTTAATAAGCTGGGCTTGATCCCGGATGCCGGATCCACCTGGAGCCTGCCGCGTGCCCTTGGTTTGCCCCGTGCAAAAGCGGCTGTTTTGTTGAGTGAGAAAATACCCGCACCTTTGGCAGAAGAGTGGGGCATGATCTGGAAATGTGTGGAAGATGATCAACTGGAACAAACGGTTGAAGGCTACGTACAACAGATTTTGACGCAACCGCGTACAGGCATGGCTCTGTCTAAAAAAGCTTTTTCCATGAGTTTACAAAATAGTTTGGAAGAACAGCTTCAGCTTGAAAGCCATTATCAAAGCGAAGCCGGAGCAAACCCCGAATACCGGGAACGGGTCATGGCTTTTTTTAATAGAAAAAAATCATAAGGTATAAAAATGACTGCTTTATCAACATCTACCATAATTGGTGTCATCGGTGCTGGCACGATGGGCGCTGGAATTGCACAGGTTGCAGCCAATGCCGGACATGATGTTTTGCTTTTTGATGTGGCCGAAGGGGCTGCACAAAAGGGGTTGGGACAAATTTCTACAGGGTTGGATAAGCTGGTCAGTCGTGGCAAAATGACACAGGCCGATAAAGACAGCCTTGTGTCTCGGGTCAAACCTGTTAGCGATTTACAAGACTTTGCACCATGCGGTTTGGTCGTTGAAGTTATTGTTGAGAATCTCGACATTAAAAAAGATCTGTTTCAACAATTGGAAAACATCTGTGGGCCAGATGCCATTCTGGCAACCAATACATCTTCCATTTCTGTCACTTCTATTGCGGCGGGACTTTCCCATCCTGAACGGGTTGTGGGGATGCATTTCTTTAATCCGGCTCCGATTATGAAATTGGTTGAAGTTGTTAGCGGCTTAGCGACATCACAAGATGTTGCCCAATGCGTGCATGCAACAGCAACGCAATGGGGCAAGCATGCGGTTTATGCCAAATCAACGCCGGGCTTTATTGTCAACCGGGTGGCCCGTCCATTTTATGCAGAAGGGTTGCGCGTGTTGCAGGAAGGCGCGGCGGATATTGCGACGATTGATGCAGCTTTTCGTGAGTGTGGTGGCTTTCGCATGGGACCGTTTGAATTGATGGATTTGATTGGGCATGATGTTAATTATGCGGTGACGAATTCTGTTTATGCGGCTTATTACAATGACCAACGTTTCTTGCCTTCATTGATTCAGAAAGAATTGATTGAAGCGGGGCGATTGGGCCGTAAAAATAAAATCGGCTTTTATGACTATGCTGACACAGCACCTCCTGTGCATGTAAGCACTGCAAGATCGATTGATATTGTACCGGCGGGTGTGCGTGTGACAGGCAATGTGACGCCTATTGCCAGTTTGGTGACAGCCCTTAAAAAAAGCAGCTTGTCCGCCACCATTGATGAAAACGATGGAACCTCCGTTATGATCCAAGTCGGGGCGGCCACTTTAATGCTGACGGATGCCCAATTTGCCAGCGTGAAAAGCCAGCAAAGCGGTATTGCGAACTTGATCGTTTTTGATTTGGCGCTGAATTATGTCACAGCAAAACGCATCGTTCTGGCAAAAGCGACGCAAGCTTCTGAACAAGCTTTAAATGATGCGATCGCCTTTTTCCAAGCATTGGGAAAAGAGGTGTCCGTTATCAAGGATGTGGCTGGTTTGATTGTGATGCGCACGCTTGCGATGCTGGCCAATGAAGGGGCAGATGCGGTCTTTCAACAGGTTTGTTCAATTGAAGATGTCGATACGGCCATGAAGGGTGGGGTAAATTATCCCAAAGGCCCGATGGAATGGGCTGACGAGATTGGGATCGATACTATTTACACGACGCTAAAAGGCTTGTCGCAGACTTATGGGGAAGACCGTTATAGGATGTCTGCGTTGATCATTAAGGCACATGCATTGGCAAGTAATTTTTACAGTTTAAAAGACAAGGACTAACACCATGATACATGCTTATATTTGCGATGCATTACGTACACCGATTGGGCGCTATGGCGGGGCTTTGTCTTCTGTACGCGCGGATGATCTTGGCGCTTTGCCGATTAAGGCACTGATGGAACGCCATCCGACAATGGATTGGTCAGCGATTGAGGACGTTATTTTTGGTTGCGCCAATCAGGCCGGGGAAGATAATCGTAATGTGGCGCGTATGTCCGCTTTATTGGCAGGTTTGCCCAAAGAGGTGCCGGGCAGCACGGTCAATAGATTATGTGGATCAGGCATGGATGCTTTAGGCAGTGTCGCGCGCGCCATCAAGGCGGGGGAAATTCAATTGGGTCTTGCGGGTGGTGTGGAATCCATGTCGCGTGCGCCCTTTGTATTGAGTAAGGCAGATAAAGCCTTTAACCGAAGTGCAGACATCTATGACACCACCATCGGTTGGCGCTTTGTCAATAAGCTAATGAAGGAAAAATACGGTGTAGAGTCCATGCCGCAAACAGCGGATAACGTGGCGCAAGATTTTAATATCAGTCGCGAAGATCAAGACTTGTTTGCATGGCGTAGTCAGCAAAAATGGGCCAAAGCCAACGAACAAGGCTTGTTTGATGATGAGATTGTGCCGGTTAGCATATCCCAGCGTAAAGGCGACCCTGTCATTTTCGATACAGATGAACATCCGCGTGTGGATAGCAGTCTTGAAAAGCTGGGCACTTTGAAGGGGGTGAATGGTCCTGATCTTACTGTGACGGCGGGCAATGCTTCCGGTGTGAATGACGGGGCTTGTGCGTTGTTGGTTGCTTCAGAGGCGGCTATAAAGCAGCACGGATTGCAGCCGAAAGCCCGCATTTTAGGTATGGCAACGGCAGGTGTTGCCCCGCGTATTATGGGGTTTGGCCCCGCACCAGCGACACGAAAAGTGCTTGATCTTGTTGGCTTGACCTTGGATGACATGGACGTGATTGAATTGAACGAAGCCTTTGCTGCGCAAGCCCTTGCGGTGACACGCGATCTGGGTCTTGATGATGACGATGCGCGGATTAATCCTTTAGGCGGGGCGATTGCTTTGGGCCATCCGTTGGGAATGAGTGGGGCACGTCTGGTGACAACGGCCACCTATCAATTGATGCGCAATAAAAGCAAGTATGCCTTATGCACCATGTGTATCGGTGTTGGTCAAGGTATCGCCATGGTGATTGAACGGGTTTAAAGTCACACCCTTCTTAAAGCGATAGTTATATCGCAACTGCAATATAATGCATGCTGTGCCGTAAAGAGTGGTGCAGCATGTTTTATTTTGACTAAATTCCCATAACTAGAATCCTTAAATGAATAAATTACAGCACTTTAAAACAATTCTTAGAATCGGAATATTTAAAGGATAAACGCTCTAATAAATTCGTTTTTTTATCGAGTTATTTGAACTAGGACGTGTAAAAAAGCCATGTTTTGAAAATAATCCATTGATTTTAAATAATAATTTTACAAGTCCATAAAAAGTGCATTTTAATGCATTTTTTCTTGCGATAAAACTTAACATGAATTATAGTGCATCTAACTTAAATGAGAAAAACAAACGTTAGGAGTTTTCACGTTGATCGATTTTCAGACCTCCCCCCAGCAATATAAGCACTGGAAGCTAGAGTTTGACGGCCCGGTTGCTTATTTGACGATGGATGTTGATCCTGAATCCACGCTTAAGCCTGGTTATGATTTAAAGATGAATTCATATGACTTGGGTGTTGATATTGAATTGTATGACGCGGTTCAGCGTTTGCGTTTTGAACATCCGGAAGTCAAAAGCGTTGTCATGCGTTCCGGTAAGGACCGTATCTTCTGTGCGGGTGCAAACATCCGTATGTTGGGTAAGTCGTCGCATGCGCACAAAGTAAACTTCTGTAAGTTTACAAATGAAACGCGCAATTCCATTGAAGACGCGAGTGAGTTCTCACGCCAACGTTATATCTCTGCCGTTAATGGTACAGCAGCCGGTGGCGGATATGAACTGGCATTGGCCACAGATTATATCATGTTAATTGATGATGGTGCTGCTTCCGTTTCTTTACCGGAAGTGCCGCTTTTGGCCGTGTTGCCCGGCACAGGTGGTTTGACCCGTGTGGTTGATAAACGAAAAGTGCGTCGCGACCGTGCAGACATTTTCTGTAGCATTGAAGAAGGTGCGCGCGGGCAACGTGCGGTGGATTGGCGTCTGGTTGATGAAAGCGTTAAAGGATCAATCTTTAACGAAGAAGTCAGCAAGCGCGCTCATGAATTTGCAAAAGCATCTGATCGTCCATCTGATGCCAAAGGCGTGGACATGTTTGCGTTGAAGCGTGAGTTTACTGAAGATACAGTGACATATGATAATCTGGATATCAGTATTGACCGTGATGGACGGGTTGCAACAATCACATTGCATGGCCCAAAAGAAGCCGCCCCGTCTGATATGAGCACAGTTGAAGCGCAAGGGGCGCATTTCTGGTCATTGGCTTTGGCACGTGAATTTGACGATGCGCTGTTGCATCTGCGTACAAATGAAACAGAAATCGGCACGTTGATCTTTAAGACCCAAGGTGATGGTTCTTTGGTTGAAGGCTATGAAAAGCTTTTACAGGATCATGCAGATCATTGGTTAATCCGTGAAATCGTTCTTTATTGGAAGCGCACCCTGAAGCGCGTGGACATGACATCACGCACACTTGTGACGCTGGTTGAACAAGGCAGTTGCTTTGTCGGCATACTGGCCGAACTTATTTTTGCCGCTGATCGCAGCTACATGCTGGAAGGTCAATTTGAAGATGATGATCGTCCTGAAGCGACTATTCAGCTCAGCGCGTTTAATTTCGGTCCGATGTTGATGAGTAACGATTTAACCCGTCTTGCCACCCGTTTTTTGGGTGAGCCGGAAACAGTTGAAAAAGCACAAGCCCTTATTGGTAAGCCGATTGACGCGGTTGCAGCAAACGAGCTTGGCTTGGTTACAGATGCTTATGACGATATCGATTGGGAAGAAGATATCCGTCTTTTCCTTGAAGAACGGGTGGGCTATTCGCCTGACGCGTTGACAGGGATGGAAGCTAATCTGCGTTTTGCGGGCCCAGAGACCATGGAGACAAAAATCTTCGGTCGTCTGACAGCCTGGCAGAACTGGATTTTTCAGCGGCCCAATGCGGTTGCTGATGGGGGGGCTCTGAAGTTGTATGGAACAGGCACGCGCCCATCCTACGATTTTAACAGAGTTTGATTTTAAAAATCACTTCGAAATGGGAGTATTATTATGAGTGAAGCAGTCCTTGGGGATGCCGTCGTTGAAGTAAACTATGACGACCTTATCCCTAATAACGTCGATTTATCAAATGATCGCCGTCTGAAAAAAGCATTGGAAGCGTGGCAACCGAATTACATCGACTGGTGGAAAGATATGGGGCCGGATGGCTTTCAGGAATCTGAAGTGTATCTGCGCACCGCCGTTGGTGTGGACCCGCAAGGTTGGGCCGTTTTTGACCATGTAAAAATGCCAGAATATCGTTGGGGCATCTTGCTTGCGCCCAAAGAAGAAGGCCGCACAATTAATTTCGGTAAACATAAAGGTGAGCCGGCATGGCAGGAAGTGCCTGCGGAATATCGCTCTCTTTTGCGCCGTTTGGTGGTGATCCAAGGGGATACCGAACCGGCATCCGTTGAACAACAACGCTATCTGGGTAAAACCGCACCGTCACTTTATGACATGCGCAACCTTTTCCAAGTGAACGTAGAAGAAGGTCGTCACTTGTGGGCAATGGTTTATTTGCTGCAAAAATATTTTGGTAAAGAAGGCCGTCAAGACGCAGAAGACCTGTTGGTGCGCCGTTCCGGTGATGCGGACAGACCGCGTATGCTGGGGGCTTTCAACGAAGAAACACCAGATTGGTTGTCTTTCTTCATGTTCACGTACTTTACGGATCGTGACGGCAAAATGCAGTTGGCAGCCTTGGCTGAAAGTGGTTTTGACCCTCTGTCACGGACATGTCGCTTTATGTTGACCGAAGAAGCGCACCATATGTTTGTGGGTGAAAGCGGTGTGTCACGTGTTGTTGAAAAAACATGTGATGCAATGAACGAAGCCGGGATTACCGACCCTTATGATATTGAAGCGGTCCGTAAACTGGGTGTCATCGATTTACCGACTATTCAGAAAAAACTGAATTTCCATGTTTCTGTTACAGAAGATTTGTTTGGTGCGGAAGTCTCTACAAACGGTGCCTCTGCTTTTGAAGCTGGTTTGAAAGGGCGCTACCAAGAAACCAAACTTGATGATGATCACCAGCTCCATGATGCGACATATGATGTATGGCGTGTGGTTGACGGTAAAATCGTTCAAGAAACAGAACCTGCCTTGAATGCGGTGAACGCACGTCTTGTTTATGATTACATTGAAGATGCAAACGGCGGTGTGAAACGTTGGAACAAATTGATCAGTAAAAAAGGCATCAATTTTGACCTCAAAATGCCGCATATGGGCTTCAACCGTAAAATCGGTGAATTTTCAGAACATTGCATTACGCCAGCTGGCGAGATTGTCGATGAAGCGACATGGAATGCAAATGAGGACGAATACTTGCCCAATGATGCAGACCTCAAGTTCTTGAAAGACCTGATGCAACCGGAATTCCGCACAGGTGAATACGCAAGTTGGATTGCGGCACCGAAAGTCGGGATCAACTCTAAACCAGGTGATTTTGAATACGTCAAAATCTACGGTTCAGAGAACTAAGACGGGTGGAATGAAGCGGCTTTATCCCGTGGGCCGCTTCGTTCGCTCTTATAAAAAAATTTAAAAAAATAGCATATTTGGAGGCGCTCATGAGTGCAATTAGACAACACCTGATTGATCCGGAAGTTTGTATTCGTTGCAATACATGTGAAGAAAACTGTCCGATTGACGGCGCAATCACCCACAATGAAGACAATTATGTGGTGAATGTTGAGTTGTGTAACTATTGCATGAACTGTGTCGCACCTTGTCCGACAGGGGCGATTGATCATTGGCGCATGGTGAGCACGCCTTACAGCCTGGAAGAACAGTTTGAATGGGATGAACTGCCTGACGAGACAGAAGTCGCAACCACTGAAAGTGGCCTCGCCAACGCTTCCCATGAAGCGCTTGAAGATGAGGCAAACGAGATTTTGGATGTGGCCCACCAAGGTCAGCAAGGCAAAGTCTTGCCACCTTTTTCGGCGGCCCATCCTTTCATCAATATTTATACCCGTGAAAATCCAGCAATCGCAACGGTCGCGGGGAACTATAGAATTACGTCTGAAGACAGTGAGTCCGATATCCATCATATCGTTTTGGATTTCGGCACAACCGCTTTTCCTGTGTTGGAAGGTCAGAGTATTGGTGTCATCCCGCCCGGCAAGGATGCACGTGGCAAAGCGCATAATGTGCGTCTTTATTCCGTCGCCAGTCCGCGTGATGGTGAACGTCCTAATCACAACAACCTGTCCTTGACCGTCAAACGCGTGGTTTTTGAAGAAGACGGTGTCGTCAAAAAAGGCGTGGGTTCCAATTATGTGTGTGACCTTAAAAAAGGTGATCAGGTACAGGTTACCGGGGCATTTGGGTCTACTTTCTTGATGCCAAATCACCCTGAAGCGAACATTATGATGATCTGTACAGGAACGGGCTCAGCGCCGTTTCGCGCCATGACAGAACGTCGTCGTCGCAAGCGCCAACCCGGTGACAAAGGCAAAATGATGCTGTTTTTTGGTGCACGTACAAAAGGCGATCTCCCTTATTTCGGCCCGCTCAACAAATTACCGGACAGCCTGATCAGAAAAGAGCTGTGTTTTTCACGCGAGGCTGACCAGCCCAAAGAATACGTTCAGGACAGAATTTTAAAATGTGCTGACGATGTGGCGGCATGGTTGAAGGATGACCAGACGTTTATCTACCTGTGTGGCCTGAAGGGGATGGAACTGGGTGTTGAAGAAGCCTTTGCAAAAACCTGTCGCGATCATGGACTGGACTGGCCTGCATTAAGAAACAAGATGCGCGAAAGTGGTCGTTATCATGTCGAAACATATTAAGGACGGGACCGCTTGATGACACAAGTTCCATTTATCCATTCCAGACACATTAAATGGGGAGACACGGACGCGGCGTTGATTGCTTATACCGTGCGCTTTTTCGATTACTGTATGGAAGCGATTGAAGATTGGTTTCGTGAAGTTTGTGAAACAGATTGGTATGTCTTGAACATGGACCGCAAGACCGGGACACCCTTTGTTAATGTGAATATGGATTTTTTTGCGCCGTTGACCCCGCGTCATCGGCTTAACACCCATGTCCTGATCGAAAAATTAGGCACTGCATCACTTTCCTTTTGTTTGAAGGGGATGCGCAGTGATGACGTTCAGGCATTTGAAGCACGCTTTACCTGTTGCTTTGTGAATAACCAGAAAATGACCCCCCTCTCTATCCCCGACGACATCCGCCAAAAGATTGAAGGATACATTCAATCAGGCGGTGGCGTTTAAGGGTGCATTTTCCAAAATCAAAAACCAAGACGACAACGTCTACTTTTTTAACACGGAGGTAAATAAATAAAATGAAACTTACGATGAAGACGAAAAGCTTTTCGCATTCTATCCGTCAATCGGCCCTTGCAGGTGCGATGGCGTTATTGGTTGCCGGGACAGCACAGGCAGCCGATCCAGTGAAAGTTGGCGTTATGTTGCCTTATACAGGGACCTATGGGGCCTTGGGTGAAGCCATTACAAACGGTATGCAACTGGCAATCGAAGAAAATGGCGATAAGCTTGGTGGGCGTGATGTTGAATATGTAACTGTTGATTCAGAAGCAAATCCGGGTAAAGCACCGCAAAACATGAACCGCTTAATCAGTGGTGAAAATGTGGACTTTGTGGTCGGACCTGTGCATTCCGGTGTGGCGATGGGCATGATTAAAATGGCACGCCAAGAAGGGGCGATTACCATTATTCCAAATGCAGGTTTGAATGCCGCAACACGTCAATTCTGTGCACCTAATATCTTCAGGACTTCTTTTAGTGCGTGGCAAACGGCCTACCCGATGGGGAAAATGGCCTATGAACGCGGATATCGCAAAATTGCGACCATTGCGTGGAATTATAGCTTTGGTAAAGAATCTCTCGAAGCATTTGAAGAAGGGTTCAAAGCGGCGGGCGGTGAAGTCGTAAAGCAAATTTTGACACCGTTCCCGAAAGTTGAATTCCAAGCCTATCTCACTGAAATTGCGTCGTTGAAACCAGATGCCGTCTTTGCTTTTTATGCTGGTGGTGGCGCAGTTAAATTCGTTAAAGATTATAATGCTGCAGGTTTGAAGAAAAGCATTCCTCTGTTGGGGTCCGGCTTTATGACAGATGGCACCTTGACTGCACAAGGTGAAGCCGCCGAAGGCGTGCTGACAACGCTGCATTATGCTGACAAATTAGATAACCCCAAAGACAATGCGTTCCGTAAAGCCTATATGGATGCCTATGGCAAAGAAGCTGACATCTATGCGGTGCAAGGTTATGACGCAGGTCAAATGCTGGTGCAGGCGATGGATGTGGTTAAAGGTAATACAAAAGATCGTGATGCTTTGATTGCAGCGTTAGAAAACGTCAAAATCGATAGCCCACGTGGCCCGTGGCATTTCTCTAAAGCACATAACCCTGTGCAAAACATGTACCTTCGTGAAGTGAAGAACGGTCAAAACGTTGTGGTAGAAGTCGCTGCGAAAGGATTGGAAGATCCTGCAACCGGCTGTTCCATGATGAAATAACCCACCTTTGACGGGAAGCTACGCTGCTTTGTGGCTTCCCGTTTTTTCTTTTCATTGGAGGGCAAAATGGATCTGGCCACAATTCTGATTCAACTTCTAAACAGTGTGCAATATGGGTTGCTGTTGTTTCTGATCTCAAGCGGATTGACGCTGGTTTTTGGGATCATGGGCGTTATCAATCTGGCCCATGGGGCAATGTATATGATCGGTGCCTATTTGGCTTATGCATTCGTGGAATGGACCGGTAGCCTTGGGGTTGCGATCTTATTAGGCATTCCTGTCATGTTGATTGTCGGAATTGTCATCGAACGTTTTCTGATTGATAGTCTGTATTCAAGAGATCATCTTTTTCAAGTGCTTTTGACGTTTGGTTTGATCCTGATTTTAAATGATATTCAAAGCATACTGTGGGGCAATGATACCCATGGTGTGCCGATCCCTGACATGCTGAACGGTTCTATTTCCCTAACCGATAATATGTCCTATCCGGTTTATCGTTTGGCCGTTTCTGTCGTTTGTCTGGCTTTGGCGATTGGTATGTATTGGGTGATCCAGAAAACACGTTTGGGCATGACCATCCGCGCCGGGGCCAGTAATCGTGAAATGGTTGAATCTCTGGGTATCAACGTCAGAACGTTATTTACCATTATTTTTGCTGCCGGTGTTGCTTTGGCAGGATTGGGCGGGATCCTTTCCGCGCCGTTAAGTTCTGTCTATCCGGGGATGGGGGATAACGTTTTGATTATTTGTCTGGTTGTTGTCGTGATCGGTGGGATCGGGTCGATCAAAGGCGCTTTTTGGGGGGCAATGATGATTGGTTTGGTCAGCACGTTTGGCCCGGTACTGATCCCTTCTTTATCCAGTGTGATGGTTTATCTGGTCATGGCACTTGTGCTGTTGGTTAAACCACGCGGTTTGTTCGCATAGAATTTAGGGGCACTTAATGTATAATACACCACGACCAATTTCTTTGCTTCTAGGCTTTCTCCTGTGTGTTCTCGCGTTTTATCCGCTGTATGGGGATCTTGTTTTTGGCAGCAAAGCCTCGTTTTTTATGTCCAAACTTACCACAATTGTGATCTTTGCCATTCTGGCCATGAGTCTGGATTTGTTGGTGGGTATCACCGGGCTGGTCAGTATGGGGCATGCGCTGTTTTTCGGGTTGGCAGGTTACGTGTTGGCTCTGGCCTCACCAGAATATGAAGCGGCGAGCATTTGGTATATTTTGCCACTTGTTTTGCTGTGCTGTGCCGCATTAGGCGCTGTGGTTGCCTTTTTAACCATTAAAACATCCGGCATCTATTTTATTATGGTGACCTTGGCTTTCGGGCAAATGGGGTTCTATTTCTTTAATGACGCAGAATTTTCCGGCGGGTCTGATGGCATGTATATCATGCTGAAACCGGATGTATCTTTGGGTGGGATTCAGCTTTTAAACCTGGATGAAAAGCAGACGCTTTATTATCTGAGCCTTGCCTGCATGGTCTTTGTTTATATGGTCTTGCGTATGATTTTGCGCTCTGCGTTCGGGCAAGTCCTCATTGGTATTCATGCAAACGAACATCGCGTTAAAGCCATTGGATATAATACGGCCAACTATAAAATCGTGAGCTTTGTCATTGCCGCGACATTGGCGGGACTGGCCGGGTTTTTGGCCGCGTCACAATATGGCTTTGTCAATCCCTCCCAAATGGGATGGCATACATCCGGTTATGCCCTGATGATGGTGATTATGGGCGGGGCCGGGACGATATTTGGTCCGGCGATTGGGGCCTTTGTCTTTGAGATTTTACACTATGTTTTTGAAAGCTTCACCGATCATTGGTTGATGTTGATGGGCGCTGTCATGATTTGTGTCGTTCTCTTCCTGCCCAATGGGATTGGCGGCGCGTTGTTGAGCCTTGTTCAGAAAAAAGAAACGACAGGGGAGAAAAACGATGGCTGAAGTCCTTTTGAAAGCTCAAGACTTGACCAAAAACTTTGGCGGTCTGTATGCCGTTGACTCTGTATGCCTTGAATTGATGAAGGGGGAAGTCCACGCCATTTTGGGGCCAAATGGGGCAGGTAAAAGCACGTTGGTTAATCTGCTGTCCGGTGACATCATGGCAACAAGCGGGTCCGTGATGTTTGAAGGTCAGGAACTGACCAAGTTGCCCAGTTATAAAATATCTCATTGCGGGATTGGGCGCAGTTTCCAAAAAACAAATATCTTTCCGAAACTGACCTGTTTTGAAAATGTGTGGCTGGCCGCACAATCGCGCCAAAAAACATCGATGCGATTTTTCAGGCCTGCGCGCAAAATGGCTGATGTAAAAGAATTGACCATGACCAGCTTAAAACGCTGTGGCTTGGAAGCCCGTGCAGAAACGGTTGCTAGTTCCATGAGCTATGGCGAACAGCGCCAACTGGAAATCGGCATGATGCTGGCAACACAGCCGCGTTTGTTGCTGATGGATGAACCCATGGCCGGGATGGGCAAAGAAGAGTCGGAAATGTTGGTCGGTTTGATTAAAGAACTGGCTCAAGATTATACGTTGCTGTTGATTGAACATGATATGGACGCTGTCTTTGCCGTTGCGGATCGTTTGACCGTTATGGTGAATGGTCGGGTGTTGGAAACGGGTACACCAGAACAAATTAAATCAAGTCAACAGGTGCAAGAAGCCTACCTCGGTAGCGAAGGAGGATTCTAAAATGACGTTAGAAAATAGCGATTACATTATTGAAGCAGAAGGTCTTCAGGTTTTTTATGGGGCCTCTCATGTGCTGCATGGTGTCGATTTTAGCGTAAAGCGCGGTGAAACGGTCAGCTTGATGGGACGCAACGGGATGGGTAAAACCACGACCCTGCGTTCCATGTTGGGCTTTGTGCCGCCCAAAGAAGGCCGTGTTAAACTATTTGGTTGCGATGTGACGGGCGCACGTCCTTTCAATGTGATCAAACGCCATCTGGCATATGTGCCGGAAGGGCGCGGCATGTTTCATAATCTATCGGTGCGTGAACATCTGGAAATGCCTGCGCGTCCTGCCATGGATGGCACGTGGCGCTGGAACTTTGACCGGGTCATGGACACCTTTCCGCGTTTGTCTGAACGTTTAAACCATATGGGTAGCCAGCTTTCAGGTGGCGAACAACAAATGTTGGCCATTGGGCGGGCTTTGATGACTAATCCGGAATTGTTGATTTTGGATGAAGCCACAGAAGGGCTGGCACCGCTTATTCGTGAAGAAATCTGGCGCATTATCAACATTATTAAAAATGACGGGATTTCGACCATTATTGTCGACAAGAACATTGGTCCGATCCTGGATATGGCGGATCGCAATGTCATTCTTGTGAAAGGCAATATTGTGTTTGAAGGCAGCAGTGATGACTTGCGGGCCAACCCGGATATTCTTGCACGCAACATTGGCGTTTGATTGGGAGATTATATATGAGACAGACCGTTACCATCATTCGTACGGAACATCGACGCCTAGCGGCAATCATCAATTGTTTTATTGGCGTGCTTGGGGATGTGGAAGCACAGAAGAATGAACCGGATTTTGAATTGCTGGAATTGATCCATGATTATTTTCGTTCGTTTCTTTATAAATTTCACCATCCTAAAGAGGATCAGCATCTCTTTCCCGCTTTGTTGAAGGTGTGTCCGGAGCTTTCTGAAACGATTGAGAAGCTGGAAGCCGAACACGAAAAGGGGTTAGTCTATTTGGAAAATCTTGAAACCAGTTTTATGGCCTTCAAGGAAAATCCGGCAAGTGGTCTGGCTGCCTATATTGATGCGGCACGTACTTATCGTGATTTTGAATGGCAACATATGGGGCTGGAAGAAAAAGAAATTTTGCCTGTGGCGGAAGAAAAACTGCCGGAAGAAACCTGGATAGCTCTGGATGCGATTTTTACAGATCACGATGATCCGGTGTTTGGGGATCGTCCAACTAAAAAATTTGAAACTCTTCTATCCAAGATTGTAAATACGGCACCGGCCCCGCATGGATTAGCTGGTAAATAGTTGGTAATCTTATTGCGATAGAGTGGGGAAATGATGTATGAAATACTTAGTTTCTTAGCCTTATGACATAGTTGAATAAATCTTCATGCCCAAAAAACAACCAATAGGTAAAAATGATTTGGCCAACGGCGCGGAAGATGCCGAATTGGAGAAATACATTGCGCGTATTGGGGAGCAAATAAAAATCATCCGATCACGTCGTGGGATGATCAGAAAAGATTTATCCAAACATTCAGATGTTTCTGAACGCTATTTGGCACAAGCCGAAACGGGTAAAGCGAATATTTCAATCGCCTTGCTTTGGCGTATCGCACATGCCATGGATGTTGAAATTTCTGACCTGTTGCCGGAAACTTCTGAACGCGCGGTCAATACAACCTTGTTGAATCTCTTGCGCAATTTGGATGATGAAGGCCAAAAGGTCGCTTTTTCAGTCTTGAAAGGGCATTTTTCACAAGAAATAGAAAAAGGTCATGGTGTTGCCCTGATCGGGTTGCGTGGTGCGGGGAAAACCCGCTTGGGCAGTCTGCTTGCCGATGAATTTCGCGTGCCCTTTATTCGTTTGGGTGAAGTGATTGAAAAAAAAGCGCAAATGGATATCGGTGAATTAATTTCCTTAGGCGGGCAGGGCGCTTTTCGCCGTATGGAAAAACAAGCCCTGGAAGACGTGATAAAAAATAACCCGACCGCTGTGCTGGAAGTTGGGGGCAGCTTGGTTTCTCAATCCGATACGTTTAATAAACTACTGGATAGTTTTTATACCGTTTGGCTCAAAGCTTTGCCGGAAGAACATATGCAACGTGTCTTGGACCAAGGGGATTTGCGCCCTATGGCTGGTAATAATGAAGCCTTAGACGATTTGAGACTGATTTTGGCCGAGCGTGAAAACGAATATCGACTGGCAAATTATACGTTGGACACATCAGGTCGTAGTATTACGGATTGTTTGCTTGAACTTGTCGATAGCTCTCGCCCTTATTTGAGTAAAGTGTAGTCCTGCCTATAATTAAAAATTCCCATGTTCAAGAGAGGAAATTGAGATTGATCCTTCTCAGACTGGCTCCGTCCCCAGAATTTTAAAAGCGAACCACTGATTTTCAGTCGGTTCGCTTTTTTGAGGCCCCACATAACAAGCTGGGTGTTTTGATATAATCCGTCGAATACTTGATTTATCTTGAACGCCCACGTTTTGCAGCAGGTTTTGCTTTTCTGGTCGCCCCACCTGCTGGTGTTGTATTGCCCGCGTGTGATTTGGGTTGGTTGATGCGGCGGTTGGGTTTGTGTTTGCCAGAATTGGGGCGACGTTTTTGTGCCTTGGGTTGCCCCCCGGGTTTTGTGCGTTCCGTTGGGGCCTCAAATTGCAGGTCGATCCCTTCCATATGAAAAGGATGGTCTTCCATCATAGGCACTTGTTTGCGGATTGTTTTTTCAATATCACGCAGAAAACCACGTTCTTCATGATCGCAAAAAGAAAGGGAAACCCCTGTTGCGCCGGCGCGGGCTGTGCGCCCAATCCGGTGGACGTAGCTTTCAGGTTCATTGGGTAATTCAAAGTTAATCACGTGGGTCACGTCATCCACATCAATGCCGCGTGCAGCCACATCGGTTGCGACCAAGGCTCTGATTTCGCCAGACTTAAATTCCTTTAAGGCTTTTTGACGGGCATTTTGTGATTTATTGCCGTGAATGGCATTGGAGCGAATGCCCAGTTGTTCCAGATATTTAGAAACCCTGTTGGCACCATGTTTGGTCCGGGTAAAGACCAGCACACGTTTAATGGCTTCATCTTTTAAGACATGGGCGAGCAAATCGCGTTTGCGGTTTTTAGGCACCATCAAGACATGTTGATCGATTTTATCCACTGTTGAGGATGCGGGGGCTATGTCAATACGAACGGGGTTGCGCAACATACTGTTGGCCAGTTTAACCACGGACTGTGGCATGGTGGCAGAAAGAAAGACTGTGTGGCGGTTTTTCGGTAAGCGATCAACAATCTTTTGAATGTCGCGAATAAACCCCATGTCGAGCATGCGATCGGCTTCAT
>JABXIC010000123.1 GCA_013373265.1 Methylocystaceae bacterium | reverse complement strand
TCGCCAGGTCAAATTCCGCCCGTACCCTTTTAAGTGCTTGAGACATAGGCACCTTTTTTTGAATACACCAAAAGCTTTATCATAATTCAGAGTTATCACGCACTTTTAAGCCGTTTTCTTACGTTTCCCTCTTTCAATGCAGCTTTAAGACTACTTTCTGTAACGTGTGTGTAAATCTCAGTAGTTGATAAACTGGCGTGGCCCAGTAGACGTTGTACGAAGCGGATATCTACGCCGTTTTCCAGCAACAAGGTTGCTGCACTATGTCTGAACATATGTGGTGTTAGGCGTTTAGAAATCCCTGCTTCACTTGTGAAGAGGTGCAGCTTTCGTCGAATATAATCGGGTGTCGCCTGTCTTCCCATCGGGGTGACAAGCAGGTTATCCACTTCAACGATTATCTTCTTTCTGCGCGACAGATAGAATTCCAATAGTTCACGCAGTTCTTCATCCAGAATGAAAACGGTGCGTTCCCTAGCGCCTTTACCCGAAACCCGGATTGTTCCCGAAGAAAAATCAATATCATCAATTTCAATATTGCACAGTTCACTTATTCTCAGACCTGTTGCGATTAAAAGTTCGAGGGCCAGTTTCAGGGTTTGCCTTGCCATACCATGTGATGCATCAATGTTCTCCAAAGCTTTGAAAAGAAGTTGAAGTTCACCTTGTTGAATGTTCCTCGGCAGACGTTTGGGGACTTTAATGTGCAGTTTTAAGCCATTGAAGGGCGAACTTGAAATTATCCCTTCGTCCTCTATCCAACGGCAAAATACTTTCAAGCAGGCGAGATAACGCTTACGGCTTGAAGCGGATAACCCGGCTAGATATAGAAGGTCAACCCAGTTACGAATATGTTCGGCACTTATTTCCTGTAAAGAAAGGTTCTGTGCAGTATTAAAGTCATGGAATTTTTGAAGGTCGACTTCATAAGCCCGAAGGGTATGTGGAGACAGTTCTTTTCGGCGACAATTTTGTAAAAATAAATCAATGGCTTTTCCAAGGTCCATATCCAACTCCTAAAAAAGTTGGAATGTGCAGTGAAATTGTTTTTTTGTAAATTCACAGGAAAGCTTCTTATTCAATATTTTCTTTAAATATCAAACATATAGGTGTATCTAACTTCAGAAAGACAATCTGCCGACAGCTTGCGCTTTGTGTTCTGGGGCCAAGTGAGCATATCGTAAAGTCATTTGTAACTCAGAATGCCCCAGCAATTCCCGCACAGTGTTTAAATCAACACTTTCCATAACAAGCCAAGAGGCGAACGTGTGGCGCAGATCATGCCAACGAAAGTCTCTAATCTCAGCTTTTTTCAAAACGCCTTTCCATGACGTTTTAATATGGTCAAATTTTTGTCCATCCTTGTTGGTGAAAACCAACTCTATGGATCTATTACATTGAGCTTGCCAATCTTTTAATAATTGAAGAGCATTATCATTTAAGGGAATATGTCTTGTCTTGCCGCTTTTGGCACCGCCACCCTGAACCGTCAAAAGATGGCGTTCAAAATTGATGTCTGTCCATTTTAAGTTAAACACTTCACCCCTGCGCATTCCTGTGTAGAGGGATAGCAGAACCATAGGCTTAAGATAATCTGCATACGTGCTCCGTGATAAATCAGTCAATAAGGGCACCTTGCGTGCTTGGATCCGTTCCCTAAAACTGGAGAACACCTTCTGTTAAACTGAGATTTACAGGAGGAAACAATGAGTCTCAAAAAGTCTGATGAATTTAAATATGAAGCAGTCCAGCTTGCATTGACGAGTAGCTTGTCTCGCAAACAAGTTGCTGCCGATCTTGGTATTGGCATGTCTACACTTAACAAATGGGTGGCTCAGCACAAACACGATGACTTGATGTCAGGTCCGCACGATGACCTGCATAAAGAGCTTGCTGTGAATAGCCCCTAGATTTCTAGACACCTTGTCGGTTACAAAATGAAGCAAGGAGTTTATTAATGTCTAAATCACATTTCACCAATGACTTTAAAATTGACGCTGTAAAGCAGATTACGGAGCGTGGCTATTCAGTTACGGAAGTTTCTAAGCGCTTAGGTGTCAGTACGCACTCGCTCTATCAGTGGCGTAAGCGTTTTTCCAAATCGCCCGCTGCCATCAAAGAAGTTGTAGATCAATTCCTTGAGATTAGCCGCCTAAAGAAAGAATTGGCCCGCGTTACCGAGGAACGTGACATTTTAAAAAAGGCCACAGCGTCACTGTCCTGGCTTCGCGAGGGTCTTCGCAAAAGATGCCAAGTGAAGTACGCCTTTATCAAGGTTCATAGCTGCGATTTTATGGTTCGAAGCATGTGCCGAATGTTGCATGTCCACCCAAGCGGGTTTTATGCGTGGTTAAAATCACCACTGAGCAAAAGAGCCCTTGAAGATCAACGCCAAATGGCATTGCTCAAGCAAGCTTGGGAAGAAAGTGGCAAAGTTTATGGCTATCGTAAATTACATGATGACCTGTGTGAGCTAGGAGAATGTATAAGTCCCAATCGTGTTGCTCGTCTGGCCCGTATGGCTGGGATCTCCGCCCAGATTGGTTATAAACGTCGGCCAGGTCAATATGGTGGCAAGCCATCTGTCGTGGTTGACAATACACTTGACCGTCAATTTGATGTGCAGGAACCCAATCGATTTTGGGTAACGGACATTACGTATATTAAAACGACAGAGGGGTATTCTTATCTCGCTGTCGTTATTGATCTTTATTCAAGAAAAGTTGTCGGTTGGTCTATGCAAAACAGGCAACCAACAGAACTTGTTTTGCAGGCATTATTGATGGCTGTGTGGCGGCGAAAACCTGTAGATAAAGTTGTCATACATTCAGACCAAGGCTCACAGTTTACCAGCATTGAATGGGCATCATTTCTAAAAGCACACAATTTAGAACATTCCATGAGCCGCCGTGGCAATTGTCATGATAATGCGGTTGTAGAAAGCTTTTTTAACTTGCTGAAACGAGAACGTATCAGGCGAAAGCTCTACAAAACCAGAGAAGATGCAAGGCAGGATATCTTTGATTATATTGTTTGCGAAGCTGACGGAACGTCAAATGTTCTACAACCCGAAACGCAAACATGCTAGGAACAAAATGCTGTCACCGAATGACTTCGAACGACAGCAGAAAATGAGAAAACAAGGTGTCTAGAAAACTAGGGGCTATTCAATCCGCACCATCCACAAAGAAAATTATCAATCCTATGGGCGTGAACGTATGACAGATGAACTGCGAGACCTTGGCTTTACAGTCAGTGGGAAACGTGTTGCTCGTTTGATGAAGAATAACAATATCAAAGTGATTCGCACTCATGCCTTCAAGAAAACCACGGACAGTGATCATAACTTCAATGTGGCCCCCAACCTGTTGCAGGGTGATTTTACAACAACTGGGCTAAACCAGAAATGGGCTGGTGACATTAGCTATATCAAGACAGCAGAAGGCTGGCTGTACTTAGCTGTGGTGATTGACCTTTACTCCCGGCGTGTGGTTGGTTGGGCAACAAGCAAGCGACTGAAACGAAAATTGGTGATGGATGCCCTGCAACGGGCCATTGCTTTGCGTCAACCACCCGAAGGCGTGATCTTCCATTCAGATCGCGGATCTCAATATTGCTCTCATGATTATCAGAAACTACTCAAAAAACATGGCTTCAAGGCTTCTATGTCGGGCAAAGGCAATTGCTATGACAACGCTGCTGTCGAAACCTTCTTCAAATCCCTGAAAGCCGAATTAATCTGGAGAATGAAATTACAAACACGAGAACAGGCAGAAAAAGCCTTGTTCGGATATATTAACAGGTTCTACAATCCAAAACGTCGACATTCATACTTGGGCAATATCAGTCCCATGCAATTTGAATTAAACGCTGCCTAAACGGAGCAAGGTGCTCTCCAGTTTTACGGGACGGGTCCAATATCGAAAATGTTTATTCATGGCATGAAGATAGAATGAAACCCAATAATCTTCAATTTACTCTGACAATTCCTTTTCCTCTGACAACACCTTCCACCAATCAACTCATTTCTGTTGCACCACTGCTGCTATTGATCGGAAGGCCTGCGGAAATCATTTCCTGTTCAAAATCTGTCAGTTCTTCATTGTCGTTGGCAAAGATAGCTTCAATATCTGTTTCATTGAAAGTGTAGCCATATTGTGCACCCAGTTTTATAGTTTCTTGTATATTAAGCAATCCATATTCATCCAAGAGCTTGCCTACGGCTTGTTCAAGTTTAGCTGACCCTTTAACGAAACTACGAAATTCCCGTGCGGCTTCAATCGACATTTTATGTAATCCTCATAAGTTTATTAAAGAGTTATTCTGACGTAACACCCGCTCAGAAGAAAGTCATCTGCCTTAACTGAGCGTCTAAAATCTATTGACCCAACATTCCAAATTTTATTCTTCGGCAACCTCTCTCAATAGGGTGCTTAAAAAATTAACAAGCTGTTCCCTCATCTTATTTGGTAAGCCTTCGTCTAATGCATCTGAAACATATTGTATCGCAAGCTCTAAATGGCCTTTGTTTTGTGATACTTGGAGTTCCAAATCATAATGTTCACCCACTTTCTCCATCGCTTTTAAATAGAGCGTTGAGTCTCCTTCTCTGCCGATATAAGAAAACTTAGCTCCCTTTCTAAATCCATCATCCACATTCCCGCGATAGGTCACTTTCAGTCGGGGGCGGCAAAGTTTATCCATGGCATTTCGAATTGTTTCATCTGAATTAACGCGCGCCAGCAGACCATAGCCAACACCATGGTGAGGAGTATTTTCAATAGCGTCTTGTGTGGCAAGTACCCATGCGGATGCCATATGGTTATTTATGGCGCTGATACGCACCGGGTAGCGATAAACAAACCAGCCAACCCCCGCCCAAGGTGCCGAGGCATCATCAAAAGAACGCCGCCCATGATGTTCCAGCGCAATCAGCGCATGATCTTCCTTTGTGAGGACACACCAGACAAAGGCAAGTGCTGCAACAAAAATATCATGGCGTTGGCTTGCTTCTGGATAATGCGTGAATATAAGTCGTGTTTCTTCTAAGGAAAGGCTTTCCGGTACAGTCGTTTTCCATCGCCTACTAGCACTTTTTTGTTGATCATCCCTATTTTCAACACATAGCGCTTCTCTTGCATGTCCGCATACTTTTTGCCAATAGAACAGTTCATCCTTCTTGATTTTATCAGCATAAGCCGCCATTTGTATTAACCATGGGCCAAACACCGGTTCTGATACAGGTGTTTCATATGTGCCCGCAAGAACATAGCCATAAGATTGTTCCAGCGTTGTGACTAAAACCGACATAGAAACCACATCGACAACCAGATGATGAACACTTAATCCCAGAATGCCTGTTTCAAAAACACCGCGATCAAAAAACACTGCTTTTGCAAGCGGACCATTCGCCAAATCAAGACCCGACTTTAAGCCACTGACCATCTCTATTCGTTTCTCGCGAATTTCTTCCGGCGTTAAGCCCAACACATCAAGGCGTTCAAATGAAAGGGCGTTGCCTTGCGCGCTGTAAGCTTGACGCCATTGGCCTTGATCACAACGAAAACGTAAACGTAAGCCATCGAAGCGACGCTCCAAATCATTTAAGACACGTTGCAACGCCTTAACATCTACTCCCCGAGGGGTGCGTAAATAAATCACTTCAACAAATTGATCCGCCTCTTCAAGGTTCGCATTCAGAAAGGCATGTTGTAAGGCTGTTAAAGGTAGGGGGCCTGAAATATCAACAGAACTCTTCGCTGTTGTTTCTATCGCCTCTTTTCTATGCGCTTGGATGTCACGCAGTTGTGCGACCATCTGCCCCAAGTTTAATGTGGCGTCAAACATTTCAGGATTGAGCGGGAATTTTAAAACACCTTCAAGAATAAGCGACAGTTCAACCCGTTTTAAAGAATCTATCCCCAAATCACCCAATGTCTGTGTCTGATCCAGTGTATATTCAGCCACGCCCAATAATCGTGCAACGCATTCAAAAACCTGTGATGTCAAAGCATCTTTATCCACAGAATGCGCAGGCTTTTTTTGGTCTGTAACATCCTGTATCAAAGACCATTTGTGTTGAAGATATTCTTCACGACACATTGTACGGCTGATCTTTCCGCTGGTCGTGCGGGGTAAACTATTCGGGCGCAGAAATAAAATGTCATGCGCACTGAGTTCAAATATTTCCGAAAGTGCCCCACGTATGCTTTGCATGATACGTGCGACATCCAGTTTTAAACGGGCGTCTCGTCGCACTTCAACAGCCAAAATAAGTTTTTCTTCCCGCCCTGATTCAAGAGAAAAAGCAGCACATGCATTCAATGCCAAAGCGGGGTGACAACAGCCAATGACCTCTTCCAAATCACCAGGATAGAAATTCTTTCCTCGAATGATCAGAAGGTCTTTGAGTCGTCCACTGACAAACAGTTCCCCTTGCCAGAGAAAACCAAGATCACCCGTTCGTAACCATTTCTCCTGTGGTTTTCCGATATAATTATCAAACACATCATGACTTAATTGATCTTTCTCCCAATAACCTTGTGCAACGCTTGCACCCGACAGCCAAATTTCACCGATGCAACCTTCTTCGCATATGGTTTTATGTTTTGGATCGACAATATAAAGTGACGTCCCCTCACCCACTTTGCCACAACTTGTTAAATCACGGCTTTTAGCAGGATCACAAGCCGGCTCTCCATATCCCCGTTCAAGCGCATTGGAATCAAAAGCAACGACATGAGCACCTTTTCCTTTTTTTTGTGCGCTCGCCATCAAGGTGATTTCAGCCAAGCCATAGGTCGGAAATAGGGCATTTTTTGAAAAACCGGTTACTGCAAAAGTTTCTGAAAACCGCTGCATACTGTTTGCACGCACCGTTTCTGCACCACAAAATGCTAATGTCCAGCGTGACAAGTTAAGTCCTGCGATATCATGAGGGGCAATTTTATCAACACATAAGTCATAAGCAAAACCCGGTGCACCACTCGTATCCGCATCATAGCGGTCTATGGCCTGCAGCCAGCGCACTGGTTTTTGCAAAAAATGACGCGCTTCCATCATGATCAAAACATATCCGGTAGACAAGGCCGATAAGATCCCCCCCATTAACCCCATATCATGGTAAGGCGGTAACCAACTTACCACACAAGAATTTTCATTCAGTTCAAACGCCTGTTGGATAGAGTCAAGATTTGCCATCAAATTGGCATGACTAACCACAACACCTTTGGGTACACCTGTGGAGCCTGAGGTATACTGAATAATCGCAGTATCAGAACCTTCCACAACAGGCAAATCAGATGCTGTTTCTTCTTTTAAAATATTGGTTTCCATAAGGCGGATCGGCGTTTTACTCAAATAAGCCAATGCTTTTGCTACATTTGATGTATCAACCAGTGCCAGATTTGTCCGAGCATCATCGGCCAAGCGCAAGAGACGGTCATTTGCACGCGAATTCAGTTTAACCGTCGGCGGATAACAGGGGATTGCAGCCACCCCTGCATAAAAACAACCGCACAAAGCCGCAACAAATTCCAGCCCGGGGGGATGCAAAAGCAAAGCTCGTTCTACTTCTGGCATTTTCGTTCGGATCGAAGCGGCTATTATTTTTGCGCGCCTGTCTAACTCAACATAAGTGATCGAAACCGCATCTGTTTCACCATCACGCAAAAAAATGATTGCCGTATCATCGGATTTCTCTATCGCGTATTGTGCAACCTTATCAGCAATGGTTGACTTTTTCATACGCCACCTTCCATGATAAAAAACCATATGTTTTGATGATCCACAGTGACTTTAAGCATCACTTTTCCTATGTCTAATTGCTGGTCGCCAAGACGATCTAACGTCAAGCTAACAGGTGCATTTTTACCTCTACAGGCCGGACTCGCTGCAACAATGGTCAGATGTGTTGTTGTTAAACTCTCTTGATCAACGGACAGATAAGCCTCTTGCCCTGCATGGATTTTTTGAAAAGGGCCTGTTCCCCAAAAACAAACCTGACCATCTTGCATTTTTTCAACATCACCGATTAAGGTCACACGTACAGGTAATTGCGCCGTCGCCGCCCATGCCAGTGCCGACAACACAAACAAGCTCACGACAATGAAGCCCAATCGTTTCGGCCACCTAAACAGCAATTGAGGCGTATTCCCCTCACCTAAGGCCCCGACAAAATTGGCTAATGCTTCGGGGCGAAATAATTGCCTTTTTCTAAAACGCAGTGGATCCATAACCTGCCTATGCGCCCTTATGGTTTTGGGCTAGCTTTGAGGCATCAAAGTCAGAAGGGACACCAGACCAAGCAATTTGTCCATCTTGCATATGATAGACATAATCAGAGGCAGAAATAGCACTGGCACGGTGGGAAACCAAAAGACACGAAATACCTAGTTTTCGCAAATTTACAAAAAAATCAGCTTGCATTGTTTCTGGTAAAGCATTGGTTGCCTCATCCAAAATCAAGAGCATGGGTTCACGTATCAAGCGTTGCGCGATCAAAATACGTTGCTTTTGGCCTGTCGAAATTTTATCGGAATCAACAATCGTCTGAATCCCCATGGGCATAGCATCAAGATCAGGTTCCAGCATCGCAAGCCGTGCAGCTTCGCGTGTTTTGGCCATGGTATAAAAACCTTGCCCCATAATATGCCCTCGAATGGTCATGGCAAATTCCAACTGATCATCTTGAAAAACAGCACCAACACGGTCGCGCCAACTGGATAGATCAATTTCATCCTCATTTTTTGCATGGCGCAGAATTTTCCCTGAATCAATGGGATAAAAACCCAACAAGACCCGTAACAAAGTCGATTTCCCACAGCCAGAGGCCCCAACCAGCGTGACGATCTGCCCAGGTTTCACCCGCAAAGACACATCTTTTAAAGTTTCAACTGTGCTCCCCGGATAAGTGAAATGCAGGCCCTTTACCTCAATGGGACAAGTCCTCTCATCCAATGTGACAGGCGAATGACGTGCTTCGACCATCGCCTGAGCCAAGGGCTTGAGCCTTGATAAAAAGGGGACAATGCGCACGAGATCACACAAGGCGGACGCCGTCCCTTTCATACACAACAAGGCAGCCATAAACGTAACAACAAGTGTGCCAACCAAAGCCGGACTGCGCACGTCTGGTACAAGGCCAATTGCGAGGACGAATAGCGCGAGTGCAAAAAAAGGGTAAGTCTCGATAAATGTCTTTGATCTGTTTTCTGCTTTTCGAATGCGATCCCACATCAACAATTCATCTTCACGTCCTTTTTTCCAAACCTCAAGCGCACTATCGTCACACCCCATCTGACGCAAACGGGGCGCATTTTTAAATAGTTGAAAAAGAAAGTCTAAATTTATCAAGCGTTGTGTTAAGTGCGGCCCCACCGATGAAAGAGCCTGTCGTGATAATAAAACCGCAACACTTGCAAAGACCAAAAGGATCAAGCACGCACATAACGCCAAAACAGGTGAAAAATTGGCGAGTACCCATAAACAGATGAAACATCCTAAACTGGCCAGCAGGCGGCGCAGCGTTCCCTCGCGCAAGACTTTCAAGATATGGGGAACCGCATGAAGGCTACGATTAATAACTTCCGGACTATTATCATGAAAAAACAACGGTTGAATGCGCATCACATGTTGATAAAGGGCTTGTGATGTAGATGCTTCAAGTCGCCCGTCAAATCGATGAATTGCAATCAAACGAAAACTTTCTGCCAACATTATAGATAACGACAGAAACAGCAATCCACCGATAAAGAACCAGCTTGCCTCAGCATCACGATACGGTAAAATTTCATGCAAAAAGAAATAGCCCGCAAAAGGCATCCCCAGCATCAATATAGATAAAGCAATCGTTGCCCCTCCAATAGATTTCAAATCAGCTCTACATCGAAGAAAGGCATGAACAAAAAAGCTTAAGGGTTTTACCTGTTGTGTCTTAAAATCATCATGTAGCAGCACAACCTGCGTCTCCAGACCCTTGATCTCTTTTGACGTTAAGGGTCTGCGGCTGTCGGTTGATGGATTGGCAAGAACAAAACCATTCGCGCCATCATCAAGAATAGCCACAGGAAGGTGCCCATCCCGTGTAAAAGCAATGAAGGGGCCATGATCCCATGTCCACCATTTAGAGGAGACAAAACGCGCATAGCGCAAAGGAAGCCGATTGTGTCGCGCCAGTATTTCAAGCCCTTGTTCATCCGCGTGATCCCCTTCTTGGGGCAAGGGAGTTTCAGGGATCGTGATGGGTTGTTCAGAGACAGCTTCTGCCACCCAACGAAACGTCTTTATCAAATCAGCGCGCCGATCCCCCGATGGTCTTCGCGTCAGTTCAGGGGTTTCCTCAGCCATAAACTGTGTAGAAGCTTTGGCAAAAGAGGCGGGTTGCATTTCTGCCTTTGCGCTCAAGCTCATCTGTCCGTCAATAAGGTGGATCACCCGATCACAGGCCTTTAACGTATTTTCACGATGGCTCACAATCAGTAATGTAACATCACGGTTGCGCAGATTTTCCCGGATGTCTGCTTCAAGTGCATCATCCAAGCCATCGGTTGCCTCATCCAAAACCAAAATACGGGGATTTCGTGCAAGGGCGCGTGCAATTTCAAGACGTTGACGTTGCCCACCGCTGAAATTCGCGCCTCTGGGGGCAACCTGTGTCTCAAGCCCTTCAGGACAGTCTTCTATAGTTTGCGTCAAACATGCATCATGGATGGCGGCTGAAATATCGGCTTCACTGATTGTGTTATCCCATAGCAATATGTTATCGCGCACGGTGCCAGCAATAAAATAGGAATGCTTGTTGACCCAGCCGATGTCTTTAATCAAATCAGCACGATTTGTTCTGCATAAAGGAACCCCTTTTAATTGAACGCTTCCCGTCCAAGGTTGATGCAATCCGATTAAGACTTCTGCAAGGGTTGATTTCCCCCCGCCTGATGGACCTGTGATCCCAAGTTGCTCCCCCGCCATAATGCCAAGGTCAATATCTTGAAGCAAGGCAGGTTTAACCTTTGTAAATCCAAAGCTAATGTGACTGGCGCTTAAGATATAAGGGCTCGCGGATGCCTCCCCCTCTTCCGACATTTGACCATTTTCATCCCCCCCTTGATCTATCAAGTCATCAATGGGGGGGAGTTGTTGATCCAAAACATGCCCTTCCCCATGCCAGAGCGCAAGCGCGCGTACTGGGGAATGGATCGCAATCGTTAAGCAGAGCAAACTAAACATGGCAGCGACATCAACATCACCATAGGCACAACGCACCAAAAGGGCCAACCCAAGAAAAACAGGTACAAGATCAGCACCAGCTTCGGCAAAACTGCGAAAAAGACCAACCTTTTGCAAAATGTGGAGCTTACGGGATAAATCCCCCATGTTGTTTCTGAAAAAAGACTCATCACCCCCACTGGTCTTAAAAGATTCAAAATTTTCCAAAGCTTGTGACAATTTCGACCAGATAACACCGTCCATACCTTTAAGTGTACGCGAACGCACGTTCGCCATTTGCTCCAGCATATACAGAAAGATCACAAAAAATCCGCACAGCCCGGCAGCAATCAGTCCAGCATATTGATCGACATAGAGAAAACCAGCCAACAAAATGATCAGGTTAAAACCACGAGAAATCGTCGGTAAAAACGTACGAAAAAGAGAAGTTGCCACCGTTTCTTGTTCATAAATACGTTGATGTAAAACAGCCGCAATCCGATAAACAAAAAAGGCATAAGGCATTGTCAAAAGATGATGCGCCAATCTGGGCAGGCGATCACGTATATAATGACGCTCTACCCGATGTTCGGCGTCTATTGCAATGTGATGAAAAAGGAAATTTAGAAAAACAGCTGCTGCAAGCAAAAAAAACAAGAGGGTTAAATCAGTCAGGTTTGTAGACCCTTTTGCACTGATATGTGCAACCACCTGCCCAAAAGCCAGTGCAAAAATGATTTGTGGCAAAGACGTAAAAATGCCTGCCATCATACTTGCGAATATGCGCAAACGACTGCCCATGGATAGATGGCGCAGGACCCGTTTCCAAGTGGTGACATAATCTCCCCCGGCCTCAAACGATGCCCCTTTGGAAAATGTCAGGGTGATCCCCGTAAATGCTTCGCTAAAAGTCTCTTTATCCTTAAAATGGCGCCCATTGCTAGGATCATTGATCCACACACCATCAGCAGTCACACCTTCAATTACCACAAAGTGGATAAAATCAAGATAGGCGATGAAGGGGAAACCAAGATTTATAAAGTCTTCAGGTTCTTTACGCTTTACCTGAACGGTTAAATCATAATGACGGGCGATACGCACCAAATCAGCCGCCGTAATACAATCGCGTGAAACACCGGAAATGACACGCAATTCATCCAACGTCACATAACGACCATGATGAGATAAAACCATTGCCATAGCCGCCAGTCCGCATTCTGTCGTCTGTGTCTGTAGATGTGTGGGGGTGAAAACACGACAACGGGTATTTACTGCTGTTATGTTTTGCATTACCCGATCAATAATTCTTTGGAAAAATTTATGAATCCGCATAAGTCATTCAGAAAACCCTCAAACACAAGAGGAAAAGATATTTCTTCTTCCTCGGACTCACATCGTCAAAAAATATTATATATCACCCTTAATGCAACTCACACTCCCGCCAGCGGCAACCATTTCTAATTCAAAATCTGACAGTTCATCGTTTTCTTCAGAAAGGATGTTGACAATATCGTCCGAAGTAAAGGACAGGCCGTTGGCCTCACCCAATTTAACTAATACAGCGGGGTCCCAACTGCCATTGCTAACCGTTTTTGCGACTTCTGTTTGCAAAGCTTGATCACTGGCGACAAGTTTACGAAATTCTAAAACATTTGCAGTCCCTGAATTTATTTTGATATCACTCATATCTCATTTCCCTTAAATTTAAGTTCAAAGCATCAAGCCAAACCTAT
>JABXIC010000113.1 GCA_013373265.1 Methylocystaceae bacterium | reverse complement strand
CTGTCGCGCACGGTCTTGGTCATCGGACCCGCTTGGTCTAATGATGACGCAAACGCCACCACACCCCAGCGCGAACAACGCCCATATGTCGGCTTCAAACCCACAATCCCGGTAAAGGAGGCTGGTTGACGGATGGACCCGCCGGTATCTGTTCCGGTCGCAGCCAAACACAGCCCGCCTGATACAGCCGCAGCCGACCCGCCACTTGATCCACCAGGGACCAAATCTTTACCAACGTTTTCCCCCCAAGGGTTTTTCACATTGCCAAAGAAAGACGTAATGTTGGCAGAGCCCATGGCAAATTCATCGAGGTTGGTTTTACCCAACATGATGCTGCCAGCCTTTTTTAAATTACCGGAAACGGTGGATTCATAAGGCGGGATAAAGTTATCAAGAATGTGCGATCCGGCCGTGGTGCGCACACCTTCTGTACAGAACAGGTCTTTCATGCCAATCGGCAGACCTTCCATCGCACCGGCATCACCGGATTTGATTTTGGCATCAGAAGCTTTGGCTTGTTCAAGCGCCAGTTCCGGTGTTTCGGTAATAAAGGCGTTGAGGTCTTTATGTGCAGCCATCGCCTCAATATGCGCTGTTGTCAGTTCAACGGCGCTAAATTCACCAGCCTTAAGCCCGTCGCGGGCTTCAGCCAATGTCAAATTTGTCAATTTCGTCATGATTATTCAACCACCTTGGGTACGAGATAGCAATGATCGGTTTGATCCGGTGCGTTCTGTAAGACAAGATCCGGCTGGTCCCCGCTGGTGACTTCATCCTTGCGCCAATGTAAAGTCATCTCGGCCACGGAAGTCATAGCTTCCACGCCGTCGGTATCAACTTCTGAAAGTTGTTCGACCCAATCAAGAATTTTGCTCAAGTCCTGTGCGATAGGCTCAAGCTTTTCTTCCGGCACTTCAAGGCGTGACAGAAAAGCGATATTCTTGACGGTATCCTTGTCTAATGCAGACATGACGATTTCGTCCCTTGTTTGGCCCAGTAAACGGGCATATCAATAATGTGAATAAATGCGGTGCGGAAAGTAGCACTGGCACGCAATGGAAACAAGAGTTAGTGTACAAAAAAGACACGATATGTGCGATTGTACGTATCTCCTTTCAACATAAAACGCGTTGAGACAACCGCTTAAGCGATAAGACCGAGTAAAAATGCCCCTTTCTGCTGCCATCCTAGAAACCTTATATAATATCGTCGGCGACATCGGCTTTACAACCGACCAACAGGCAATCGCCCCCTATCTTGTCGAAAGCCGGGGGCGATTTCATGGCTATTGTGATGCACTCATAAAACCCAAATCGACCCAAGAAGTTGCTGACGTATTGGCCCTGTGCAATGATGAAAATATCCCGGTTGTCCCGCAAGGTGGCAATACTGGTCATTGTGGCGGGGCGGTGCCCGATGGCGGGGTTTTAATCAATCTATCGCGCTTAAACCAAGTCCGCGCCCTTGATCCGTTAAATGCCACCATGACCGTGGAAGCAGGCTGTATTTTACAAAACATCCAGACGGCAGCACAGAAACATAACTATATATTCCCCCTCACCCTCGCCGCCCAAGGCAGTTGCCAGATTGGCGGTAATATCGCCACCAACGCTGGCGGCGTGCAGGTTTTAAAATACGGCAACATGCGTGACCTTGTGCTGGGTCTGGAAGTCGTTTTGGCCGATGGTCGT
Organism: Methylocystaceae bacterium; assembly: GCA_013373265.1. Lineage (GTDB taxonomy): Bacteria > Pseudomonadota > Alphaproteobacteria > Rhodospirillales > Terasakiellaceae > Terasakiella. The sequence continues at coordinate 30,594 of JABXIC010000113.1, read as the reverse complement.
ATCTGGGATGGGTTGCGCGGGTTGCGCAAAGACAACACAGGCTATGATCTGCCCCATCTGTTTATTGGTTCGGAAGGAACCCTTGGCATTGTCACAGCCGCAATTTTAAAGCTTTTTCCTCAACCCAAAGAAAGCATTACAGTGTTTGTCGGTGCGCAAAGCCCCGCTGATTTAATGGATGGCTTTGCCCATTTCCGTGATGATTTTGCCGATGATTTATCTGCCTTTGAAATCATGCCCCGCTTTGCCCTTGATCTGGTTTTAAAGCATGTCTGGGGTAATCGCGATCCCTTATCGCGTCCTTATCCTTGGTACGGCCTGATCGAAATTGGTACGGCACGCACCCATACAGGGCTGCGGGAATCTTGCGAAAAACTCTTGGAGCTTTTGCTTTCGCGTGAAATTTTCAGCGATGCGTTGATTGCAGAAAGTCTCATACAAGTGAAAAACCTGTGGGCTTTGCGTGAAAATATCTCGGATGCACAAAAACAAGAAGGCGGGTCCATCAAACATGATGTTTCCGTCCCCGTTTCCAAAATTTCAGCCTTTTTAGATGAAACCTCCCACATGATCACCAACATCATGCCAAACGCCCGCATTTGTGCCTTTGGGCATGCAGGCGACGGCAATATTCATTTTAATGTCAGCCAACCTACCGGGATGGAAAAAGAATTCTTCCTCACCCATTGGAATGAATTGAACGAAATTGTACATGAAATGGCCGCAAAATATGAAGGCTCATTCAGCGCAGAACATGGGATCGGCCTGTTAAAAACAGAGGAAATGGAACTTTACCGCCATGGTCCTGAACTCGACATGATGCGTGCCATTAAAAAGGCACTCGACCCCAATGGCATTATGAACCCGGGTAAGATCATCAAGATATAAAAGACAACCCGCTACAAGCCACAAATCAATCTGATTTTTGCGGCGATATCCTGAGCCGCATTTAAAGGCTGTCCATCTTTAAACGTCACCCCATCTTCAAACGGTCCTGCGCACCCCGTATCATAAAGTGATTGGACCATACGTTTATGCTTATCTGAAATCATTTCACCGGGGGCATAAATCAACACCGGCTTTCCCGTAGCACAAGCTTCTGAACACATGGACACACTATCGCCGGTCACCACGATGTAATCGGCATGAGATAAAAAACCGAAATAAGGATTTTCACCCTCATCACCCCACTTAAACGTATAAGACGGAACATTGATTTCTGAGAGCAACACCTCTGCCGCCGGACCTGTCCGACGTGATGTGGTAACCAGAAGACTGCCATTTTGATCCTGCGCCATTTGATTGATCATCCGGCCCAACTGCACTGCCATCGCCTTGCTAAAGACTTTGTCTTTCGTGGCCCCACCTACAATCAGCGCGATTTTTGGCGCGGGTAAATCTGCAAAACTCTTTTGCCAATGCTCTTTCGCTGCTGCCAATTTTGTCACCGTCACACGATGTGGCGCCCCCACCATAGACATTTCATTGGATGCCAGCGTTTTTCCATCATGGACAGGCACACAAATAAGATCAAAGTCTGCCGCCCCAGTGCGGCCCGGATGCATGATCTGCACAAGGGTTGTTTTATTCGCACTTTCCTTTTTAATGTAGCGTGCAATAGGGGCTGTCCGCCGCCCTGCTGCAATAACAATATCTGGCCAAGGCGCTTTTATGGAGTCTCGACTTCCTTTGGCGACACCGCACAATGTAGCCCCCAACAAGACATTGGGTAATTTCGCAAAACTATTATAATGAATATCTTTTTGAGAAAACCCCAAACCCAACGCTTCAGCCACGCCAAGGCATTGATTGACATTGCCTGCACGATCATCTGCCAAAACCCAAACCTGTGGTTTATCCGCCATAATTTCTCCGATATTCGATATTATGCTATACTCTATTACATAGTTTTAACGAATTGCCCATATAGATGGTACAAACAAATGCGCAATTTATAACGTCCGGGTCATTTTCGCAGTGAAATACGCAGCTCTACTTTTATTTTCTACAGTTTTTATTGTTTTTTCAACATTGGCTGCGGCTGATGAGACAAAAACCCTTAAACTTGCGACCCTGTCTTTCCCACCTTTGTTGCACACGTCTCAAACGGGGCAATTTTCCGGCACAATGGGGGAAACGATTAAATTTATGTGCCGAAAAGCAAACCTAAAATGCGTAGTAGACATTCTGCCATTCAAACGTGTTTACCAAAAATTAGAAAATAATGAAATTGACGGGCTGATTACAATCAACATTCCACAATTTCAAGACTGCTGCATTGCCAGTAGATGGGCAGCGCCATGGGCAGCTGGTTTCTTTTCTCCTGACCGATTGGATGAAATTCCACAAACTCCCGACGATGTCCTGGGGAAAAGTATAATCATCGTGAATGGCATGAAATCACCATACGTTTTTATACCCAACCTCAAAAATTGGGAAAAAGAAGGCAAAGTGAAGGTGTTCCGTGCTTCCAGTATTTTAGAGGCCACAAAAATGCTCAGCAATGACAGGGCCAAACTTCTTTGGGGATCAGAAGATTTTAACTGGTATTTCGAGAAACTTGGCACCAAAGATCGTTGGAACTTCATCCCCCTTGTCGTTCGCCCCGTTGTTGTGTGGGTCAAAAAAGAAAAGCGCGACTTGCTCGACAGATTGAATGCAGGGTATGAAATCCTGCAAAAAGAAAAACATCTCAACAGTCATAACATCCTCAACCATGAACTAATGGAACAGCTCTATGTGGATGCACCATTTGAGTATGAGTAATGCGTGTAGTTTGTTATATATGAATCCATGACAGATACATCGTTTGAAATTCCACGCGATAACAACATAGAGCACAACAATGAAGACCTGCTGCAATCCAAGCTCATACGGATTGTCTTAATTCTTTTGCTCTCGGTTGTCATGCCCTTAAGTCTATGGGGGCTTGCGCATTTAACCCATCAAAATGGCCTCACTGATTTGCGCCTTCAGTTAGACTCGCGCATGAATTTATATTCGTCCAACATTGTCAGTGAACTTGAAAAATACGAATATCTCCCAACAATCCTTGCCCGCGACCCTATTTTAAAGTCTTTATTTAATGATGACCTCTCTAAACAAAAGATAGATGCCGCCAACCGTCATCTCGGTGCGATCCGCGACACGGCGGAAGTTTCTGCCGTTTATGTTATGAATGCCAACGGCTTGACCTTGGCCGCAAGCAACTGGGCTGAAGAAGCCTCTTTCGTTGGCAAAAACTTCCGCTTTCGCCCCTATTTCAAAAATGCCATGAAGGGTAAGGTCGGCCATTATTTTGCTTTAGGAACAACATCGAACATCCCAGGGTACTATCTTTCCTACCCGATTGGGGATGTAGACCATATCCAAGGGGTCGTGGTTGTAAAAGTCAGCGTTGCCCGCCTTGAAGATTCATGGGCCTCTTCAAAAGAACAGGTTGTCGTCACCGATAATAATGGCGTCATTATCATCGCCAGCGCAAAAGAATGGAAATTTCGAACCTTTGAACCGCTTGAAAAAGAACAACATCAACGGCTGATTAAATCACTTCAATATTCAGACGCCCCATTAAAAAAACTGGAAATCGCACGCATTCGCATTATTGATGACCAAACCAAACGTATCTCAATGCGCCCCCCCATCTCCACTGATAAAGATGCTCCCGATTGGGAAGATGTTTATATTCGTTCTCGCCCTGTTTTAAGCACAGATTGGACCCTTCATTATATCTTTAAAGAATCAAAACTGCGTAAAGCTGTTTTAAACAGTCTTATCATTGGTGCTTTTGCCTGGTTAATCGCGATCTTGAGCTTCCTCTATATTCTACAACGCAGAAGGATGGTGATAAGCCAGATGGAATACCAGCAACACCATCAGGAAACACTGGAACGTGCCGCCATTGAACTGGAACAGCGCGTTGAACGACGCACCCAAGCCTTAAGTGAAGCAAACGCAAGACTAGAAGAAGAAATCGAAGAACGGCTTAAGGCAGAAGAAGACCTGCATATGGCCCAGGATGAACTGGTACAGGCTGGAAAGCTCGCAGCCCTTGGGCAGATGGCCGCAGGCATCACCCATGAAATGAACCAGCCTTTAACCGCCATTCGCAGCTATGCCGATAATGCTGTCCTTTTACTGGAGCGTCACCGCATGGACGAGGTTCGTTCAAACCTGACTCTCATTTCTGGCCTCTGCGCACGCTTGGGTAAGATATCAGGCCAATTGAAGGTCTTTGCCCGTAAGACACCATCACAGAAAGAACCGGTCAACCTTCATAAAGTCATGGCGGACACATTGGCGTTGATGGAAAGCAGTTCAAAAATGGATGCTGTTCAAATACATAACTCATTGGCAAGCGAAAATCTGATGGTATTGGGTGAAGCCATCCGCCTGGAACAGGTATTCCTCAACATTCTCAGAAATGCCCTAGACGCGATGGTTGAAACCAAGAATCCGGAAATCTGGATTTCTGCCACACAACAGGACCGACGTGTTACCTTGCGCATTCGTGACAACGGCCCCGGTTTTGATGAACAAGAACTCATGCGCGCCTTTGATCCTTTCTTCACCACAAAGGACGTTGGCAAAGGGCTCGGATTAGGGTTATCAATTTCATCACGCATCATTCAGGATTTTGGCGGTGTCTTAAAAGCCCAAAATCATGAAGAAGGCGGCGCTGTCTTTTTGATCGAACTTATGCAGGCATCCCATGGTTGACTATACATACAAAGGCCCTGTCCTTTTCATTGACGATGAATTGCACATTCGCCTTTCGGCCAAACAAACTCTGGAACTGGCAGGTTTTGATGTTGTCTGTCTGGAACGCGCAGAAGATGCACTGAAACAATTAGAACAAGGCTGGCCCGGTATTATGATTTCAGACATCAAAATGCCGGCTATGGATGGCCTAAGTTTCATGGAAGCCGCCCATAATATCGACAAAGATGTCCCCATTATTTTAATCACAGGTCATGGCGATGTAACGATGGCTGTGCAGGCCATGCGTGACGGTGCCTATGATTTCATTGAAAAGCCGTTTCCTTCTGAACTGTTAATCGACGTGGCCTCGCGTGCCATGGAAAAACTGTCCCTGCTACGTGAAAACCGTGAACTGCGGGAAAAACTGAGAAACCAATCCGGGATTGACACCACCTTATTAGGCAAGTCCCAACCCTTGGATCATTTGCGCAAACTCATTGCTAATGTCGCCAACACCGATACCGATATTCTGATTATGGGCGAAACCGGCACAGGCAAAGAACTGGTTGCACGTTGCCTGCATGACAGCAGCAGTCGTCACAGCGGTCATTTCGTTGCAGTTAACTGCGGGGCCATGCCGGAAAACCTGTTTGAAAGCGAACTTTTTGGCTATGAGCCCGGCACCTTCCCCGGCAACAACACCCGCCGGATTGGCAAGATCGAATATTCTTCTGGGGGGACATTGTTTTTAGATGAAATTGAAACTCTGCCCCTGCCCCTGCAAGTCAAACTGTTACGCGTCTTACAAGAACGTTCCATCGAACGTTTAGGATCAAACACTGTGATTCCTTTAAACCTGCGCATCGTGGTTGCCACCAAGGCCGACCTGCTTGAAGAAGTCGAAAAAGGTAATTTCCGCGAAGATTTATATTACAGACTTTGCGGCGTCATGATCCCAACCCCCGCTTTACGCACCTGGAAAGAAGATATCCCGCTGTTGTTTCAACATTTTGCACAAGAAGCAGCAGAACGCTTTCACCGTGACCTGCCGGAAATCCGCCTGAGCCAAACAGAATCCCTGATCAATCATGATTGGCCCGGTAATGTGCGAGAACTCAAAAATGCAGCCGAACGCTTTGTCTTAAGTGATGGACAAAACCCTCTGACCGACAAAAGCCTGCGTCTGTCCGACACCTCCTCAACCCAACAAAGCCTGCCCGAACGGGTTGAAGCTTTTGAAAAGGGTCTCATCATGCAAGCCTTGGACAAAACCCATGGCAGTATTAAGGACGCGTTGGATATCCTGAATATCCCAAGAAAAACACTCAGCGATAAAATGAAGAAATATCAAATCGACCGCATTGACTTCATCTCTAAATAAAATAAATAAAGCTATATACTGATCAAACCAGAGCTGCGAATCGCTCAATTCCTCTATGCATTTTACGCATAGCTGAAACACTGTTCTAGCACCTAACAATATATTGGCGGAAATCCGCCAACGTTATTTTCCATCTTGTGCGACTTTCCACACACGATTGTCATCAGGCGCAATAAAACATCTAATATTGCACTGCACACAGCAGTTTTTCTAGCTTTTTTCATTATTAGCACTTCTATGACCAGACGGTCTTTGTAATCCTCAATCTACATTCTTTGCTTAAAGTTTGATTTCGCGAGGCGCGGCACTGGGAGTATCGGGTTGTTTCGCTCCCCTACAGGTGAATGATCCGATCAGCCGCTCTCGCACATTTATATTAACTGGGAGGATATTTCCTTATGCGTAAGCTAACCGCTGGTCTTTTTATGGCTGCTGCAATGATGACTGCAACAGTCGCTTCTGCCGCAGACCCGATCGTTGTCAAATTTTCTCACGTTGTTGCTGAAAATACACCCAAAGGCCAATTGGCTAACAAATTCCGCGACCTCGTCAACGAACGTCTCGCTGGTAAAGTTTTGGTCGAAGTCTACCCGAGCTCACAGCTTTATGGTGATAACAAAGTTCTTGAAGCCATGCTTTTGGGCGATGTTCAAATTGCAGGCCCGTCTTTGTCTAAATTCTCTAAATACACCAAGAAACTTCAAGTTTTCGATCTGCCGTTCCTGTTTAAAGACTTGGCTGCTGTTGATAAATTCCAACAAGGCCCCGTTGGTCAAAAACTTCTGATGTCCATGAAGAAAAAAGGCATCATCGGTTTGGGTTATAACCACGGCGGTATGAAACAACTTTCTGCCAACAAACCCCTTCGCACACCTGCTGATGCTGAAGGTTTGAAATTCCGTATCATGACCTCTGACATCCTGTCTGCACAGTTTGAAGCTGTCGGTGCGACACCTTTGAAAAAGCCGTTCTCTGAGGTTTTCACTCTGTTGCAAACAAAAGCCATCGATGGTCAAGAAAACCACTGGCCGAACATTTACTCTAAAAAATTCTTTGAAGTTCAAGACTACGTCACACAATCAGACCATGGTGTTCTTGATTACCTGATCGTGACTTCAACTGAATTCTGGGACAGCCTGCCGGACGATATCCGCACTGAAATGAAAAAAGCTATGGATGAAGCCATTGCCTTTGGTAACAAAGTTGCTTACGACCAAGCTATTGAAGTTCGCAAAAAAGTCGAAGCTTCTGGTCGTACAAAAGTAATCGACCTGACACCTGAAGAACGCGCACAATGGGTTGAAGCCATGAAACCTGTTTGGGCTAAATTTGAAGGTGAAATCGGCAAAGACATCATTGATGCTGCCGTTGCTTCAAATATGTAAACAGATATCTCCCCTCCTACCGATGGTAGGAGGGGTTTTTATATCGTTTTTAAATTTTATAATTTTATGAGGGCAATCCAATGATCGCAAGATTTGGACGCCATTTTGAAGAGAGCGTTCTAAGCTTTTTGCTCGTCTTCACGACCTTGCTTGTATTTATGGAAGTGGTTTTACGCTTCGGTTTCAATACGGGGATTCACTGGGCGCAAGAAGTCACGCTCAATGCTTCGGCATGGTTCGTTTTATTTGGCATTTCTTATGGTGTTAAAGTTGGTGCACATATTGGCGTAGACGCTGTCGTGCGTTTGCTGCAACCGGAAGTCAAACGCATTGTCAGCATTATTGCTGTCATTCTTTGTTTGGTCTATTGCGGCCTTATTCTTTATGGGGCGTGGATTTACCTTGCAAAAATTTATTCCATCGGCCTTGCTATGGAAGACGCACCGACACCACGTATTTTAATGATGCTCATCCCCGAAAGCATGATGTGGGATGTCTTTAAAATCGACGAAGAAGACCCCTTGCTGCCCATGTGGTTTGCCCAAGGTCCTTTGTTGGTCGGCTTTATTCTTCTGGCCTATCGCTTTCTTGAAGTCCTGAAAAAACTCATCACTGGTGAATGGATGGAACTTCGTATGGCAGACGAAGCCAAAGAGGCCCTCGAAGAAGCAGGTTTGACTAAAAAAGAAGAAGCTGAAGCGGCTGCACAAGAAGGGGCCAAATAATGACCATTGTATTTCTTTTCGTCACGCTGTTTGGCTGCATGTTCCTTGGCATGCCTATCGCGATTGCGTTAGGCCTGTCTTCCGTCAGCACAATTTTGCTGTTCTCTGATGATTCAATCGCCTCTATCGCACTTAAGTTGTTTGAGGCTTTGTCAGAGCATTATACGCTGCTGGCCATTCCCTTCTTCATTTTATCTTCTGCCTTTTTATCCACAGGGGGCGTCGCAAAACGTCTTATTCGTTTTGCTGTTGCCTTAGTGGGCCACATCAAAGGTGGCCTTGCCATGGCATCGGTTCTGGCCTGTATGTTGTTTGCAGCCGTGTCGGGTTCCAGCCCGGCAACCGTTGCGGCCATTGGCTCTATTGTGATCGCAGGTATGGTCAAATCTGGTTACCCTGAAAAATTCGGCGCAGGCGTTATTGCCAATGCCGGGACATTGGGTATCCTGATCCCGCCTTCCATTGTGATGTTGGTCTATTCTGCCGCAACCGAAGTGTCTGCAACGAAAATGTTCATGGCAGGTACAGTCCCCGGTATTATGATGGGGCTGATTTTGATGATCGCCATCTATATTGCCGCACGTGTCATGAAATTGCCGGCACAACCTTTCCCCGGTTTTGTCGAGCTCTTAAAATCCATGCTGTCCGCGGCTGGCGGGATTATGTTGATCCTGATCGTTTTGGGTGCCATTTATGGCGGGGTTGCATCACCAACCGAAGCGGCGGCGGTTTCTGCTGTATATGCCTTCCTTGTTTCTGTTTTTGTCTATCGCGACATGGGACCGCTTAAAAACAAAGCCTGGCATAATGAAGGGGAAAGCGCTGTTTCTGTTGTTGGCCGTGCCTTGCTTCAAACTATTGTGGCTTTGCCCAAATGTATCAATGATCCGGATGTGCGCAAAGTATTGCTGGATGCAACAAAAGTATCCATCATGCTGTTGTTCATCATCGCCAACGCCATGTTGTTTGCCCACGTATTGACGACAGAACGTATCCCGCACCATATTGCTGAAGCCATCGTTGGCTGGGGCTTGCCGTGGTGGGGCTTCCTGATCGTGGTCAACCTGTTGCTTTTGGCTGCGGGTAACTTTATGGAACCCAGCGCCATCATCTTGATCATGGCGCCGATATTGTTCCCAATTGCGGTCAAGCTAGGCATTGATCCGATCCATCTTGGTATCATCATGGTGGTGAATATGGAGATCGGCATGATAACACCGCCTGTGGGGCTCAACCTGTTCGTCACGGCAGGTATTACGGGCCATTCCATCGGTTGGGCGGTCAAAGCGGCTTTGCCGTGGTTGTCCTTGTTGCTCGTGTTCTTGGTTCTGATCACGTACATCCCGCAGATATCACTCTTCCTGCCGGAATTCTTTGATCAGCTTAACGGCTACAAATAATCAAACGGATAATCTGTCAAACTTCAGGGTCGCTTTTCACAGCGGCCCTTTCTTTTTGCATGTTGCCAATAGATCATTTTGATTCTAGAAAGACCATAAGATAGATTTTTTGACTGAGGATATAGGCCCCATGAGTACCGTTGCACGCAGCCCGGAACACAAAAAAGCAGGTGAAACCGTTGCAAAGATTTTGCTGGAAATCGAAGCCATCAATTTTCGCCCGGAAGAACCCTATATCCTGACATCAGGCAAAGCCAGCCCGGTTTATATTGATTGTCGCAAACTGATCTCTTTCAACCGCGCGCGTCGCGCTGTCATGACCTTGGCCAAAGATATGCTGCAACAAGATGCCGGTTTTGAAATCTTTGATTATGTCGCGGGTGGGGAAACAGCCGGTATCCCTTACGCCGCTTGGATGGCAGACCAATTAGAATCCTCCATGCTGTATGTGCGCAAAAAACCAAAAGGCTTTGGACGTAACGCACAGATCGAAGGCCATATGGAAGAAGGCAAACGTGTTCTTCTGGTCGAAGACCTTGCCACAGACGGGGGATCAAAACTCAACTTCGTCAACGCCCTGCGCGCAGCTGGTGCACAGTGTGACGATGCCTTTGTGGTCTTTTTCTACGGCGTCATCCCCGGTGCCTTAGAAGCCCTGGAACAAGCAGGTGTCACCCTGCACTACCTGTGTAACTGGTGGGATGTCATGGCTGTTGCAGAAAAAGGCAATTATTTCAGCCAAGAAAAACTGGATGGTGTGCGTTCTTTCCTGGAAGACCCCATCGGCTGGTCAAAACAAAACGGCGGCGAATAAGCTATGACAGGTCCGCAAAAAATCGCTTTCTGGATAACAGTTAAAATCTGCGTGCTGGTCTGCGTTGGCTACTTCGTCGTACCAATGTTAATGCCTTAAGATCAGCGCTTTCCTACAACGGCAACACCAACGTGGCTTCCAGCCCCCCAGTGGGTAAATTCTTTAACGTTGCTGTGCCGCCATGGGCGTGACAAACCGAACGCACAACCGCCAGACCAAGCCCGACACCGCCGGTTTCTTTATTGCGTGACCCCTCGACCCGCCTAAAGGGACGAAAGACTTCCTCCAATTCCTCTTCGGGGATGCCGGGGCCGTTGTCTGTAACGACAAGAACAACAGCGCCCTGTCCCATAGATAGGGTCACCGTGCAAGTGGTGGCAAATTTAAGAGCATTACTGACCAAATTATCCAACGCGCGTTTAAGACCCATGGGACGACCTTCAAAGGGCAACTCATCCGGACCGATATAAGTGACATCACCCCCCATTTCACGGCGATCTTCACACAGGCTTTCCACCAAGGCAGCCAAATCCATACTGCTAACCGCTTCATGGGCCACATCATCACGGGCAAAAGCCATGGTGGCTTTGATCATGGTTTCCATTTCATTCAAGTCAGACAGCATTTTTTCGCGTTGTTCATCGTCGTCGACAAATTCCGCGCGTAACTTCATGCGGGTAATCGGGGTGCGTAAATCATGGGAGATGGCCGCCAGCATATTGGTGCGATCTTGCACAAAACGACGCAATCGGGTTTGCATTTCGTTAAAGGCATGGGCGGCTTCACGCACCTCGCGCGGGCCTTCTTCACTCATGGGAGGTGCGTTGACATCACGCCCCAGTTGTTCTGCTGCCTTAGCCATACGTGTCAACGGTTTGTTGGCGCGCATCGTCATCAACACCGCAGCCAGTGCAACCACCAAGGTAAAGGCCAACAATGGGATAACAAACGGAAAAACAGGCGGGGCCGGCAAACCGCGATAAGGCAAGATCATATTCAACCACGCCCCGTCATCCAATTGCACCGCGACCAAGATACGCGGACGCGCCGGTCTATTGCCAAATATATGTTGCTTATGTTTATCTAAATTATGCTTGCGAATGATCAGGTTTTCAGGGATCTTCTGGTCCGGATCAAGTTCACTCACCCGGATGCGCTTTTTGTCAACATCCCCCAAGGCCTCACCCAAACGGTCACGCACAAAGGCTTCAATACCAAACCAGTTATCCAATTCCTTTATGACCGCATCTGGTGTTTGCCAAGCACGTAACTTAGAACGATTGGAGCGCAACAAAAATTCCCGTTGCAAGGGGGTGGCTTGGTTCATCCATTGTACGTAAGTGGCCATACGTTCAATCAATTTGCTGCGTTCACTATTTTCGCTAAAGGTGCGCCATTCGCTATAATGGAAGATCCCACTCATGACCTGCACCAGCAAAATACCGCCAACAACAACCGCAAGGGTGCGCCCCAGCATGGTTTGAGGGATAAAACGCATCAGCTTTCCACCTTCGCCGTAAACATATAACCGCCACCGCGCACGGTCTTTATCAATTCAGGATTTTTAGGGTCGTCTTTTAACTTTTTGCGCAACCGGCTAACCTGCACATCAATAGCGCGGTCAAAAGGTAAGGCTTCACGACCACGGGCCATATCCAGCAATTGGTCACGATTTAACACCCGGTTGGGATGACGCATGAATGTATCCAGCAATTCATATTCCCCCCGGCTCAGCGGCACCAACACACCTTCATCGGTGCGTAACTCACGTTGTTCAGGTCTGAATTCCCATCCGTTGAAGCGAAAACAATCCACATTGTCTAAGTCAACCGTGGTACTTTCTTGAACATTGGTTCGCCGAAGGACAGCCTTGATCCGGGCCAGAAGTTCACGCGGGTTAAACGGTTTGGCTAAATAATCATCCGCCCCCATTTCCAATCCGATAATCCGGTCGGTTTCTTCTCCCATAGCCGTCAACATAATCACCGGCAGGCTTGAAGTTGCCCGAAGGTTACGACACAACGTCAACCCGTCATCGCCCGGCATCATCACATCCAAGACGACAAGATCAACCGCCCAATCTTCCAGCGCACGCTTCATCTCGCGCCCATCTTGTGCCGTTGTGACACGCAGATTGTGCTGTTTTAAAAACTTGGCAACGAGATCACGGATTTCACGATCATCATCGACAACCAATATATGTGCTTGCTTTTCCATCTTCACACTATAGCCCAAAAAAAATCAATTTGCTGATCATTACTGTAACCGAATGTTACAGAAGACCATTAAGCAACAATGCGTCACCCTAATCCCCTCTTTCTGACATCAAGAGGTTACAAAAAAAGCGTTTAATAAAGTCATCAAAAGGGCGAATGCTTCGCCGCAACAGAGTGAACAATTGGAGACTTATTATGAAACGCAAAACAATCATTACAGCAGCGATAAGCGTACTTGCCCTTGGCGCTGTTACCACCGTTGCCATGGCACAAGATAAAAAAATGCCGAGAAACAACGATTGCCCGCGCAGCAAAATGATGGACGGTAAATATGGTGGACGTTCCGCCATGATGCAAGGCGGTGGTTTTGGTCTAATGGGTGGTCATCACATGGGTCGTTTTATGAAAAACGGCAATTACGATCTTAAACTCACCCCGGATCGCGTCAAAGAAATCATGGAAGGCCGCATTGCTTGGATGGGCAACGAAAATCTTAAAGTCGGTAAAGTCACCACCGATAAAGACGGTAAAATTCTGGCCCAGTTGGTGACGAAGGACAACTCATTGGTCGACACATTCAGCGTTGACCCGAAAACAGGCGCACAAACCCCTGTACGTTAAAAGAATAAATCTCCGACCCTCCCCGAAACTAAAAAGGGCACCACAATCAGGTGCCCTTCTTTTTTTATTTCTTTTCCGTTTCTTTTTCCGCCATTTCATCGGCGCAGTCATCATCCAGATCACCCGCAGCGGCACGTTTTTTCCAATCCCGATGGGATTTGATACTCATGGGCATACTGCCCAGATAGATCGCGCCAATAACAGATAACATGGCCCAAGGCGCGCTGACCAAAAAGGCCACAAACAAACCAACCGCCAACATCACGGGCAAAACATAGACATGGGGCACTTTGGCTTTTTTGAACGAAAATGTCGGAATTCGGCTGACCATAAAGCCGCCAATAACCGTTAAAAAGACCGCTGCCATCGCCGGATTGCGGAAAAAATCATCGCCAAACATAAACGACAAAACCAGCGGATACATAATCAACAACGCCCCAGCCGGTGCAGGCACACCCGTAAAGAAGTTATTTTCCCAAGCTTGTTTATGGGGGTCTTCAAGGGCCGTATTAAAACGCGCCAGCCGCAAGGCCATACATACCGTAAAGAACAAGACAAACACCCAGCCGATCCGGCCTGCATGTTCCAAAGTCCAGAAATAGAGGATCATCGGCGGGGCAACGCCAAAACTGATAAAATCAGACAAAGAATCCAATTCCGCACCAAACTTGCTTTGCGCATTGAGCATACGCGCCACACGTCCATCCAAACCATCCAGAATCGCCGCCACAACAATGGCAAAAACAGAAGGTTCCCACATTTCGCGTGAAGCAAAATTAATGGCTGTCATGCCCGCACAAAGCGCGGCAATAGTCAGCATATTGGGGATCAAACGATTAATCGGCAGTCGTTTCAACTTTGGACGGCGTTTGTCTATCATCTTATCTCACTTCACCTAATCGGGCAGGTTCTTTACTGTTAAGGTCAGCCAATACGGTTTCTGCCGCTTTGGTCGTCTGCCCCAAGGCTACCATAGGTTCGACCCCATCCGGTAGATAAACATCAACACGGCTGCCAAAACGGATCATACCAAAACGTTCACCCGCTTTTAAAGAATCACCTTCTTTGGTCCAGCACACAATGCGACGTGCCACAAGTCCAGCGATTTGGACAAAGGCAATTGATGTACCGTTTTCAGTTTCCAGTGATACGCTCATGCGTTCGTTATCGACACTGGCTTTATCAAGAGAGGCATTTAAAAACTTACCCGGGCGATAGGCAACTTTTTTCACCACACCGCTTAAGGGGGACCGATTCACATGCACGTTAAACACATTCATAAAGACGCAAACGCGTGTTCTTTCTGCATCGCCCATTTCCAATTCAGCAGGCGGTGCGGCACGGTCAATCAATTGAACCACACCATCAGCCGGACAAATCACCAGACCTTCACGGGTGGGGGTCACACGATGAGGATCGCGAAAAAAACAAATACACCAGACGGTTAAAATGCCGCCAACCCAGCCCATGGGTTGCACCGCCCCCATCCAGTCAAGTGCAAAAGCACCTGCCATCAAAGCCAACGTAAGAATTGCAAAAATTGCGATGAAAGGCCAACCTTCACGGTTGATAGGTACCAAAATAACTTTAAGCACTGTCGTTATCCATATGAATCAAAAAAGCTTGTTGAAACCTAAGTATCAGGATAAGCCATGTGCGTAAAGTCGGCTTTTTCTTTTGTTTGATGCAAAGACCGTGATAGATTATAAAAAACAACGAAGATCAAGGTAAGAACGGTGTCTTCTAAAACAGACTCACCTACAAAGGCCAAAGGACTCGTTGAGTTTTCTTCAAGCTCATCACGTGCCTTGGCAGTTACAGATCGCATTCATACCGAGGGCGGTGCGTTGGTGCATGACCAGTGTCGCTCTGAAATAGACTTTATGGTCCAGTATCAGGGATTCTGGTTTGCAGTACATACCGACCAAAAAGAAAATGGGGTCACGATGCGCGTGCATGGCATTATCGGACACTTACCCTATTCCTATCAAAGTTCGTTTTTACGCACAAATATCTTTGCCGTCGTGCATGCGGCAAGTCGGGAGATCAAAGGGAAAATCCGTGTTGATGATCAACAACGCATCCTTTTGATTGATGAGGTGTTTTTTAAAGGGCAGTTGACCCCCAAACTCATCGTTTCGGAAACGGCAAAAGTTCTGCTGCGTTTAAAACCTTATCTGGAACTTGTCAAAGCCCTGCAACCGCTGACATCGACGCCCTTTATGGCACCAGATATAGAAAGCGTTGCTTCACAAGAAGAAATGACAAAGGCACCCACACCTGTGCCTGCCCCCGCTGTGATGCCTGAGCCTGTTTCTGAAACAGAACCTGCGCCAACACCACAACCCGTTGCACACCCTGTTAAAGCAAAGGCAAAAATCAAAATCGCCTCAGCCAAACCCAAAATAAAAATGAGCCTAAAACCTAAATTGAAAATGAACTTGAAGCCTAAAAAGTAAGTCGATTTTTCTTACTTTTCTTTCGGGATTTCAAAGACCTGACCGGGATAAATCATATCCGGATCGCTGATCTGATCCGCATTCGCCCGATAAATAACCGCATAATCAAAGCCTGTCCCATAAACACGACGCGCAATACGCCACAGGCTGTTGCCCGGTTGTACAATGATCTGACGATCCGCAGGAACGTTAGACATTTTTTCTGCCCGTGAGAACGGAATTGTCACCCGGTTAATCACTTTTTTATTTTCATCCACTTGATCAGCACGCAGTTCATACACACCCGGCGCCACTATTTTGGTGGGTGTCAGGTTCCAACTACCGCGATCATCTGCCGTCGCGTTGCCTAAAAAATCATTATCTAAATAAAGGAAAACTGCCGCACCTTCCGGCGCGCTGCCGGACAAAGATAATTGCCCTTTTTCATCATAATTGACCGCATCAATGGACAAAACAAGCTTTTCAGCCCCCGGCGTCTGCAAAGCTTTGGCTGCCCCACGACCATCTGCGGACATGGACAGGGCCAAGGCTTCACCATCTTGATGTGGCACAACCAAAACCACAACATCCTTGGACGTCATGACTGTGCCATCAGGATTGGTTGCACGCAGACTGAGTTGACGTTCACCGGGTTCTAGAGGGCTGGATGGCAAATAAACCCATTCCCCACGATTATCCGCACTAATTTTACCCAAAACAGTATCTTCCGTCAGCACTTCTACAGAAGCTTTCGGTGTTGCACGGCCCGCAATGACGGCATTTCCATCCGGGTTAATGCGCACCACGTCGAAACTGGGGCGTACATTAACGACCTTTTTATCGTTTTTTGAAGGTGGCGTTGCAGGTGTGGTTTGTTCCTGCATTTGTTTTTGCGGTGTGTCCACGACTTCATCGTCATTAAACATTGTCAAGAATATAGCAACTGCTAAAGCGACGAGTCCCAAACCGATAAGTACTATAGACCGCAATTTCTTCTCCACCATTCCTATATATTTCCCCATAGAGTAGACGTATTCTATGGGCAGCGCAATTCAAGATAACTTATAAATTACGTAAAATATCGAAAAACACCACACTTAAGAAAGCTGGCAAGAGACTAAAACCCATTATAAATACGTAATAGCCCTTTTGCATCCAGTTTGGTGCAGCAGATAAAACCTTTATCACCGCACTCCTGCTAAACAAAGATGCCAGCAATAAAACAACACTGACCAAATTTAAATGGCCTTGCAACCAGAGATCCCACATCAGTACCGCAACGCACAGACTCACTGGAAACAAGGCATTTTCCTGATAGTGAAATCCGAATTTTTTAATTGCCCAGATCAAGGACGAAACGCAGGTCACACACAAGGCAGCCGCAAAATTAACTGAAGTCGCATCACCCACCCAAAATGAAATCAACCCTAATGTTGCGGACACGACTAACAAGCTGATGAAAGGCCCAATCGCATAAGAATCTGCATGCAATTCCCAACGGGTGCGTAAAATGGCAACGCCTGCGATGACAAGAAGGATATATCCAGCCCACAGGGCTTTCACCAGCATATCCAGTTCCAATGGCATACCGACCAAAATCCAACAGGTCAGCAACACATTGATCAGGACAAAACAGACCCGTAAAAAATTATGCGTCACCCACAAAGTCGTCAATAAAGACAAAAAGCTGGACACACCAAGCGCATAAGTTAAAGCAGCAACACCAAACTGAAAGGCTTCACCGGGACGACCATAGGCACAAACACACGCAATCAGGCAAGCCAAGGCAAGACTGAAAGAGGCATAAACATCGCGTTTTTCACCCGAAATGGCCCAGCGCAATAAAGGGACGATCCCTAACACGCACAGCGCGGGAAAAACCAAACTGAGAATCAAAGGACTATTCATTAATTCAATCATGTGGTTATGATAGCGTCAAAGAGTTACCAATCAGTGAAAGTATTAACATGTCTACCCTTCCTAAATCTTTATGCGTTTTTTGTGGATCACGTTTTGGCAACGATCCCGAATATGTAACAGAAGCCAAAAAACTTGCCAAAGCAATGGCAGAAAACAACATCGAATTCGTTTATGGCGGGGGGTCTGTTGGCATTATGGGTGTCCTGGCAGAAGAAGTGCTGGCCAATGGGGGCCGCGTCACCGGTATCATCCCCGATTTTTTGCAAAAACTGGAAGTCGGGCACGACAATTTAACCGAATTAATCATCACAGACAGCATGCATGAACGCAAACGCACCATGTTTGAACGTTCCGATGGCTTTATCGTCTTACCAGGTGGCTTAGGAACATTAGACGAAACCTTTGAAATTCTAACCTGGAAGCAACTAAAACTGCACGATAAGCCTGTCATTATTTTAGACTGCAAAAACTACTGGCAACCCTTTGAAGATTTGGTCAATGCCACGATCAATGGGGGGTTTGCCAGCGAAACAGCGCGTGACCTCTATTCTATTGCCACGTCCACAGCGGAAATTTTCACTTATTTAGAAAACAGCACGTCGACCATACAAGATACGTCAACCAGCCAGTTATAAGCACATGACGTTGAAGCGCGGAGCTTTTCGTGCATAATGCAGAAAAGCTCCAAACAAAAGGATATACTGGCGTGAAACAAGAATACCTAGATCTCACAAAAATGATCGAACGGCTGCATCGGCGTTTTTTGGACGTTTTACGCGCTGAGCTCAATCGATTGGACATCAAAGATGTCAACGCTGTTCAAGCCCTTCTGCTTGCCAATATCGGTGATGAAGAAATTTCCATTCGTGATCTTATTGAGCGGGGGTATTATCAGGGTTCAAACGTTTCTTATAATATCAAGAAACTGACAGAAAGCGGCTTTCTGGAACAAAAGCGTTCTCCCCACGATCGCCGTTCTGTTCATGTCAAATTGACCCCACGTGCACTAGAATTTACACAATACGTGCGCGACATGGAAGATCACCATGCCAAGACCGTAGAAGCTTTCGGCCTGAACCCTGCTGAAGTGGAAACGACTTTAAAATCACTCAAACGACTTGAACGCACATGGACCGACTATATCCATTATGGGCCTAATGATTAAATTTAGAAAAGCCCCGTCACGTCTGCGATAGAATCACATAAACGTACGTCAAAGGTTTCAGATTTAAGTGCGATCGAATTTTCCCGTTCCCCCGCGTCACCGCCATGCCCGGTCAAGACATGAACGCCACCACTAATGCCAGCATTGCATCCTGCCTTGAGATCACCCGCCTTATCGCCAATAATCCAAGACCCTTGCGCAGTGATCTTGATGGCCTCCATTGCATGCAACAACATGGCAGGGTTGGGTTTACGTGCCTCATGATCAGGATGGTTAAACGGAGGCTTGCCACTTTTATGATAAGGACACGCATATACGGCATCAACAAAAGCACCGCATTCTTGATGTAACAGAGCCAGCATACGTTCCTGCACCTGATTAAATTCAGACCAGCCAAACATACCGCGTGCCAAACCTGACTGGTTGGTGACAATCACAACAGGTATATCCTTGGCATTTGCTTCCCCGATCAAACGCGCAGCACCGTCTATCAAGACGACGTCTTCAACCTTATGTAAATAATGCACTTCTTCAACAATCACGCCATCGCGATCTAAAAATAAAGCCGGTGAAGGATGCGTAAACCTTTTGGCACCGTCAAAAATTTGTGTCCAAATGTGGTCATCGGTGATGCGCACTGTCGGGGGCAATTGATCTGTCATCGCATATCCAAGGTATTATCTTATAGAAGGACGTTGGTATCATGTTGCGGGAATGACTGCCAGCTTATAGTATAAGAAACAAGGCGATATGAAGGAACCGTTTATCATGGTCTCACGGCGTAATATGTTAAAACTGGGTGCAGGCTGCTGCACGGGCGTGTTCCTGCCAAATATACTCCACGCCAACACCCCCACCATTAAATTGGGCGAGATCAACAGCTACATCCCTGAACTTGAAAAAGTGCAGACCCCATACCGACACGGTTGGCTTTTGGCCTTAGAAGAAATAAATGAACGCGGTGGGATAAAGGGCCGTAAACTTGAAATCATTTCGCGAAATGATGAGGGTGACCCCGACAAAGCAACCTCCCTTGCAAATTTTCTTGTGGAAAAAGAAGGCGTCAACTTCCTATTCGGATCGGTTTTATCTAATATTGCCTTAGCCCTTTCAAAGGCTGCAAATGAAATGCAAATCCCCTTTCTTGCCACAGAGACAAGAAGTGATTCCATCACATGGGAAGAGGGGGGCAAATACACATTTAGCATGCGTCCCAACACCTACATGGTGACAAAAATGTTGGTCAATGAAGCCGCACGCCTCCCGGTCAACCGCTGGGCCTGCATTGCACCAGACTATGAATTTGGTCATACGGCGGTTCAACACTTCAAAAATAACATGAACCAAGTGCGACCCGATATCCAATGGGTCCATGACGAATGGGCCCCTTTATTTAAAATGGATCGCAATCAACTTATCAAACGCATGAAAGATAAAAACATTGAAGCCATTTTCAATGCCACATTTGCTGATGATTTACAAAAATTATTAAACGTAAACACACAGGAAAAATTCTTTGAAGGTAAATCTGTCGTTAGCCTTTTCTCTGGAGAACCTGAATATATAGAAGCTGTCTCTTCACCAATTTGTGACAGTTGGATTGTGACGGGATATCCTTGGCAACAAATTAAAACCAATGCCCATATGGCTTTTGTCAAAAAATATCAAAGCCGTTTTGCCGAATCCCCGACCCATAGCGCTTTAAGCGGCTATATCGCCCTCAATGCTATTGCAGCGGCATATCAAAACAGCGATGACGGAACGCCCGATACATTGATCAAAGCGATGGAAAACCTTTATTTTGATAGCCCCTTGGGCACCATTCGTTTTCGCGCACAGGACCGCCAATCATCCATGGGTACATTTGTCGGTAAACTTGCTTATTTTGAAGGAAAAAGCCATATGCGTGACTGGTATTATGCAGATGGTGCTGACTATTGGCACGGCAACAGTCAAGTCAGATTAATCCGTCCTCAGCAATGATGTTTTAACATGTGTGCAAATTTCGAAGCCCTCTACCCTCTTGTTCTTCTGCAAGAATATTTCGCCTTATCGGTCTTACCCAAAGAAACATCCACAAATAAAAGCGTCAGACCAACGGATGAACCCGTTGTCATCTCTTCAAAGGCCCATGCCCTTTCAATGTACTGGGGATTAAAAACCGCATGGTCCGACAAACCCTTGATCAATGCACGTACAGAAACCCTGTTTGAAAAGCCAACATTTCAGACCTTATACAACAATCGTTGCCTTGTTCCGGCAAGTGCATGGTTTGAATGGCGCAAAGACGACGGTGAAAAATACAAAAACCGAATTAGCATCAAAAACAATCCCCTTTTTGCCATGGCGGCCATTTACCAAAACAACCGATTTTGCATCCTCACCTGTCCGGCAAACGACCAGGTCACACACATCCACCACCGGATGCCTGTTATTTTAAAGCCGGATGATTATCAAGATTGGCTTGACCCAAATATTGAAACCCAACAACTGGTAAACCTCTTCAGCCAACCAAATGATTTTACATTTGATTGGCAAGAAGACGTACCTGCACAGGTGCAGCTAAAACTGTTTTAGACTTAATGCCCCATCACAACAGGGATATCCGCAGATGAGATCACGTCGCGGGTTACGCCCCCTAAGATCAGCTCATGCATGCGGCTGTGGGAATATCCGCCCATCACCATCATTTGCGATCCCAATTTTTTGGTTTCTGCCAGCAAGGCTTCCCCAACAGATTTAACTGCCGGGCTAAAGAAAACTGTTTTTGCAGTGATGGCATGCCACATTAAATATTCACACAGCTCATTCCCCACCGTCTCGTCCGTGTCATTTGTATCTGCTGTCATAACATAGACTTCATCAGCATGTTTTAAGAACGGTAACGCAGCAGAAACAGCGCGCGCACCTTCCATAGAGCCATTCCAGCAAATTGCAACGGATTTAGGGAATGTTTCCATACCTTGTTCCGGTAAAAGCAACATAGGACGTCCGGTTTCAAACAGGGCTGCGTTTAAGGCCAAAGTGCTGTAAATCTCATTTTCCTTAACGGGCTTTGGCACCAAAATCAAATCGGACAAGCGGCCATTACGTGCGATGACTTCATCTTCACGGCCTTCATCTTCCGTCCAACGAGCCGTTAAAAGATCACCATCCAATGGCATCGTCGCCTCTTTGACATTATGGCTTTCCAGCGCAGCTTTATAAAAGACCTGAGCTTTTTTACGCTGCTCATTGCCTTCTTTTTCCGCTATTTCAATCATATCTTCAATCATGGCACCGGACATGCCTTCCCCCAACAAGGGAATCGCAGCCTTAGGATCAGGCTTAACGTGAAGAACATTCACATGCGCATTGAATTCTTGTGCCAGTAAAAAAGCGGCCTCAAGCACCATATGGGATGATTTAGCACCATCAACCGGCGCGAGAATTGATTTCATAGACATAACATACTCCCATATCTATACAGTTTATAAAATGATACGCCTATTTGGGCGAAGAACAAGAAAAAACCGCTTTATTTTTAATGAGTTCAATGACTTTTTCTGACAAGAGCTTCAAATCGTGGTCCGCCTCCAAGCGAGCCCATGTGATATTGCCCACATCATAAGTCAATTGCATCTCCACAACCGCTTCATCTGCATCGGATGGATCATGAGAGCGCAACGCCACCCGATCTTTTAAGAGTTGTGGTTCCACCTCCAGCCAGAGGCCAAAAAATGGGACATCCAACTCAGACGCAATCTTTTCCAAAGTGATGCGTTCTTCTTCTTTGGCAAAGACGCCATCAACGATGACGCACGTCCCCGCATTAATTGCCTGTCGGATTTCATCATACAAAGTATTATAGGTCCGTTTTGTCACGGGGTCACGATAGCCATCTTCATTTAATTTTTCTTCCGGTTTCACACCCATAATACGTTTGCGGATCATATCCGTTCGGGCAATAAACGCCCCGGGTTGTCGTCCCATTTCAGGGGCGAGCTTCTTAGCCAAAGTCGACTTGCCACTGCCTGAATACCCCCCAATAGCCAAGATCATCACTGGCTTGGGTTGCATATATGCCAAAGCTTCATCCAAATATTTTTGGGCGTCAGCTTCCCAACGCAAACGGTCTTTTTCAACCTCTTGATTTTGTGATGCCACTGCATTGACATGGGTACGAATGCTTGCCCGCGATGCCAGAAACAACCCCAGTGTATGCAAAGCCGCCACATCCCCGGTACGCCCCAAATAACGGTTCAGGGCCGTATTTGCCAATGCCCATTCACCACGGTGACATAAGTCCATCAACAAAAAACTGAAATCATAAAAGACATCAATGTTTGCATAATCCGGTTCAAACTCAATGGCATCAAACAGTGTAATCATGCCTTTATAAAAACAGATATTACGCAAATGCAGATCACCATGACATTGGCGCACATATCCTGCCTGCTGCCTGTCATTGAGAAAATCACCGATCTTTTCAATTTCATGAGTGACCCGTATGCGCAATTGATCCAGCTTTCCCCCCTCTAAAACATGGGGGGGACAATTTTCAAAGGCTTTATAGTGCCCAGCAAAAGCACGTTCCATGCCCTCGCGCCCACCATAATCGGTATGGACTTCAGCCACCTGATAACAATCCACCACATGATCAGTCAGACGATCCATATCTTTGGGGGTTAAGCCTCTTTCTTCTGCCAGACCATCAAACAGCATGCATTGATCAAAACAGTGCATTTTCACCAGCCAGTCAACCACCTCCCCCGCCCCGTCAAGAGACAATCCCTCCGGTGTCGATACGACAGGCACCGCATCAATATACAGATCAGGCGCCCCGGCTTTATTGACCACCAGCTCAAGACGGCAATATTTTTCACGATCCGACAAGTCTCTAAAATCGACAAAGGGCAGTTCGATGGCGCGTTTCAGCTTATAGGCATATTCACCCGCCAAAAACACGACGGAAATATGCGTATCAAAGCGTTGAACCTTTGCTTTTGCTGACAATCCGTAACTTTCAGGACGCATTAAAAAATCTATAACTTCACTTTGCTGCATTTGTGATTGTCCTCTTTGTCAACTGGCGTTACTCTCTCATCCTATGACAGAAAGCGAACAAAAAACAGCAGTGATTACAGGTGCGTCGCAAGGCATTGGCCATGCCTGCGCACAATACTTCCTTACCAAAGGATGGCGCGTCATCACATGCGCACGCTCGGAAATCCCGCCGGAATGTATGCGTGACCCCAATTATGCCACCCATATCCCGACAGATTTGGGCCAGGATGACAGTCTGAACAATTTTGTAAAACAGGCCAACGCCCTGTTAGGGGATGCACCATTACATGCCCTTATTAACAATGCCGGCATGTCGCCCAAGACACCTTATAAAGAACGCCTCGGTTGTCTGAATGGAGACCTGGAGGCTTGGCGCAAAGTGTTTGACTTGAATTTCTACGCCCCCTTAAAGCTCTCGCGTGGCTTTGCCCCTGCCCTTCATCGTGGCAAAGGTGCCATCGTCAATGTCACCTCGATCGCCGGACATTACATCCACCCCTTTGCGGGGTCGGCTTATTCCATATCAAAAGCGGCGTTATCTGCCTTGACACGTGAAATGGCGAACGAATTCGCCGCCATCGGTGTACGCGTCAATGCCGTTGCCCCGGGGGAGATTGAAACAGACATGATCCAGCCGGAATATGAAACCCTGATCCCGCGCATCCCCTTAAACCGCATGGGCACAACAGAAGAAGTTGCCTCCAGCATCTATTATCTGGCCAGCGCAGATTCATCCTATGTGACAGGTACGGAAATGTGGCTCACAGGTGGTCAACATTTGTTTTAGGGTAAGTGGGATGGTTATAACTTAGCCCTACATTCCGTTTGGGAAAGCTTTTTCATACAATTCATTACGTATGTTTTCCAGCCATTCCAGACGCTTTTCGATCAGATCCAGATCATGATCTAACCAATCGGTCAAATAGCCGACTTCTTCACAGTGATTATCCCGCAAATCGCCTAAGCGAGACAATTCGGCTTGAGCCGCATCACACAAGCTATCCACCTGATTGCATTGTTCTTCCATAGGTAACAAATGCAGGAAACGGAACTTTAGCGTAATGATCAGCTTATTCAAGTCACTGCTGTCTGCACGGACGCGTGCAGTTAAAAGTTTTTGTAATTCATCACAGCCCTTGTGCGTAAGCTCCATAATCGCATCATCTTCCATACCTTGCCCCTCACTTGGGGCGATCAGGCCTTCAAACTTCAACAATTCCAGAGAAGTTCCCATCAGCTCAAGGGACGGGCCGGTCACACGGCTCATAAAATGACGCGCGGCATGGGCAAGCGCACTATAACGCACACCTTCACCAGCTTGGGCAAGGGTCCCCAAGGCACAAAGCCTGACGGCCTCTTTTGGTGTGAGTGTGTTATCTGCATACATTATCGATGTGCGTCCTGATCCAAGCGATATAATAGAGTATCACAAACACAGATGATATGCATTTGCGAACAGTTTGCAATAGAGAAGTTAGCTCAAAAAAAGACACCCGCCAGAGGCAAGGTGCCTTTTCTTTTTTAGAGAATAGAGATTAAGACATAAATTAAGCGGCCGCTTTTTTAAGCCCCAAGTGTTCCCATACTTTAACCAAACAGGCGACCAGTTCATTGATCATCTCTTCACTATGTAAAGGCGATGGCGTAAAGCGCAGACGTTCTGTCCCTTTCGGGACCGTCGGATAATTGATCGGCTGAACATATTGATTATAATGTTCCATCAACATGTCGCTGGCTTGTTTACATAAGACAGGATCACCAACCATCACCGGGATGATATGACTGGGATTATCCAAATGTGGAATACCGACAGCATCCAGTTTCTGACGTAAATAGCGCACCCGTTCTTTGTGTTTAAGACGGATTTCATTATGTTGGGAAACATACTGAATAGATGCACGACATCCGGCAGCAACCGCTGGCGGGATGGATGTGGAAAAAATAAAGCCCTGCCCAAATGAACGAACAAAATCACACATGGCTTTAGACCCGGCAATATAGCCACCAACCACACCAAACCCTTTGGCCATAGTGCCCTGAATAATGGTCAAACGGTCCATCAAACCATCACGTTCAGCCACACCTGCCCCATGTTCACCATAAAGGCCAACGGCATGAACTTCATCAATGTAAGTCATGGCATTATATTTATCCGCCAAATCGCAAATTTCCTTGATGGGGGCGATATCACCATCCATGGAATAAACCGATTCGAAAGCGATCATTTTCGGGCGGTCCAGTGGAACATCTTTTAAAATACGTTCCAGATCTTCCAAATCATTATGCTTGAAGACAACTTTTTCGCTGCGGCCCAACCGAATGCCTTCAATCATAGAATTGTGGTTCTGATCATCAGAAATGATCAACATACCGGGCATTTTTGATCCCAACGTCGACAACGTGGTAAAGTTTGCCACATAACCCGATGTAAAAATGAGGGCCGCTTCTGTTCCATGAAGCTTGGCGAGTTCTTCTTCCAACAGGACATGGTAATGGTTTGTCCCTGAAATATTGCGTGTCCCGCCCGCACCAGCACCACACTTACCTAAAGCTTCGCGCATAGCTTGTAACACTTCTTCATTCTGCCCCATGCCCAAATAGTCATTTGAACACCAGACAGTCACTTCTTCAACGCCATTTTCACGATAGTTGTCAGCACGGGGAAAGGCCCCGACTTTGCGCTCTAAATCTGCAAAAACCCTGTAGTTGCCCTCGTCCTGCAAGGCGTTGATACGCTCTGCAAAAAACTTTTCATAATCCATATTCTCTTCTCCGGTCAAACCATGCTTGGTTCGACTCCCCTAACTAATCACTGTTCACCTACTAACCAAAAATTGTGACCTCATTGTGTCCAACTTTACAAAATTGTGAAAAAAACGATTTTACTTAGTAAAAACTTGATCAATGTCATTATACTTCTTGTGCGAATAAATGTATAAAGGTAATACCAATAGCGGGCGTACAATATAAGAAATAACGTCCGAACCGCTTCCTGTCCCACATAAAAAAACAAGGACGACATCTCATGTCCCTCAAAGATATTCTTGTACATGTTGATCATTCACGCGGCTGCAAAGAACGCATCAAAGCGGCCATCAAGTTGGCGATCCTGCATGATGCACATTTAACTGCGCTTTATGTTCTTTCTAAACCCATTATTCCCGGCTTTATCGAGGCACAGTTGAGCCAAGAAGTTTTACAGGCTCAAGTCGAAGCATCGAAAAATGCGGCAAAAGAAATTCAACAAATGTTTGAAGAGATCACCATCAGTGAAAAAGTCCGCAGCGAATGGCGTTGCGTTGAAGGTGACATGGTTGACCAAGTCCTTTTGCATGCACGTTACTTCGACCTGACAGTTCTGGGGCAAAGAGATAAAGAATCTCTAGATGCACCGGGTGCCAATGAAATGCCCGATCAAATCCTGCTGCGTTCTGGCCGCCCCGTATTGATCATTCCTTACACCGGCCATTTTGAAACCGTGGGCGAACGTGTTCTGGTTGCCTGGGACGGCAGCCGATTGGCAACACGCGCTGTCAACGATGCCATTCCCTTGATGAAAGGCGCCAAGAAAGTCGATGTCTTGGCCGTCGACCCACAAAATGCCCATGGCTTAAACAAACACGGTGCCCTTCCCGGTGCCGATATGTCGCTGCACTTGGCACGCCATGACATTAAAGCTGAGGCAGAACATCTGACCTCCGGTGGTAACTTATCTGCCGGTGATACGTTATTGTCCTATGCAGCCGATAGCGGCATTGACTTGATTGTCATGGGCGGCTACGGCCACCGCCGCTGGCGTGAAGTGGTCTTAGGCGGTGTGACTCGTCATATGTTAAACCACATGACCGTCCCTGTCTTTATGACCCACTAGGACATCATATAGAAACATGAAAAAGGGAGCCACAAATGCGCTCCCTTTTTTTATCATCTCTGTTGATGAAGCTCTTAGCTGTTCACAACACTGGTCACAAATGAATTGACGTCATCAGACAACAATTGCGCTTGTTTAGCCAATTCAGACGAAGCCGACTGGATTTGCGTAACAGCCGCACTTGATTCAGAAGCCCCGACCGCCACCTCCCCAATGGTATCCGCAACGGTGCGGACTTCAGTCACTGCATGCTGTGAATTGGAGCTAATTTCACCAACCACCGCGCTTTGTTGTTGAACGGTCGCCGCGATATGACCCGCTGTTTCATCAATTTGTGTAATCGAATCGCTAATTTCATGAATAGCGCTAACGGCAGAATCAGTCGCCGTTTGCATGGCCTTGACCTGCGTTGAAATTTCGTCGGTCGCACGTGACGTTTGATTGGCAAGGTTTTTGACTTCTCCGGCAACAACGGCAAAGCCTTTACCTGCCTCACCGGCACGCGCAGCTTCAATTGTTGCGTTCAAAGCCAGCATATTGGTTTGATCGGCAATGTCATTAATCAAAGACACCACTTCGCCAATGCGCGAAGCGGCTTCATGCAATGTTTCGATAACCTGATTAGCATCTTTTGCACGCCCAACCGCATCTGATGCCATTTGTGCTGAACGCGTCACTTGTGCATGAATTTCATTGATTGAAGCGTTAAATTCTTCGGTCGCAGCGGCAACACTTTCCACATTGTCTGAGGCACTACCAGCCGCACCACTTACAGTTTCAGATTGTTGACTGGTCCTATTTGCCACATCACCCAATGATGTTGAAGATGCCTCAAGCTCTTGTGCTGCAGCAGATACATTGTGCACCACATCTTTAATATTCTCACCAATGGCACTGGCGCTTTTGATAAAATCACCGGTACGTTTATCCATGGCATTCAAACCGCCATTAACCACAGCAGCATAATTAATGAAGTCACCACTAATACCGCGCAAAATGATTTTGCGGAAATATTTTCCACGTGCTGCATATTCCAGTGCAGCACCTGATTCACGAGCAAAAGCTTCCATCTGATCCAGCAAATGATTCACATTGTGCATCAATTTGGCCAAATTGCTGCTGCCTTGAACATTTAAGACCCGTACATCCAGCTTTCCTTTAGATGCAGACTCACAAACCATAGATACACGTTCGATCATATTATTCGCCCGAATGACCGCGCGTAAAGATACAAGTTGTACAAGAACGACGAGACAACCAAGCCCACCCGCAAGCAATCCATCACCAACAAATAAATAGACCGTTAACCCAATCGTCACGATCAAGGAAAACAAAGCCAAACGTTCTGCTTTAGAGCGAGAGAACAAATTCATCATATTCCATTCCGGCATCAGTCAACTTTTGTTGTAATAATTTGTAAGCAGCATTCATGCCATCTTTAGCATTTGCATGCTTTTCTTCTTCGTGTTTAAGCTCAGCATAGAGCGGTTTCACGACTTCCAATGCCTCAAGGTTAGGCACACGACGATTGGAGTGATACCCCTTAATGGTTTTACCATCTTCATCATATGTTGGCGTAACGTGGGCAAGGACCCAATAATGATCACCAAATTTTGTACGGTTTACAACATAAGCAAAAATTTCTTTCCCCTGTGAAATGGTGTCCCAGAGAAGTTTAAAAATGCACCGTGGCATATCCGGATGTCGGATCATACTATGAGGTTGCCCCAGACATTCTTGTTCAGAATAATCGGCCACTTCAAGAAACGTCTGGTTTGTATAAACCAGCCGACCTTTTACATCCGTTTTACTAACAATAATTTCGTCTTCTTTAAAGGTGCGTTCAACACCTGTTAATGCAATAGAATTTGTCGTCATAGATAGCTCCTGACTTACACTTGTTTGTTGGAGACACCAAAAGACCTTACTTATAGTATGTTTATTTGTACTTAACTACAGTTGATTCTGACTAAATGGAGAACGCTCAGAATATAACACTTTTAAGATTTTAGAATCAATGAAAAATAAATCACAGGTTATTTTATAACTTTTTTAGGGTGTTAATATTTCCAAATACAACATACTGCTGTGAGATCATCATTCAATGGGCGTGGGGCCATGGACAAAAATGGCGCTATGATATCTTCCACGATAAGATCATTCGTCAAACCAGCTACTCGTAAAACCAATTTTTCCACACCGGCATGGCCTAAATCCAATTTTTCTTTACGTCCATGTTCAACCAGTGCGTCACTATATAGAAAGAGACCATCCCCCATTTTGAACGGTAACTTTCTATTTTCATAAACAGCTTTTTTATTAATGCCCAAAGGCACACCTTTACCACTACCAACCTCTATGCTTTGCTCTATAGAATTAATACGGATCGGGGCCGTCGATCCGGCGGCAGCATATTCAAAAACTTCATTTTCGAAATCCACAACACCAATGAGAACCGTCGCATATTGTCCAGTTTGCATCTGATCACAAAGCCATAGATTCAGATATTCAAGATAGTCCTTCGGTGTCTCATTGGTAATAGGCTGGCTGTCAATCTTGCTGTGCATACGAAATGTGTTCATCGCGGCGGCAATGCCATGACCTGAAAAATCGACAAGATACAGCATAAATTTCATCTCAGAAATAAGCTGAACGCCCCAAATATCACCCCCGACCTCGGTTGATGGTTCATAATGACTGGTCAAACGAATATTGTAAGCACGTTCAAGGATCCGCTCGGCCTCACGCGAAGGCAGAAGGTCCCTTTGCATATTCAGAGCGCGCATGAGTTCTTGATTCAACCCTTGCTGCTTCACCTTTACCTGTTCCTTAATGCGCTCAATTTGTCTCAGACTTGTTTTAACGCGCATAAGCAAAATGTCATAATCAATCGGCTTCGTCAGAAAATCAT
>JABXIC010000037.1 GCA_013373265.1 Methylocystaceae bacterium | reverse complement strand
TGCTGCAATATCCCAAGGCTGCAAACCGGCTTCCCAATAGCCGTCATAGCGTCCGGCCGCAACGAAAGCCATATCAAGTGAAGCTGCCCCAAAACGGCGCACACCAGCAGAAACTTTCATGATGGCTTCCATTTCATTGAGGAAGCGACCGTGATCACCACGACCGCGAAACGGAATGCCTGTCGCATAGACAGAATCTTCCATGGTGCGGCGACCAGAAACACGCAAACGGCGGCCATTCAAGAAGGCGCCTTGGCCTTTTTCTGCCCAGAAGTTTTCGTCGGTAACAGGGTTGTAGACCATCCCGGCAACGAGTTCACCTTTATCTTCCAAAGCAATGGAAATGGCAAAATGGGGGATACCGTGTAGGAAGTTTGTTGTGCCATCCAACGGGTCAATGATCCAGCGTTTGGTTTCATCTTCGCCTTTGATGACGCCACCTTCTTCCAACAAGAAGCCGATTTCAGGACGGGCTTTGGTCAATTCTTTGATCAGGAGCTTTTCTGTACGGGTGTCGGCAGTGCTGACAAAATCAGCCGGGCCTTTTCGTGAGACTTGCAGGTTTTCCAGTTCGCCAAAGTCACGCAACAGGCCGCGTGAAGCAGCTTCGACAGCTTTGGTCATTACATTGATATTGGCAGAGCGGATAGCCATCACATCACCGTATAAAAAGTTCAAGGAGCAGGGGTTACAATCGGAGACCGAATAGTCAGGCGCCCGAAAGAAGGCGCATGCTTTAACGGTTTCTACGCCGACTTGCAAGGATTTAATGACTTTTATTCTGCCAGCGAAAATAAAAAAGGCCGCAGAATATAGATGCGGCCTTTTGACTTATATGGTGGCAAAGTTAGTCTTTTGCGCGTTCCACATAGGTACCTTCAAAGGTATTGACGACGATACGTGTACCGGCTTCGATATGTGGCGGTACGAGAACTTTTACGCCATTTTCTAAAATTGCAGGCTTGTAAGAAGACGATTGTGTTTGACCTTTGACCACTGCATCAGCTTCAGAAATTTCAAAAGTCATGTTTTGTGGTAAGGTGATGCCAAGGACTTCGCCTTCAAAAGATTCAATGGTCACCGTGATGCCGTCTTGCAGGAAAGGGGCTTGTTCGTCCAGCAACATAGAACGGTTGGCTTGAATTTGGTCATATGTTTCCATATCCATAAAGGTGAGCAGCTCTTCTTCACCAAACAGGAACTGGTAGTCTTTTTGTTCAAGTGACACACGCTCAACGGTTTCAGAGGCGCGAAAGCGTTCGTTCAGTTTTGTACCGACACGGATGTCTTTTAATTCAACTTGGTTAAAAGCGCCGCCTTTACCTGGTTTTACAGCTTGGCATTTTACAGCGCGCCACAATGAATCTTTATGCGCAATAACATTACCGGGGCGAATTTCGTTACCGTTGATCTTCATGGTCTTCGTGTTCCTGAAAAAATATGACTGAATTTTGCGCGCAACCTATCAGGAAGTTGTCTTTAAGGCAATTGTCAGTTTTATCGGATATTGGGAAGAATTTTGGGCATAGGTCCACTTGTCGGGATTGGATAGTTATACTTTTTTAAGATGCGTGCAAATGTACCATCATCCTTTAGGCTTTGGGCCACGGTCTGAATTTTTTGCAAACCTTCATGTTCAACAAATTGTTTTGAGGCATGAACCCAGACGATGTATCGGGAAATTTCATAAGGAGTGCCAAATTCTTCATAAGGGTTCATACCGCTTTTTATGGCATTAAAGAGCAGGCTTTGTTCTGTACCAATGATCGCATCGATGCGATTAGCCCGAAACATTTGTAGACTTTTGGGGTAGTCAATGGTTGGCATGATGTTTAAGTTTTTTTGGATGCTTGTAAACTCTTTCCCCACCTTCATACCGATAGGCATGGAAAGTCGCAAGCTGGGTAAATCTTCTGTGTTTTTTATGGAAATTCCTTTACGCGGCCAAATGACGGCGCGCAAAGAGAGGCCTAAGTTGGTGACTGGCACTGCAACAGCTTCGGAATATGGGGTTCTTAAGATAATTGTGATATCGGCACTGCCATATTCGATCTCTTTAAATACGCGTGACATGGGAACAATGCGGTTCACGTAGGCTCGGCCCAAGCGTTCGGCAATGGCACTTGCCATATCATAGCCAACACCAACAGGGTTATTTTTTTCATCATGGAAGCCCCAAGGCGGGAAGGGGAGTGTTACAAGTCTCAGCGGTTTGTCTTCTGCATAAACTTTTGTGCTTAAGACAAGAAAAATTAGCGCGATAAAAAATCGACGATAAAAATCAAATCTGAGTTGTACAAAGGTGCCCATGTATTTCATCCGCATATGGTACCAAAGAATGATGGATTTAGAAATAGCATTAGTATGTCGTTATAAACAAAGGGGCTTTTCAGCTAAAAAGACGTGAAAAACATTTAACGGCTGCTTCGGGACCATCCTTGTAATCCCAGATGCCACCACTGACGGCTAGGAAATCGGCACCAGCTTCAATTAAGGGGGCGGCATTGTTAACGGTGATACCACCAATTGCCACACAAGGAACTTCAAACATGGATGACCACCATTCCAAGATCCATGGTTCGGCTTTGGTTTTTGCGTCTTTGGTTTGTGTGGGGTAGAAGGCACCGAAGGCAACGTAGTCTGCGCCTTGTTCACCCGCAATCATGGCAAGGTGTTTTGAATCGTGGCAGGTAACGCCGACGATGGCATCAGCGCCCATAATTTCCCGTGCTTTTTTATAAGGGGTATCCTCTTGCCCTACATGCACACCATCGCAGCCCATTTGTTTGGCAAGATCAGGGCGATCATTCAGGACAAAGGCAATGTCGCGATCTTGTACGATGGGGCGCAGTGTATCACAGGCTGTTTTAATCTCGTCATCGCTGACATCTTTAAGGCGCAGTTGAACACAAGAGACCTCATCCGCATCCAATGTGGCGGATAATGTATGGGCAAAAACATCCAAGTCGATCTTGGGTGGAGTGATAAGGTAGAGTTCTGCAGCCATCTTTTGGGACCATCGCTTTGATAAATGTCAGAGAACATTTTGTACTCTGGGATAGGGAGATTCTGATTTTCACCAGAATGACAGTCTTTCCTATAACAAAAAAGGGGACGAAAAGCGCCCCCTTTTTCAAGATTATGCAGCTTTTGCTTACAGACCTGTTTCTGCCATGACAACGGCAATGTCTGACATGCGGTTGGAAAAGCCCCATTCATTATCGTACCATGCGACCACACGTACCAATGTGCCATCCATCACAACGGTTTGTGTCAGGTCAAAAGAGGAACTGTTTGGATTGTGGTTGAAGTCGATAGACACCAGCGGTTCGTCATAGGCACCAAGAATACCTTTCAAGCGGCCATTGGCGGCTTCAACGATGGCAGCGTTTATTTCTTCTGCGCTTGTGGCGCGTCCGGCATCAAAGGTCAAATCAACCATGGACACATTTGGTGTCGGCACACGAACAGAACTACCGTCCAGTTTGCCATCCAGTTCCGGCAGTACCAAGCCAATGGCTTTGGCCGCCCCTGTTGACGTGGGGATCATGGAAACCGCACCGGCGCGCGCGCGACGTAAGTCTTTATGCAGGGCATCCACCATGCGCTGGTCACCGGTATAGGCGTGAATGGT
>JABXIC010000095.1 GCA_013373265.1 Methylocystaceae bacterium | reverse complement strand
TTTACAAAACCACCCAATACGTCTTTATTTTTATCTGCGTCACGAATAGTAATATTCACATCCAGTCCACGTTCGGAAAAATATTCTTCAAAACCACGACATGCATCCTCACAACCGCGCCAAACCACCATGTAAATTTGTTTGGTTTTAGCTACCGCCTCTAGACTGGGCACAGTCATAACAAAAGCGAGAAAAAGGGAAAAAAGAAATCGTTTAAACATGGTCACTTACCCTTGTTCAGTGTTTGACGGAGAACGACTAAAAATAAAAAACATCGCCAATGTGATCAGAAGGATAAATCCCCCCAGTGTCCCCATCGCACCGGCATAACTTGTAAAAGAAACCAATACCCCGATTAGCAACGGCCCTATAACCGAACCAACACGTTCCGAGGTTCTCAAAATACCAAGAACTTGTGTACGCCCGACTTCGCGTTCATCTTCACACGCTTCCATGACGGCGGCAATCAATGGGGCCTTGATAAGGCCGTGTGCCACTCCCAATAATGCAACAGACACCACAAGGGCCCAAACAGTCTGGTAATAAGAAAAAACGACCAGTAACAAACCAGAAAACAAGGAGCCAATAATCACAAGCTCTTTAACTTTTTGTGTCCTATCTACAAATCGTGCAGCAATCGGGCTAATCGGAATAATGATAAAGGAATAAAGCATCATGATCCGGCCTGTTTCAGCAGTTGATGTACCCAAACTGACTAAATACAGCGGGATAAGATAATAAAAGAAACCGGTAAGCACGATCTTTGTCGGAATCGCACAAAAAGCGATAAGTGCAACAAAGCGCTTATTTTTTAACAAAATTTTCAGTGCAGAAGATTTCTTGCCAGCGACATCGCCACTTGTTACCGAAGGTGTCTGCTTTTCGTCGCGCACATCAGACGATAACATACACCAAGCCAAAACACCGGCACAGACCGCAAAAGCTGCACTGATAAAAAAGACGGGATGATAGCCAATCCGGTCCGCAATAATCCCTCCAATCGCGGTGCCGCACATGGTTGCGCTCATCAAAACCCCGACAAACACCGCCATACCTTTGGCACGATTTTCTTTGGACACAACCGCAGCGATATAACCCTGACATGAAATCGTAATAATGGCATAGCCAATAGCCGTCGCGCTTCGCCAGATCAGAACATCAAAGATGTTGCTTGCCAGTGCACAGCCTATATACCCAACGATTGCTGGTGCCAGTCCAATCAGAAACAATTTTTTATTTCCGTATTTGTCGGCCCAGCCCCCTGCAAACGGGGTAATCGCAGCAATCACAAACATAAATATTGCAATAGGCAAACCAATGATCATATCCCGCGACAAACCAAAAACAGGGCTATATAATTCGTCCACATAAAGCGGCATAAAAGACTTTTGCAGTTCTTCGGCAAAAGAAAAAACAAATAGCGGGATACGGGCATCAATCACACTGGCTTGATTGCCCGATGACAACAAAACTCCTTGTAAATTGAATCGTTGACCAATTTTTTCAAAGTCCCGTGCTGCAGTGACATCTTTAGAGAATAAACGATCATGCAATCGCTTATATTTTTCTTGTAATTCAACCGCGCTATTACTGAGAATAGAAATCAAATTATTAATCTCGTCTCCCCACCTTTTTGCATAAGAGATACGACCAAAATCACTATTGGACTGCTTGTGCAAAATTTCCTCAAACTTAAAAATCGGAAGGGACACATTTATCATGACCATGGCCAAAATAAATTCGAAGGAAACTAGAATAACGGTGACAAGAATGATCAAAATATCAAAGAAAACATTGGTCAATTCCCCACGAATGAAATAGCCGTCCAAACCAATATAGACCTTGCCATAAGATTGCCCATCGTAAGTTAAATCAACTGGAACCGTCAATTGATCACGCTGATGGTCCCCAAAAAATGGGGTCAATGACAGCAATTGCATAAAACCATTTTTAAAATGTTCAATCGTTTCAAGCTTATTTTTACCATATCGGTTTGCAAGATCCGACTTCTTCAATGCTTGATGGTCAAACACAAAGCTGTCGTCTCCGCCTCTAAAAATCAATTCATCTTGCGGCGTTGTAATGTAGATATAAAGAAACTCATCATACTTATTGGCAATATCGTCAAGATAGGCCTTCATACCGGAAATTTTTTCCAACGGAATACCCGCATCTAACGCCCTGTTTATGTCTTGATGAATGGAATTGGCGGTCACATTGGCCTTGCGCTCTAATTCCGGCCTCAAAGACTGATTAATATCAACCAGCGCGTAAATGGTGCTGAACATAGAGGCCAGTATCACAACAAAAATGGTAACCAGTATCAGCCGACGGTTCATATCCGACGTAATGTTATTGGATGAACTAAAGTCATTCATAAGCATCTCCTGTTCCTGTAGGCAGGATCTTGCTTTTTACAGCATCTAATTCCTTCAATATCAACAGCTGATTCTGACGTACCTTTTTAACATCAGCACTTAAATATGTTGTTTCATCTTTGTTATTCAGATCTCCCTGCGGTTGACTGAGTTCGCTGTATAATGTGTTATAAAAACGATTAAATTTAGAAAAACTAACCTTGATCAAAATGCTCAAGAGAACCGAAAAAGACAGTAAAGTCACAAATGCACCAAAGGTCAGCTGATCAAAAATATTAGAAACGGCCACATTATATTCCGCCTTAGAATATTTTATCACCACACTGCCTAGTGGCAAATCAACAGCATTTCGAATATTCAGGCCGACAAAAAGAAAATCATCTTCTTCTATTGTCCATTGCGTCTTAGTTTCTAAAGCCACATTTTGAACGATGGTATCAGCAACTATATCTGAAACACGCTCTTTCTTTGAACTGTAAATAATTTTCCCATTTGTGTTGACGACTGCAATCTCTTCAATCCCTTCATCCAGTTTTCGACTACTTTCCAGTATCGTTTCCAACTGATTGATTTCCTGAAATTTCAACCCTAATGATGTGGCATGTTCCACTACATTTTCAATAGAACCAGCAACAACCATCAAACGAGACGATACCACATCGGATAAAATGTTCTGATATTTCATGTAGCTCATAAACACAAATAGAGTGAGCATCAGCATCAAAACCAAGATCGTCATCATCAAAAACTTCAAATATAGCCGCATTGTACTCTCATTTCGACCTTCATTCGGCACGTTTTATTGCCCCTTTTCCAAGATAACGAAGCCCCACAATGGTAATGTCGTCAGCTTGTGGCACATCTCCAGCAAAATCGTCAACGCATCTTCGCAATTCATTGGGCAAATCTCCGATATTCTTGTCCACAAACCCATCCAGTGCTGCTTTCAAACGGCCTTCACCAAATAATTCTTCTTCGCTATTAAAGGCTTCCGTCACCCCATCCGTATAAAGAACCAGCATATCATCTGGCCCCAACGTCAGGCTCGCTTCTTCGAAATCCACACCTTCCATTACTGCCAATGCCATTCCGTCCGGCATTTTGACTGGCTGGCTTTGCCCCTGTCGTAGCAAATATGCAGGATTATGACCAGCATTTGCATATCTGAATTCACCCGTCTTGAGATTAATTTCGCCATACATCATGGTAACAAACAGCATTTGATCGTTCTCTGAACTCAGTAACTCATTCAAGCGATACAATACTTTAGCAGGTGAGAGGCCAAACATAGCTGTTGATTTCAACAGAGTCCGAGAAATCAGCATAAAAAAAGCCGCAGGTACACCCTTGCCGGAAACATCTGCAACCGCAACACCAATGCGTTCATCATCAATTTTAAAGAAGTCATAAAAATCACCCCCGACTTCTTTTGCCGCTTTCATCGTACCGTATACTTCCAAAACCCCTTCCGCAACAAGATCACGAGGCAGCACAGACGTTTGTATCTGGCGTGCGATATCCAATTCCTGCTCCAAGGCAACAAGTTTGGTTTTATGCATCAAGGCTTCTCGTAATTCAGCCACCAGTTTGTTCACTTCATCATATTGATGTGCAACACGGGTCGCCATATGTTCAAAGCCTTCCGCGAGCATGCCCAGTTCACCTTTTTTCTTATTTTTGCGAACACCGGATTCAATGACAGATAACTCTTCCATTAATGTTTCAGAAAACGGACTGCCCAATCGATTTGCCAGTTTTTCCATCTGCTGACGGATAAAGCGTTGCTGACGTCCCTCAAAACGTTCTTGGCGTTTTTGCTGATGCACAATTTCACGATTCTTGGTCCTGAAATCATCAACAGCCTTACTCAAATCACCGATTTCATCTTTACGGTCCTGAATGTCGTAATACACATTCTCCCCTTTGGTTAAGCGACGCAGAATGTTGATCAAATGATACAAACGGGCAAAATTCTGTTGGATATAACTGCGCAAGCCTAATAGCAGCACACCAATAAAAAAGATAATCCCCATCAAAGCCGTATTGCGAACTAACGTATCTTTTTTGGCTTCGACCGTATTGTCAAACAACAGAGTCAAATACCCCAGGACCCCACCGCCTAAATCTCGCAAAGTAAAAGTTGAACTATCAAAGTGGCGATAGCTGGTCTTAATGGGGCTACGGAAATCATCTTTCACATTTTCCAAAATGGCCTGAGATAGCGTAGAAGCAATATCACTGCGTCCAACAATACGATTGAGCCCTTTGTCCAGCAGAACAATTTGTGTTGCCATTTCCGTTCCCAGAAAGGTTTCCATATTAGAAATCGGGATCGTAACGTTCAGCAACTCACGATCTTTGGACGTGTGCTCCCCAAAGGCGTACAAACCAATTGCCGCAATCGCCCCATTACGGTCCCGCCCAATAGTACGAAATGCATTACCATCCTGTATCACTTGCTTGATTACCCAATCAGGCAACAATGGTGATAAATGCGGACCAATAGCAGCGGTAGAGCTGAACTGGACTTCAAGGTCCGTGTTTACCAGTTCAAAGGCTGCATCGTCTATTTCCAGCGGGATGCCATCTTTTTTTTCAACCCCATCAAACAATTTAACATACTGGTCCAGTCGATTTTCCAAAGCTTTAGTCAGAACTTTTTTTTGCAAATCAAGTATAACTTGTTCGTTCAGGCCATTCACCCGATCCTGACTTGTCTCCAGATAAAAATAAAGTCCGCCCAACATTAAAAAACAAGAAAGGGCAACAATCATTATGATCCGATTCCGGAGATTCATGACTCTTTCCCCGTTATATACGATATCAAGACATGCCCCAGCACAATCAAGGACGTCACGACCATAAAGCCGTAACTCAGTTCGATCATTGCGAATTCAGCGAGCAATAACGCCATCATCAAACCATTAATGAATACACACAACGACCAAACGGTCCCTTTTGTCGCCAGCATACGTTGCTTATGGGCTTCAAAAACGCGCAAATAAAACAGGAGCACAACACAGGAAATAAGCGCGAATATCAATTCCTCTACACCATTATCGTGCCACACAAGTGTAATTAGACTACCGATCAATCCTCCAAGAGAAAGAAACAGCAATCGCTGCACAGACGGTCTGCGCCCCTTGTCTGAAGTTTCACCCATATGTTCCAGAAAACCGTAAGTTTTTTCAAACTTCTCGCGTTCTTCATTCAGTGAACTTGCCACACTGGGGTCAAACACAGCTTCACGCACTTCAACAAAATCTTGCAAAATTTGTTTATAGGTTTCTCGCATTTTTTTAAAGAGGGAGTTCTGCAAGCTTATGGCATAGCCAAATTCACCCCCCGCCGGGCCATCCACAATGAAATTTGGATTACCTGCAACCATTTCCTCTTTCTGACGTGCCAACAGCCAATTTGGTTCAAAGTAAAGCCTTTCCGCCATCAGGGCCGCCATATGCCACAGCCAAATCAACACCACCACCCCTGCGAATAACACACCCTTCCCGGCATTCATCAACACATCACGGGAATAGGACAACTCGACCCCCAGATACAACTGGGCGAAAACAACACCATTGTAGGACAGGTTACGCGTCATGATTAAAATATCATCAACATTCTTTACCATATCCTCCTTCAACATACTGAAATCAACGTGGGCGACATCTTCTGCCGTAATATTGCCTGCATAAATGCGAAACTTATCTTTACCATCTTTCAACATGACAAATTTCACTTCGTCATGTGAGGCAAGCAAATGATTCAAGTATGTTTTCAAATCCGCTTTCACTGCCGGCTTGTTCAAAGGGATACCCACTTCTGCAGCAAGTTTCAAATCTTCAACAATTCGGCTTTCCAAAATGTTTGCTTTTTCTAGAAACCCTTGGGACAGAGTATTTTTCATACTCTCAAGCGTCATTGTCCCAATTACAAACAAAGGAACACACACACCCAAAACAAGAACAGCAAATAATTTCAAATGCAGTAGAGAGAGAGATTGTCGTGTCACGCCATTTTATCCAGTTCATTTATTTTCTTTTGGGCGTTATCAAAATCTTTGAAGACCTTCTGACTAAACTGGAAAAAACGATCCGGAACAATTTCTTTTTTCTCTTCCGTTTCTTCCGTTTCTTCCATTTCGCATTCCAGACACCACACCGTTTGCCTAACAATCTCTCTTTCACGTTGGGTTGTAAGATACAGCAATGCCGTGCTCAAAATACCCCCAAACACCACCACACCGATCCCCGTCAACCAAAACAGTAAGGTCGTATAATCCGATACTTTCGCAAGGTAACTTTCCTCCATCTGGACGACCAGCACACCAACAATCTCACCATAAGGGGAGTGGATGGGCCGTAACACATCCAAACTATGTTCCTGCGAGACTTTCTTCCCTTGCAAAACTTGCAAGATACGTCCATCGCCGATTTCACCAATCAAAGAAAAATCACTACTGTACAGCCCCTTACCCTTTACATCATAGATGCTGACACTTTTTGTGGCAGCACGGTCACGATTAACCATATCGACGATCCGCCGAACATCGTGAGATAAAGGGAGTGGAGCGCCAACAGACAATAAGTACTCGATCGTTTCAGCGGTTGTTTCCGCAATCAGTTCCCCGCGTGAGATCAACTGAGCCCATTGGATTTTACGATGACTGTCATGAACAGCAACGCCGATGACCAGCATTGAAACCACCAACATCAGTACAGCGCCCATAATCTTTTTTTCTATGATCTTCAGGCCAAACATAATCGCAATAAAACACCAATCAGTTCAAAACAGTTACAAGAAAACACAATTTATAAATTACACAGGTAAAAAGGTACGTAGCTCTCTTAAACCCTAAGTCACACCAAAGATAAAAAAGTTTCCCGAATTTCTCTCTTAATACAAAGAAACTGTAAAACTATCCATTATCCCAATCAAGGAGGAGGGCATTGTCAGATTAAAACTGTAGAATAAAATTTAATCAGAACTGACTTAAATCTAAGCCAACAAAGAACGCCATTCAACAAGTGATGCTGAACGAGATTTTTTAAAAATATGCCTCTTGTTTAAGTGCCGCTCTCCTGAAAAATGATTTTGAACCTGCGTTTGAACCCCTCAAAAATTCTGCAGCGAAGTCATACTTCTAAACTTATTCATAGCCCGTTCCCGCCTTCGAAAAACGAGATGGCTATTTTCGGCGCGATTATTCATCCACTGACCTGTCTCGTGTTTTTCAGTCATGCTGATTTCTTTTAGAGCTGCTGAATATGACTTAAGTTGTCCGTCACTATAGACGTTGGTTCGCCATACTTTTTCAACAATCCCTTCAATACCTTAAGAGCA
>JABXIC010000262.1 GCA_013373265.1 Methylocystaceae bacterium | reverse complement strand
CAGCGCCTTTGTTGCCGCGTTCTTCTTTGACAACCTGCACTAAAATGATTTGGCGTTTCTTAATGACTTCCTGAATTTTATAACGGCGTTGGTTGCGATAGTGGGGACGGTTGTGTTCAACCTGTTCACTATCATCAGAACCCGTTTCTTCAACTGAAGTTTCGTCTTTATTTTCATTGTCATTGCCGTCATCGGCAATATCGGCTTCAAATTCTTCACGATCTGATACCGGGATTTGATAATAGTCCGGATGAATTTCGCTAAAGGCCAGAAAACCATGACGATTCCCGCCGTATTCAACGAATGCGGCTTGTAAACTTGGTTCTACACGGGTTACTTTTGCGAGATAGATGTTTCCTTTGAGTTGTTTGCGACTTGCTGATTCAAATTCCAGTTCGTCAAGTCGATTTCCATCGACGACAACAACCCGGGTCTCTTCCGGATGTGTCGCATCGATTAACATGCGTTTGGTTGCCATTAGGCTCGTAACTCCAGTGCGCAGCAACGCGCCTGTTTGGGGAGCGCATTGTAAAGCGTGCTGTACCCGTGTGGATGTTGCTGCGGTAATTTGTAATGAAATAAGTGGTCGAAATACTGGCGGCGCCCATAGCAAAACGAGAAACAGAACACATTCTGCTTTGCGTTTTATTGATATGGTCTGCTCTTGCCAGCATGAAAACCTCGAAAATAGTGTCAATAGTCGTGTTAAGCACTACGTTTCGCACAAACAAAATTTGCGTCAAATCGGCGTGAACTCAGGGCTGTTGATTGAATCTTCGTTCTCTGGGTAGAAGGATTTGGATTTTGCCATAATCCCCAAAACGAAAGTTTTTACAGATAAGAGCGCTTTTTCACGCGGTTGTTAACATAACGGTAGGAATTTAAATACACAATGCTCTTATATCGTTTCATGTGATTTTTATTTTTACCTTTGTTGTTTAAAAGGCATTTTCTGTAGTTGCGGAAGTACTAGATAATGGGGTAAACCTTAGGAGTCGCTAGAACAATAATATTATAAACCTAAGTTGACAAAAGCTGTGATGTTGAACGGAAAAACTATTAATTCATCTATTATCAAAGCTTTAATGCTGTTGGTATGTCTGTCTGGATTCTGTAAAGAGGTTCTCGCGCAAGAGGCCTTGATGCCGCTTGTCAAAAGTGTGCGTGTTGGTAAGCATCCGGATCACACCCGTTTTGTCATGGAAATCAGCGATCAAGTAAATTTTCAAATTTCTATGTTGGCTGATCCTTATCGTGTTGTTGTTGATTTTCCAGAAATGGGCTGGCAATTGCGTGATGGTGCAAACCCGCCTATGTATGGGGAACTCAGTGGTTTTCGTTATGGTTTGTTTAAAACTGGAACTTCGCGCATTGTTTTGGATGCGAAAGCCCCTGTAAAAATTAAAGACACGTTTATGCTGCCCCCGCGTGGCCATGTTAAAAACTGGCGTTTTGTAATGGATTTGGTGAAAACCGACCGTTCAACATTTATGGCCTTGATGAAACCTGCTGCCTATCCCTCACAAGAGGTGGCGCAGAACAACGGGTCCCAGACCGCAACTTCTCCCGTTCAGCAAGCGCGTGTTCCTGCCATGTTGCCGCCCCAAAAACCTGAAAAGAAAAGTAAGCACGTTGTTGTTATTGATGCTGGACACGGCGGTGTTGATCCGGGCGCCAGTGGGGTAAGCGGTATTTACGAAAAGCATATCACTCTGGCCATTGCGCGCCAATTGGCGGATGTGTTGAAACGTACGGGGCGTTACAAAGTGGTTTTGACCCGTGATCGTGATGTCTTTATTCCATTGCGTGAACGTACAGCGATTGCACGACGCGCCGGTGCTGATTTGTTTTTATCACTACATGCCGACACTTTTCATGATCGCTCCGTGCGTGGGGCGTCTGTTTATACTTTGTCTGAACGTGCCTCCAGTAAAGAAGCACAAGCCTTGGCAGAACGCGAAAACAAGGCTGATTTAATTGCTG
This sequence comes from Methylocystaceae bacterium, assembly GCA_013373265.1. Classification (GTDB taxonomy): domain Bacteria; phylum Pseudomonadota; class Alphaproteobacteria; order Rhodospirillales; family Terasakiellaceae; genus Terasakiella. The sequence continues at coordinate 4,794 of JABXIC010000262.1, read as the reverse complement.
GTGTGGATTTATCGTCAACCACAGACGATCTTAGCTTCATCTTATTGGATATGGCGCAACGCGATACCAAGAATCAATCTTCAAAATTTGCTGAAACATTGGTCAAAGATTTGTCTGGTGCGGGCAGTGTGTTACATAATCCGCATCGTTTTGCGGGTTTTGCTGTTTTAAAAGCACCTGATGTTCCGGCTGTTTTGATTGAACTTGGATTCTTGTCAAACAAGAGAGATGAGCGTAGTTTACGTTCCAAAACCCATCGGGCAAAAATTGCAGAGTCTATTAAGACGTCGATTAATCGTTATTTTAATCGTGTTGAAGAAGCAAATCGTTCATAAAACTGCTTCAAACCTGTGATCGGGAAATGACAAACAGATACATTTGGGTATACTGCCAACCCCATTTGCACAAACACCAAGGTACAGAAGTTGAAGTTTATTAAAATAATAGCCGGAATTTTAGGTTTTTTCCTGTTTTTAGCCGTCCTTGGTGCTGGTGGTGTGCTTTATGGTTTTTACCATTTTGGCAAAGGCCTGCCTGATTATACCCAATTGCAGGATTACGAACCTCCTGTCATGACACGCGTTCATGCCGGTGATGGGCAATTAATGGCGGAATATGCCATTGAAAATCGTGTGTTTGTGCCGATCAGAGCAATCCCGCAGCGTGTGGTGCGTGCTTTTCTCGCGGCTGAAGATAAAAATTATTATGATCATATCGGTATTGATCCGATGGGCGTGGCGCGTGCTATTCTCATCAACCTTAAAAATGTTGGTAAAGGACGTCGTCTTGTTGGGGCGTCAACCATTACACAGCAGGTGGCAAAAAACTTTTTGCTGACCAATGAAGTTTCCTACATTCGTAAAATCAAGGAAGCTATTCTGGCCCTGCGTATTGAAAAAGTTTTGTCTAAAGACCGGATTTTAGAACTCTATCTCAATGAAATCTATTTGGGCTACGGGTCTTATGGTGTTGCTGCGGCAGCGTTGAACTATTTTGACAAGTCCCTTGGCGAATTGGACATTGAGGAAATGGCCTATCTGGCGGCCTTACCTAAAGCACCGAACAATTACCATCCTATTAAACGCACCCAAAAAGCGGTGGAACGTCGCAATTGGGTGATTGATCGTATGGCGATTGAGGGTGTTATTACACCCGCTGAAGCTCTTGAAGCCAAAGCGAAACCGTTGAACGTTGTTTCGCGTTCAGAAACTGCCGTGATTGATGCGCCTTACTTTGCGGAAGAAGTTCGTCGTGAACTGGTACATATGTATGGTGAAGACAAACTTTATAAAGGTGGGTTGTCGGTTCATACAACGGTAGATCCAAAATTGCAGGAAATTGCCCAACGCACGTTGCAAGGTGGTTTGGAATCTTATGATCGCCGTCATGGCTGGCGTGGTCCGGTTGCAACCATTGATTCAACTTTGGCATGGCATGAAGCTTTAACAGAGATTACCCCGCCCAAAGGCGCACCATCAGATTGGACCTTGGGTGTGGTCTTACAATTGAATAAAGGTGATGTTAGCGTTGGCCTGGCAGATGGCACGCAAGGCGTTTTACCATTTTCAGAAATGACATGGGCGCGCGAGTGGTTGGAAGGTCAGCTCTTGGGGCCACGCTTGAAAAAGCCTTCTGATGCTTTGAACAAAGGTGACGTTGTTTGGCTGAAACCGGTGACGCAAAATTCCAAAGGGGATAAATATCAGCCTAATACCTTCGCCTTGCAACAAATTCCCAAGGTTGAAGGTGGGATTGTGGCGATGGATCCGCACACCGGACGTGTGTTGGCCATGGTGGGTGGATATTCTTATGATTACAGCCAGTTCAACCGGGCTACACAAGCCAACAGGCAACCCGGGTCTGCTTTTAAACCGTTTGTATATTTGGCGGCCATGGATAAAGGTTACACACCTTCCACTTTGATTTTGGATGCACCTTTTGTTCTTGATCAAGGCCCCGGTTTGCCGAAATGGCGACCAGATAACTATTCCAATAAATTTTATGGCCCCTCGACTATGCGTTTGGGGGTGGAAAAATCACGAAACCTAATGACCGTACGTTTGGCCCAGACCCTAGGGATGGATACAGTCAGTGAATATGCCAAACGTTTTGGCATCACGGATAATCTGCCGAAAGTTTTATCCATGGCTTTGGGCGCGGGTGAAACCAAGCTGATTAATTTGACGGCCGCTTATGGCATGTTGGTCAATGGGGGCAAACGCATTATCCCGACCATGATTGACCGCATTCAAAACCGCAACGGTATCACTGTCTTTAAGCATGATACGCGCGAATGCCCACATTGCCTGGCATTAAACTGGACGGGGGATCAAATCGTCCCGCAAATTGCAGATAACCGTGAAAGTGTGACCTCACCACAAAGTGCCTATCAAATTGTTTCCATCTTGGAAGGGGTTGTACAGCGCGGGACAGGACGTCGCGTGTCGGTTGTTGGTAAACCCCTTGGCGGTAAAACCGGGACAACCAATGAAAGCCGTGATGCCTGGTTTATGGGCTTTAGTCCAGACCTGACAGTCGGTGTATATGTTGGTTTTGACACACCAATTCCCTTGGGTAAACATGAAGCTGGCTCCACGGCGGCGGCACCAATCTTTCGTGATTTCATGAAAGAGGCTTTGGCTGATAAACCTGCCACGCCGTTTCGTATCCCTAATGGCATTCGCTTGGTTCGGGTGAATGCGCGCACGGGGCAAGAGGCCACACCAAGTGACACCAATGTGATATGGGAAGCCTTTAAAGAAGGAACTTCCCCCAGTGAAAGCAATAGTGTGCTTGAAGGTCAAAGTGACGAAATCGTCACCCCCGGTGATGTGGACACAGGCGGTGGTCTTTATTGACCATCGCCTCGATTGCGTTTAAATACCACCCAACATTTTCAATTCTTTATTTCATCAGGAAAATTAATTCATGCGTGCGGAAGTCGAAACTCAGGTTGAAGAAATTCGTAAGTCTTTAAAGTTATTACGTAAACACCTTGATTACGATAACGCTGTGCGCCGCCTTGAAGAATTGAATGCGCTGAGTGAAGACCCGGATTTATGGAATGATCCGAAGAAAGCACAAGACCTGATGCGGGAACGTACCCGTCTTGAAAACGGCATCAAAGCGTTGGAAGAATCTGAACAGGAGCTTTCAGATAATATCGAGCTTATTGAAATGGGCGAGATGGAAGATGATCAGGACACCATCACAGAAGCGGAAGAAGCACTGAAGGTTTTACAAGAACGCGCCGCCAAGGAAGAAATTGAAACCCTTCTGTCCGGGGAGGCTGACTCCAACAATTGCTTTATGGAAATCAACAGTGGTGCGGGTGGTACCGAGGCATGTGATTGGGCAAACATTATGTTGCGCATGTATAGCCGTTGGGCGGATCAGCATGGGTATAAAGTAGAATTTATTGAGGAAACACCGGGCGAAGAAGCGGGCATTAAATCCGTCACCATTAAGGTTTCCGGTCATAATGCCTATGGTTGGCTGAAGTCTGAAAGCGGCGTGCATCGTCTGGTGCGTATTTCACCGTTTGACAGTTCAGCGCGTCGTCATACCAGCTTTTCTTCTGTCTGGGTCTATCCTGAAGTCGATGATAATATTGAGATCGAGGTTGAAGAAAAAGACCTGCGCATTGATACTTACCGTGCCTCTGGTGCGGGGGGGCAGCATATCAACAAAACGGATTCTGCGGTACGGATTACGCATATTCCGACAGGCATTGTGGTGCAATGTCAGAATGATCGTTCCCAACACAAAAACCGCGCTGCTGCCTATAAAATGTTGCGTGCACGTTTATATGAGGCTGAACTGCAAAGACGTGAAGCGGAATCGCAAGCTGAACATGATGCCAAAACGGATATCGGCTGGGGTCATCAAATCCGTTCTTACGTGTTGCAACCTTATCAAATGATCAAAGACCTGCGCACCAATGTGGAAACGTCAAATTCATCGGCTGTTCTGGACGGGGATCTGGATATGTTTATGGCGGCGTCTTTAGCCCACCGCATCAAAGGCTCAGAAGACGAGGGATAATTAACCGGATTGTGTTATTTCTAAAGGGAGTGGGAGTTGACCTTTATGCAATGCTCTTTCATAGAGCTCCTCTTTTGTTTTTGCACTCCGGAATAGGGTGTAAAAGCTACTAGTTTTTTTCGACAAAATGAAAGATCTCATGATTTCAACGGCATCGTTTAATAGCCGCTCTCTATTTTTATTATCAGTTATGCTTATATCATTTTTTTCTGAAAGAAGTTTAACTAAGTAGAGTATATGAAACTGACCGTAGCTCCAAAAACTGTCTATATCATTTCCGGTACCTTTTTTTCGTGCTTTTCTGGCTTCTTCTCTCCTTTGGTCGATTAGCTGAATTATTAAGAAAATATTCAATAAATAGGATACGTTATGGTCTTTAGAAAAAACTTCCTGATATCTAGAACTGAAGATTTTATCTGAATCAGTCCGTGCCTTTTCTGGCTCTCTTAGGTCAAAAGCCACTATAGCTTGTCCTAATTTTAATGCATCTATACGACTATTTGGCTTTTGCTCTTCGTGTTGAAATCTTTTTCGTTCATAAAAGTATCCTAAATTTGAAAACGATTTTTCAAGTTTAATTTGAACTTCCGTGTTTGACATCAAGTCTCTTTGTGAAATTCGCGTTTGGCTGTTAGTAGCAATTGCTATTTCTTGTGGAAGTGCTTCATTTTTTGTTTCGTATATTCTAATAAGAATTAAGATATCTTCTAAAATGTCATTGTTTTTTTTATATGCTTCAAATAAGGCATT
>JABXIC010000210.1 GCA_013373265.1 Methylocystaceae bacterium | reverse complement strand
TTGTCGAAGTGACCGATGTTACAAACGATTGCGCCATCTTTCATGCCGTCCAAATGTTCTTTACGGATAATGTCTTTGTTGCCTGTTGTAGTGACATAGATATCGCCTTCCGGCAATGCGTCTTCAACGGTGACAACTTCGAAACCTTCCATAGCGGCTTGCAAGGCGCAGATCGGGTCAACTTCAGTGACCAAAACACGACAACCACAAGAACGAAGGGATTCAGCAGAGCCTTTGCCCACATCGCCATAGCCGCAAACGACAGCAACTTTACCAGCCATCATTACGTCAGTTGCGCGGCGGATACCGTCAACAAGTGATTCACGACAACCGTATTTGTTATCGAATTTGGATTTGGTCACAGAGTCATTAACGTTAATGGCCGGGAACAACAAAGTGCCTTTTTGCGCCATTTCGATGAGACGGTGAACACCGGTTGTTGTTTCTTCGGTCACGCCCATGATGTCTTTGGCAGCATTTGTGTACCAGTTTGCATCTTCAGCCAAAGTGGCTTTGATTTTAGCAAACATGACTTCTTCTTCTTCAGAACCCGGATTGTCGAGAACAGAAATATCTTTTTCAGCATCTTGACCCAAGTGGAGCAACAAAGTGGCATCGCCGCCATCATCCAAGATCATGTTCGGCGTTGTGCCATCATGCCATGTGAACAATTTATGTGTGAAATCCCAATATTCTTCCAGTGTTTCACCTTTATGGGCGAAAACCGGGATGCCCGCTTTGGCGATTGCGGCGGCTGCGTGGTCTTGTGTAGAGAAGATGTTACAAGAAACCCAACGGACTTCTGCGCCCAGTTCAACCAATGTTTCGATCAACACAGCCGTTTGAATGGTCATGTGCAGGGAGCCTGCGATTTTGGCACCTTTCAGCGGTTTTGATGCGCCATATTCTTCGCGCAAGGACATCAGGCCCGGCATTTCAGCTTCAGCCAAGTTCAGTTCTTTGCGACCCCAATCGGCGAGATTGATGTCTGCCACCTGATAGTCTGTAAATTCACTCATGTTGAGTTTCTCCAAGTCATGCTGCTGCGGGCAGCTCGTTCAAAAAAAGATGCACCCGCGATGGTGCGCGAGCTGCAATAAGGTATCTGGAAAACAATATAAAGAAATCTTTATATGTTTATCAAGTATTATTTTGAAAAAAGGCATGACAAATGCTTAACTAATTGGTAATACCACCGCGCTATAATTTTTGAATGAGGAGTAAATGATCATGGCACAAGAAATAAAACGTTTGCACAAGAGCACAAGCAATCAAGCAGATTTCGCCCAACGTCTTGTAAAGGCAGTCGGTTTTGAAGATGCCATACGCGAATGCTATGAAAACCAATGGCTCGGCACATTGATTCATATCCAACAAATGAGAAATACCCATAACGTTTGAATGAGGCAAAAAGTTCCTGTCTGGCAAAGTTTGTTTAAAAAAATCAGGTTTTAGTTTTCAATTTTCTGTAGCAGGGATTCTAATGTTCCCCTGAGACGATCAAGGTCATGTTCTTCGCTGAGGCGGTGATCACCGTTTTTGACCAAGGTAATTTCCACATCATCAGATTGCAGCATTTGCTGGATGCGCAAGGCGGTTTGCCACGGTACATCATCGTCTTTCATGCCGTGGATCAGGCGGACAGGTATATTCAGGGGGATTTGTTTGCGCAAAATCAGATTTTCACGTCCATTATCTAATAGGACCTTGGAAATGACATAAGGTTCCCCGTCATCATAACAATTCGGGATTTCAACATAGCCTTGCGTTTCAACGGTTTTAAGTTGTTCAGCGCTCAGGTCATTCATCATCAAATCTTCTGTGAAATCCGGTGCAGCAGCGATACCCAGCAGGCCGACAATGCGTTCAGGACGTTTGATCGCACTGAGCAGCATATTCCAGCCGCCCATGCTGGACCCCACCAGAATTTGCGGCCCTTTGCACAACTGGTCAAGCATATGGACCGTATCATTTGACCATCTTTCTATGGTGCCATCCTTGAATAGGCCATCAGACTGACCATGTCCTTGGCAATCAAAGCGCAAAAAGGCGTTACCGCGCTTTTTACAAAATTCCTCTACAGCAAGGGCTTTACCGCCATCCATATCAGACATAAGGCCATGCAGAAAAATTACACCGGGGCTTGCCCCTGGGCTATAGTGATAAGCAATGCGTTCACCATTTTCTTGTGTTAGAAAGGACGGTGCGCTATTTCCTGTAGGAATCTCGGTTGTCATAGATTAAATAGACCTTATAAGAATTCATAAAAAGATCGAATAGATGATAGATACCACCAAATTGAAAGACCCGCAAACGTCGGGTCACCAAAGCCGTATGGCGACTGTTTTACAAGTCCTTCCTGCTATGGTCACAGGCGGGGTTGAACGCGGTACCATTGAAATGGCACAGGCCATTGTTGAAGCCGGCGGTCGTGCCTTGGTCGCCTCAAGCGGCGGTGCGATGGTGCATGAGCTTACCCGTGTTGGGGCGGAACATATTGAATTGCCGCTGGATTCGAAAAACTTTTTTGTGATGCGTAAAAACGCAAGTCGGCTGACGAAAATTATCCACCAGGAAAGTGTTGACCTTATTCATGCGCGTTCACGCGCCCCAGCCTGGAGCGCTTATTGGGCAAGCAAGCGCACCAATGTTCCTTTTATTACCACATTTCACGGTACCTACGGCGCAGGTAACCCCTTAAAACGCTGGTATAATTCCGTCATGACCAAAGGCGATCGGGTGATCGCCATTTCAAGTTTTATTGCCGGACATATGCGTCAAATTTACGGGGTGCGCCGGGAAGTGATTCGTTTGATCCATCGCGGGGTTGATCTGTTTCGCTTTGATCCGGAAAAAATAACCGCTGAACGTTTGGTGAAGTTGACCACGCAATGGAATATTCCCGATGGTGTGGCAGTGATTGCTTTGCCGGGTCGTCTGACACGCTGGAAGGGGCAGTTGGTCTTTATTGACGCCATTGCAAAACTGGGCCGCAGAGACATCTGTTGCTTGTTAATCGGTTCAGATCAGGGACGTGTGGATTATCGCAGAGAACTTGAACGCCGCATTAAACAGCATAATCTTGAAGGCGTGATCACGATTGTGGATGAATGTAATGACATGCCAACGGCTTATATGCTGACGGACCTTGTGGTTTCTGCCTCTACCGACCCGGAAGCCTTTGGCCGCGTGGTCTGTGAAGCCCAAGCGATGGGCCGTCCTGTTGTGGCCACCGATCATGGCGGTGCGCGTGAAACGGTTATTGAAGATGAAACAGGTTGGCTCTGCAAGCCCGGTGATGTGGATTCTATGGCACGTGCCATCGGCAAAGGCCTTGCTTTATCAACAGGTAAACGTGAAGCCATGGCAAAACGGGCAAAAGATCATATCCGTAAAGACTTCTCTAAAGAAGCCATGTGCGCTAAAACCCTTGAAGTGTATAACGAAGTTCTCAGTCTGGATACCTAATGCCCAATAATGTGCCGAAGCAAGAACGTATCTTGGTTATTAAACTGAGCGCGCTGGGTGATTTTATTCAGGCGCTTGGCCCCATGAAGGCCATACGGGATCATCACCCCGAAGCACACATTACCTTGCTGACGACCAAACCCTATATGGGGTTGGGTAAGGCTTGTGGTTATTTTGATGCGGTATGGCAAGATGCACGCCCAAAGGCCTGGCAAGTGCGCCGGACGTTAAAGCTGCGTCAACAACTTAAAAGCGGTAATTTTGATCGCGTGTATGATTTGCAAACCTCTGATCGATCATCGGGTTATTTCAAGCTGATGGGGGCTAAGGTGAAATGGTCTGGCATTGCCCGTGGGTGTTCCCATCCGCATGCCAACCTCAATCGTGACCTGATGCATACGATTGAACGTCAAGCTGAACAGTTGGAAATGGCAGGGATTTCTTCGACACCTATGGCTGACCTGAGCTGGTGTGAGGCGGATTTATCCCGATTTGATTTGGATAGCCATTTTGCGCTTTTGGTACCGGGGGGGGCAGCTCATCGGGTGGATAAACGATGGCCTGCAAAACATTACGCCAAATTGGCAGAAGGCTTGTTAGAACGCAATATTCAGCCTGTTATGTTGGGAACAGCGCAGGAAAGCGATGTCTTGGATGAAATCCTGGATCGTTGCCCACAGGTTTATGACCTTTCCAGTCAAACGGATTTTCTTGAAATTGCGGCCTTGGCCAAACGTGCAGACCTTGCCATAGGCAACGACACCGGCCCCATGCATTTAATTGCTTTGGCGGGGTGCAAATCCATCGTTTTATATTCTAAAGCATCCGATCCAAAATTATGTGGTCAAAGAGGCCGCGATGTGATTATCCTGCGTGAAGACCGCTTGGAAGATTTAGCTGTCGAGACTGTTTTAGAACGGATTTAGCCATGCTTACTTTTGTTGATTGGTTGATGTTTATTCCGGCATCAATTCTTCTGTCGATGACGTTTGGCCCGAATAATTTAACAAGTGTCGTCAATGGCATGCGTTATGGACCAGCTGTTGCGTTTAAAGCCTGTACGGGGCGCATCATTGTCTTTGTCGCCATGCTTATCTTGACGGCATCAGGGTTGGGCATTTTGCTGGCAACATCGCAAACGGCGTTCGAAATCATCAAATGGTGCGGCGTGGTTTATCTTGCTTTTCTCGGGGTGAGGATATTTTTATCGTCCAGCGATGAAAGCTTTTTAAAATCAAACGGGACAAAGCATGTCTATACAGGGATGTTTCCGTTAATCAAAAAAGAGTTTATGCTGGCAGCGGCGAACCCTAAGGCAATCTTGATTATGACGGCGGTGTTGCCCCAGTTTATTGATATGCATGGCGATTATTTTCAGCAATTTGCCATTATCAGCGTGACGTTTTTATGTACGGAATATTTAGCAGCCTGGATTTATGGTTTGGCCGGACATTATGTTGGCACGCGCAATTTTGGGGATCATGTACAAAAGCGTATCAATCATGCCACGGGTGTGATGTTTATCTTGTTTGCAACTGTGCTGGCTTTATCTGAACACAGCAAATAAGACTCTATTCTAGGCTTGATCAAAGTGGCTGTTAAAGCTTTCCAGCATCATGGCGGTGCGTGTCTGATCTGTCTGCATCATCATCGTGTCAGCATGGGCGCAAGCTGCTGTTGCATCTATATTCATAATGCGTTGTTTAACCCGTGGAATGTTGGATGCCCCCATGGATAAATCACGGATGCCCAAACCAATGAGCAGTGCACTGTATTTTGGGTTCCCCGCCATTTCACCACAGAGGCTGACGGGAATGTCATTTCTGATGGCTGCTTGGGTGGTAAATTGAATGAGCCGCAAAACAGCAGGATGTAATGGATCATAAAGATGGGCGACTTTCTCATCGGCGCGGTCTGTTGCCAAGGTATACATGGTCAGATCATTGGACCCGATGGCAAAAAACTCACAGACTTTTGCTAAGGCATCTGCGGCTAAAGCCGCACCGGGGACTTCGATCATGGCGCCAAGAGGGGGCAAATACTGTGGAAGTTCAACCCCTTCATGGCGCATTTTTGCGGCAACGGCATGTAGAATCCGCCGGGCTTGGCGCACATCATCGACAGAAGTGACCATGGGCAGCAGAATACGGATCGGCCCATGTACTCCGGCGCGCAAAATGGCACGATATTGGGTTTCTAAAATGTCGGGGCGGTTTAGCGAAAGGCGTACCCCGCGCATGCCGAGGGGAGAACAAATGCTGTCACCAAAGTCCCTGATTAAGGATTGGGCCATTTTATCGCCACCAATATCAAGGGTCCGTACCGTGACGGGTTTGCCATCCATTTGCAGCAGGAAGTCTCTGAAGATTTCGTATTGATCGTCTTCACTGGGTAAGGTTTCACGGTTCATGAACATGAACTCGCTACGCAACAGACCGATGCCTTCTCCGCCGTTTTCTTTGACCAGCTCTGCTTCCAGAGGAAGTTCAACATTGGCTTCTAGTATTACTTTGACACCATCATTTGTTATAGCCTGACGGTTGCGAAGATGAGAAAGGCGGGAGATGTCTTCTTGAATTTGTGCGGCTTGCTTACGGTAATAGGCTAGCGTTTTATCACTGGGATTGACGATGACTTTACCGCGACCACCATCAACGATCAGAGAATCACCGGCCCCGACTTCGCCAACTAATTCACCTGCACCCAAAACAGCGGGGATGCCCAGTGCACGTGCCATAATGGCGGTGTGACTTTCCGGTCCGCCCAGAAGGGTACAAAAACCAGCAACGCTTGCCGGGTGCATCAGTGCCGTATCAGCGGGTGTTAATTCTTCGGCGATGACGATGGAATCATCACTGAGGTCTTTTAAGGATTGATGTTCTGTGTTGGTCAGATTGCGCAAAACACGCCCGGCGACCTGATGGATATCAGATTGGCGCGAGGCAATATAGGCATCATCTAAGGCCTTGAAACCTTTGGTGATATCGACAAGAACGTGTTTAACAGCGGCTTCGGCATTGACGCCATGGTTTTGAATGTAGGTTTCAATGCCGCGCACCAATCGGGAGCCTTTGAGCATATGGATATGGGCATCCAGCATATATCCCAGTTCTTCTGCAGCCGCTTCAGGTAAGGCAGAGGCTTTTTGGCGCAGTTTATCAAGTTGGGCGATGGATTCTCTCAGGGCGACTTCAAATCGGTCCAGTTCAGCGCGGATTTTATCATCGGGAATGAAATATTCCACTACATCGCGCGTACCACTTTCCAGAATATGGGCTTTGCCAAATCCGATTCCTGGCGAAACACCAAGGCCTTCAAATATTTTTTCCGTATTAATCTTCACCGAATTTATCATTCACCAATGTTGCAATGGCGTCCATAGCTTCTTGCGCGCGCGGGCCGTCCGTTTTGACTTCGATACTGGTCCCGATGGAGGCCGCCAGCATTAAAAGTCCCATGATGGAATTGCCGGATACTTCTTGTCCGCCTTTTGTCACAGAAATGTTGGTGCCTTCAAATTCAGCCGCTGTTTTTACAAATTTCGCGGCAGCACGGGCATGGAGCCCACGTTGGTTCTTAATTTCCAATGATTGGGAAAGTGAGGTGCTCATTAATTTTACAAGTCTTAATCTTGGCCCAGCAGGTGAGAGGCTATGTTAATATATTTACGTCCGGCATCCTGTCCTTGCGCGGCGGTTTCTGCGAGGGGTTCGTTTTTACGCACGCTGGCCAGTTTGACTAACATGGGTAGATTGACCCCGGCAATGACTTCAACATTTGCCTTATCCATGATGGAGATAGCAAGATTTGACGGTGTACCGCCAAACATATCGGTCAGTAACACCACGCCCTTACCACTATCGCATTGAGAGACTTGCTCTAAAATATCTGTGCGTCGTTGTTCCATATCGTCATCGGGGCCGATGCAAACGGAGGATACTTTTTCCTGCGCACCGACCACATGTTCTAAGGCTGCAATTAGTTCGTCTGCCAGACGACCGTGCGTAACCAGCACCATACCGATCATACGATCATTCCTTCCCATTAATTTAAGCCCGGTATCTTGGGTCAGTGAGAGCTTTTCGTCAACTCACGATGTTGCAATTGTACATTTTCACCGATTTCCTTTAACCACGCTTTGAGTTTTTTCGCCACATAGACAGATCGGTGTTGACCACCTGTGCAGCCAATTGCAATGGTTAGATAGCTTTTACCCTCCGCGCTGTAGCGTGGCAATAAAGGATGGAGCAGATGCACCAGATTTTCAAAAAAACTCTCAAAACCTTCGTCTTTTGACACATATTCACCGACTTTATCGTCTTCGCCGGTTAATGCGCGTAAGCTTTGATCATAATAAGGGTTGCGCAAGAAACGCACATCAAAGACCAAATCGGCTTCGCGCGGGATTCCTTTTTTGTAGGAAAAAGACGTGACAAAGATGGTTAAAGGTTTTTTATCATTCAGGGCGTATTGCCCCTGAAGAATACGTTTGCAGTCTTTAATCGCCATATCGGTGGTATCGATGACAAGGTCACTGCGTTCACGTAAAGGGGCCAAAATCTGACGCTCGTGACGAATGCCATCGGCAAGCGGGCGATCATCGGCCAGGGGGTGACGGTGGCGTGTTTCCACGTAGCGCCGTTCAATGATTTCATCGTCACAGTCTAGAAAGACAAGGCTGAGATCAATATCCGGACTGGCTTTAATCTGGTCCAGTTCATCCATTAACTGATGAACGCCGAACCCGCGTGTTCGGATATCCACCCCAATGGCTAAGGGGGTGGCTTTGCCTACCAATTGCCCGATGAGGGTGAGGGGGACACCATCAATGGTTTCATATCCCATATCTTCAAGAATTTTCAAACTTGTGGTCATGCCGGCGCCAGACAAGCCGGTGACGATTAATATTTTTTGCATCATTCTATCCGTTCCAGATGCCCCAGAGCGATGGCCAAGGCTAAAGAGACTTTGGCTGGTGCACTATGTTCAAAAGGTGACAGACGAACAAGGGGGACGTCAATGCCGTCAATTTCTGCCGAGGCCTCTTTGGGCATGCGGTCCAATTCTTCCGGCGACGTTAAGTCGACCACCAGTTTTATAGGTGTAGCACTCAAATGTTGCAGCTTGATGATGCCAAGGTGGCGGACTTCCAAGAGACCTTCAATGGGTTGGGGGGCAAAGGCGACAAGCGCATTGCCTTTCTTTAAAAGTTCTACACGGTCATCGCTGATCAATTGCGCGCCTTGTTCAATCAGGCGTAAGGCAAGGTCGGATTTGCCACTGCCGCTGGGTCCGCGGAGTAAAATGCCTTGTTCATCAATGGCAATGGCTGTTGCATGAATTTGGGTCATGATATGGGTAAGTTCACGCAAAAGCGTGCCCCTGTGATGGTGCCTGTTTCAGATAGGATGTTCTCAGCGATAATTGTACCGCCATGGGCTTCCACGATCTGCTTTGAAATGGCAAGTCCAAGGCCGGAGTGATTGCCAAAATCATCACTTTCAGGCCTTTCGGTATAAAAGCGTTTAAATATTTTTTCTTCACTGCCCGGCGGGATGCCCGGTCCTTGATCTTCAAACAGGACAGTGATCCAGTTGTTGTTTTTTTGCAAAGACAAAGTAATGGTTCCCCCTGTAGGGGAAAAGGTAATCGCATTGCCGATTAGGTTTCTGAAGACCTGTACAAGGCGGCTTTCCATACCGATGATGGCATAATTTTCCTGACTGTCGCAGTGAAGCACAAGACGCGGTGTTGTTGTGTTTTCAGGATCGGCATCAAGAGGGGCCTGATGGATATCCACCAACGTGGACAGCATGGAGCGGACATCTATTTTTTCCGTTTTTGCCCGCGACATTTCTGCATCTACGCGGGAGGCCTCGGAAATATCGCTGATGAGGCGGTCCAAGCGCGATACGTCATGTTGAATAATGTCCATAAGACGTTTTCGTGCATCCGGATTATCAATGCGCGCAACCGTTTCAACCGCACTGCGCAGGGACGTCAGCGGATTTTTCAGTTCATGAGAGACATCGGCGGCAAAGCTTTCAATGGCATCCATGCGGTGCCAGAGGGCTTGCGTCATTTGGCGCATGGCCATGGATAAATCGCCAATTTCATCTTTGCGATTGGTCATGTCCGGGATTTCGTCGCGCTGATTCATACCGACGCGCATAATATGGGCCGCACTTGCAAGTTTTCGTAAAGGGCGTGCAATTGTACTGGCAAAATAAAGTGAGAGGAAAATTGTTACGCCAAAGGAAATAAGAAAGACTTTGAAGATGTGAAGGCGTACATCAAATAAAGCCCCTTCGATATCTTCTGACCCTTTTGAAAGTAAAAGTGCGCCCAATACACGACCATTTCTTGTTACGGGGACGGCAACGCTGATCATAATACCACCATCGACCGTTTCACGGACCATCCCGCTATAGTCACCATTTAAGGCCATTGCCGCTTCGGGAAAGTTGGCGGCACTTTGCATGGGCGGTTCTATATAAAGGGGCAGGTCCGGTTCACCAAAAATCACGCGGGAACTAAATTCCTGGGCAAGGCGCAGGCTTTTTTCAATTAAATTTTCGTTGGCATGGATGGGGTGGTCCGCACTGCGTTCAATCAGTTCCCCGCTGTCGGCGATCAAACTGCCGTTTAAGGCAAATAATCGGGCACGCGTTCCTTTTTGAACCAGCCGTTTGACCATTTGACGTGCTGCACTGAAGACCAGCGTTTTATTGGCGTCTGGCAAGTTAGCCGATGCGCCTTCACCCAAGGCGGCGGCAAACATATCGCCTTGTGTTTCAAGGCCTGAAACTTCGGACAGAATAAGACCGCGTCGATATTCCCCCAGATAGAGAATGCCGACAACCAAAAGCCCCAATGCCAGCACGTTGACGGCTAAAATACGCAGGGTGATTGGTGAGAACATGCGCTTTGAGCGTTGAAAACGCGGGAATTGTGCTGGAAGGAAAGAGGCCATTGCGCTTAAGACTCTATCGTCTCTTTATAGCGATAACCGACGCCATAGAGGGTTTCAATCTGATTGAAGTTATCATCGACCAATTTGAATTTCTTTCTTACCCGCTTGATATGACTGTCAATGGTGCGGTCATCGACATAGATATGTTCCCCGTAAGCCGCATCAATCAATTGATCCCGGCTTTTGACGTGACCGGGGTGACGCGCCAGAGACTCAACGATCAAAAATTCGGTAACGGTTAGATTGACATGTTCTTTTTTCCACGCACAGAGGTGACGTCCGGCATCCAGCAGAAGGGGGCCACGTTGCATCACATCATCGCTATTTTGGGACGCGCTTGTTTGTTGACGCATGGCATTTTGACGCCGGAT
>JABXIC010000104.1 GCA_013373265.1 Methylocystaceae bacterium | reverse complement strand
CCCGGGCGGCTTCCGGCTGGAACGTACCCATCCGGTTGATAAACCACTCCCCTTCATAGGCTTGCCCCATAAAGATGCCGCGCAGGATGAAGCCCTTGCAACTGTTCGGGTGGGCAATGCCATAGGCCAGGGCCAGCGTACTGCCCCAGGATCCGCCAAAGACGAACCATCTTTTGATATTCAGCAGATTGCGTAATTTTTCCAGATCGCTGATCAAATGATCGGTGGTGTTATGTTCTGTGGACGCTGTCGGGATGGAACGACCGCACCCGCGTTGATCCAGCAAGACAATGCGGTAATGGGCGGGGTCAAAAAAACGTCGATGGAGCGAGGACGACCCTGCGCCGGGTCCGCCATGTAAAAACACAATGGGCGTGCCATTGGGGTTGCCGCATTCTTCCCAATAAATGGAATGCCCCTCACCTACATCCAGCATGCCGGAATTATTGGGCGTTATGGTGGGGAATAAATCTGTACCACGTGTGTAAGGCATTGGGTCTGGACTAGTCCGTTATCAGTTGAATTTGCGTCGGGTGTTCAGCCACTATCATAGGCCCATTTTGGTCAATCACCCAACCTCTTATTTGAAGAAGGTGTCCTTTCAGACTGTTAAGATCAAGTCCATAGCTTTTAAAAAGTTTTTCTTTATTGCGATTAATGCGGATGGTGAAGTCATCGCGCCAGTTGGCCCCGAAGTTTAGATATGTGGTGCCTTTTATGGTGGCGACATCTACAACATGGCCTTTGATGATGGCAAAGCCGCCGGGTTTGATTTGATCACTTAGGGCGGATAGAGGGTGTGGATTTTCTAACACATAGAGATCGCGGATATGTCTTTCTTCTTTGGGGTAGGGGTAAGGGATGGCTTGAGCATTGCGCACGAGTTCACCTTGCACCCATCGTGAATCTTTAAGATAGAGGTCTACAGGCTTGCGACCATAGCGGTCCGGTGTATCACTAAAAAACCGTACCCGTACCCGATCTCCCGTCTTTACCAGTGTTTCCAATCCCGTGGCGTCTTTGTCATAAAGTAAACCGCCCAAGCGGACGGGGCCTGTTTTTTTAAGTTGTAGCTCGTAAGGCAGGGTTATGCTGATCACCTCGTCCCAGATGTTTTGGGCAAAGACGGGCTTGACCTGTGCGGTGAGAAGTCCCACAAACAAGAAGCTGAAAAAGAGAGATCGGTGAACGCACATGAACCGTTTTACATTGCTTGCCATTATTCTCACACTCGGGATGTTACTGGTTTTGGGCCAGATGTCGCGAATGGGATTGTTAAACTAAACCACTAGGAAAATGCCATGGGCCAGTCGTATACACAATTGGAAAAACAATTTAAACGTATTCATGTCTTGGGGGATGCGGCGTCCATGTTGCAATGGGATATGTCTGCCATGATGCCCAGCGGCGGGGCAAATGCACGCACAGAACAAATGGCCTTGTTGGCCACCTTGCGCCATAACATGATGACAAGTGCAGAAATCGGGGACTTGATGGCGGCGGCCGAAAAGGAAGCTGACCTTGATGACTGGCAGGCGGCAAATTTAAAAGAGATGCAACGCGGTTATATCCATGCCACCGCCTTGGATGAAGATTTGGTTGAAGCCATCAGCCGCGCCACGTCATCTTGTGAGCAAATCTGGCGCAAGGCCCGCAGCCAAGGTGATTTCAAAAGCGTGAGTCCTGCGTTAAAGGAAGTGTTGAACCTGACCCGCAAAGCCGCGCAGGCAAAATCAGAGAAACTGGGTTGTTCTCTTTATGATGCCTTGCTGGATCAGTATGAACCGGATGGAAAGTCTGCAGATATCGACCCGATTTTTGCCCGGATGGAAGCCTTCTTACCGGATTTTTTACAAGCCGTGCTGGAAAAGCAGAAAGAAAACAGTTTCACCTTGCCTGAGGGGCCCTTTGCCATTGATCAGCAAAAGGCCTTGGGTAAAACCTTTATGGATGCGCTGGGCTTTGATTTTGATCATGGGCGCTTAGATGTCAGTCTTCACCCATTTTGTGGCGGTACACCCGATGATGTGCGCTTGACCACGCGTTATGACGAAGCCGATTTTACCTCTGCCTTGATGGGGGTGCTGCATGAAACAGGGCATGCCCTTTACGAACGGGGATTGCCTGTTGAGTGGCGCAACCAGCCTGTGGGCAGTGCGCGTGGCATGAGCCTGCATGAAAGCCAATCCTTATTGGTGGAAATGCAGGTGTGTCGCTCTGATGCTTTTTTGAAATATGCCGTGCCCATTATGAAGGAAACTTTCAACGGGAGCGGACCAAGCTGGTCGTTGGACAATTTCACCCAGCTTTATCGGGCGGTCAAACCGGGCTTTATCCGGGTTGATGCCGATGAAGTGACCTATCCCGCCCATGTGATCTTACGCTACAAGCTGGAACGCGCCTTGATTGAAGGGGATATGGAAGTAGAAGATATTCCCGCAGCTTGGAATGAATCGATGCAGAAAATACTGGGCATCACCCCGCCAAGTGATCGCGAAGGCTGCCTGCAGGATATTCATTGGTATGATGGGGCATGGGGTTATTTCCCAACTTATACGTTGGGTGCGATGACGGCGGCACAAATTTTTGCGGCGGCGAAAAAGGCACTGCCAACGGTGGAAGAAGATATTACTCAAGGCGACTTTTCACCCCTGCTGGATTGGTTACGCAGCAACATTCATGGCTATGGATCCAAGCTGTCCGGGCGTGACCTTTTAATAAAATCTACAGGTCAACCCCTTGAACCTGAGGTTTTTATAGCGCATCTTAAAGATAGATACCTCGCTTAAAGGACCAGTGGATGCATAAAAGAATCGTCGAGAAAAGCCTGAAAACACTGGATGCGGAACGCGCCAATTATTTTAATGATGTGGTCGGCTATCTGGAAGAGTTACCGCAAACAGCGGATTTTCCGAATCTGGTCTATTTGACGTTGAAAGATATTTTAGATATCGCGCCGACCTATATCGAGAAAAAGGCCTTTGCCTTATTGCTGTTGAAATTTGTCACCCACCATCAGGTGCAGTTGCAAAAGATCATTTATGACAAGAAATATCTCTATGATCCCAGTTGTTTGCGCGATGTGACCAATCTTTTGATCAATGCGATTGTGGATCAAACCATCAAAGGATATGAAGATGGTTTGATTGAAACAGGCGAGGCCAATGTTCAAAAATACACCTATCCCTATCGGGTGATTGATCTGGTTGACCCCGATGATGAAGAAGAAATGGAACGTGCCTTGGAAGAAGATCGCAGAAAACAGGCGGCATATACGGGGCCGGAACGGCGTAAACGTTAAGTTTTGCAAAAAAAAATGTAAAATATGCAACCCGTGCTTTACCTGTCTTGGGTAAGAGTTCTATAGTGTGAAGAAATCGTGCATATACAAATCCCAAGAAGGCATTCATGGAACCTATGGACACTTTAAGATATGATCGTTGGATTGAAGACGCGCTGAAAAGCGTTGTGCGCAAAGCGTTGACTCATTGTCAGGAACATGGGCTGCCGGGCGATCATCATTTTTATATTACTTTTTCAACCGACCATCCGGATTCCATTCTTCCAGAAAGCTTGCGTTCCCAATATCCCGAAGAGATCACCATTGTGATTGAACATGAATATTGGGATCTGGAAGTGACACAAGATTACTTTGATATCGTGTTGAGCTTTAATGATGTGAAAACACCAATTCACGTCCCGTTTGAAGCCATCACCGGATTTGCTGATCCTAGCGTCAAGTTTGGCTTACAGTTTAAGATGGAACTCATGGACGACGCGGATGAGGAAGACTTTGACGTCGATGACGATTTAGAAGAGGATGAACCCGTTCTTGAGTCATCTTCACCGAATGGTGAGGATGAAAATAAAGACAATGTCGTCGCGCTGGATACGTTTCGTAAGAAAAAATAATTCCCTTGGGCTGAACTTTTGTTTCAGCCCTTTTTCGTTTCACAAGACCAAAGAGAAAATAAGATGAGCGACACCGTTTATCATGACATGTTCCCCGTCGGGGCGGACATGACTGAATACCGTAAACTGACAAGTGATTATGTCTCTACCATTGAGGTAGACGGCAAAGAGATTTTGAAAGTCGACCCGGAAGCGATCCGCTTGTTGACCAAAGAAGCTTTTAAAGAAATTTCTCACAAATTGCGCCCAGATCATATGAAGCAGGTTGCCGCTATTTTGGATGATCCGGAAGCCTCTGATAATGACCGCTTTGTGGCGTTGGAAATGATCAAAAACGCGACCATCGCCGCAGATGGTATTTTGCCTTTATGCCAAGATACTGGCACGGCGATTGTCATGGGCAAACGTGGTAAATACTGTTGGGTTGACGGCCAAGACGAAGAAGCCATCTCCAAAGGGGTGTCTGAAGCTTATACGGACCTGAACCTGCGCTATTCGCAAGTTTCTCCCATGACCATGTATGAAGAGGTCAACACAGGTAATAACCTGCCTGCTCAGATCGATCTTTATGCGACGGAAGGCAATGCTTATAAGTTCATGTTTATGGCAAAAGGCGGCGGTTCTGCCAACAAGACCTATCTCTATCAAGAAACAAAGGCGTTGTTGAACCCGAAATCTTTGCTGGCCTTTATGGATCAAAAAATCCGTACCCTTGGCACAGCAGCCTGTCCGCCCTATCACCTGGCCATCACCATTGGCGGGACATCGGCAGAAACCAACCTGAAAACAACCAAACTGGCCTCTGCAAAATATCTTGATAATTTGCCGACTACGGGCAGCGACAAAGGTCAGGCTTTCCGCGATGTGGAATTTGAGAAAGAAGTGCTCAAGCTCTCACAAGAAATGGGCATGGGCGCACAATTTGGTGGTAAATATTTCTGCCACGACGTGCGCGTGATCCGTCTCCCGCGCCATGGGGCCAGCTGTCCGGTTTCTATCGGCGTGTCTTGTTCTGCTGATCGTCAGTTGTTTGCAAAAATCACCAAAGACGGTGTGTTTATTGAACAGCTTTGCGATAACCCGGCAGATTATTTGCCGACAGTTGAAGCTGCGGAAGCACAGGAAGTGGCCATTGATCTGAATAAACCGATGGCGGAGATTTTGAAAACCCTGTCAGAATATCCGGTGAAAACACGGGTTAAAATGACCGGCACCATGATTGTCGCCCGTGATATTGCGCATGCTAAACTTAAAGAGCTTTTGGATGCGGGCAAAGAACTGCCGCAGTATTTCAAAGACCATCCGGTTTATTATGCCGGCCCGGCCAAGACACCGGATGGCTATGCTTCTGGTTCCTTCGGTCCGACAACGGCGGGTCGTATGGATGCCTATGTTGATCTTTTCCAAGCCAATGGCGGGTCTATGCTGATGGTCGCCAAAGGCAACCGATCTCAAGCGGTGACCGATGCCTGTAAAAAACATGGCGGTTTCTACCTTGGTTCCATTGGTGGGGTTGCGGCTGAATTGACGCAAAAATCCATCAAGAAAATGGAATGTCTGGAATATCCTGAACTGGGTATGGAAGCTATTTGGAAAATTGAAGTCGAAGACTTCCCTGCCTTTATCATTGTTGATGACAAAGGCAACGACTTCTTCAAAGAATTCGTATAAGTCTGCGCTTTAAAGAAGACACTTGAAGAAAGCCCTGCATCATATGGTGCAGGGCATTTTCTTGCGCGGCATTAGAACCGTCATAGGGGCGAAAGCCAGTATCCATGGTCAAAATAGACTCTGGCCTATGCCAGAGTGAGGGTTTTCTTTTTCCAGTCAGGATTCATTATACTTTTCTCGCCACAATGCGGCAGACTTTACCCAAACCACCGGGGTGGAAGTTGGCAGGTTTGATGTCGCGTTCACATTCTTCCAGATGCAAAATCTCAAATCCGGCAAAATCTTGTTTGAGATCATCCAGTGTTACGCAAAGCAGCGGGTCACTGGGGCCACCGCTGTCGCGTGTGGCCTGGTCTGGGTGGAAGACTTCTTGCAGGAAGATGCCGCCGGGTTTCAGGGCTTTGCCCATGGCTTTACACATCAGGGCACGTTCATCGGGCATGAAATGCACATGCAGGTTGACCACCGTATCAAAAGCATTTATGGGCCAATCCCATTTTAACAGATCAACGCAATGTCCTTTAAAACGGTCAGTCACACCGCGCGCTTGGGCTTGTTTGACAGCCTTGTTGACCCCGTTTTGCGCTCCGTCGACGGAGAGAACATGAAAACCTTGTTCTGCCAGCCAAACACCATTTCGACCTTCCCCGTCTCCTATGGCAAGGAGGCTGCCATTGGGTTTAAAGAGATGGATTTGGGTGGTGAGGAATTGATTGGGTTCATTGCCGAAGACAAGCTCGTCTGGGGCATATTTATCGTTCCAGCGTTCAATGACTTTATTCATCGGGGTTCAGCGGGCCTTTCTTTTTTACCATTATGCGGAAAGCTTCAACAGGTACAGGAGGACTGTAATGATAACCTTGGATGAAGTCACATTTTTCTTCGCGCAATTGGAATAACTGTTCGGCGGTTTCAACCCCTTCGCCCACGACTTTTAAATTCAGGCTCTTTGCCATGGATAAAATAGCGGAAACCACACCGGCGGCTTCTGGATCCGTGGTTAAATCAAAAATGAATGCACGGTCAATTTTTAAAGTGGTGATGGGAAAGCGTCTTAAGTAGCTCAGCGATGAATAACCAGTGCCAAAATCATCAATGGACAAGGCCACCCCCATGTCACGAATGGCATGAAGTTGTTTTAAAATGATATCATCATTACTGACAAGAAGGCTTTCGGTGATTTCCAGGTTTAAACGCTCTCCGGGTAGGCCCGTTTCTTTTAAGGTGTTTTTGATCAGTGTGGCCATGTTGTCACGTTGGAATTGTCGCGATGACATATTGACCGACACATTCGGGGGATGGTCACTGTATTTTGACCAGATAACCGCTTCACGACATGCCTTCATCAATACCCATTCCCCAATGGGGACAATCAGTCCGGTGTCTTCTGCCAAGGGAATAAATTTATCGGGAAAGACGTTGCCATGTTCTGGTTGGTGCCATCTGAGCAACGCCTCACAACTGACTAATTTGCCCGTTGCCGCATCCACAATGGGTTGATAATGCAAGACAAATTCTTCTCTTTCCAAAGCCTGATGGAGCGCCGTTTCCAGTTTGCGCCGTTCATTGGCCTGGTCATTCATTTCTTTGGTGAAGAACTGGCTGAGATTGCGTCCATTTTCTTTGGCCTGATACATGGCGGCGTCGGCATTTTTAAGCAGTTCCGTCACATTGGAAGCATCGTTGGGATAAATGGTTATCCCAATACTGCCGGAAACAAAGGCGACGTTATTTTCCAGCTCGTAGGGCAGGGCAAGGCTTTCCAGTAATTTTTCAACAATGGTTTCTACCAGTCGGAAATCATCTAGGTCTTGAATGATGATGGTAAATTCATCACCGCCTAAACGGGCAACGGTATCGGATTTACGCACAATAGAGGTCAGACGGCGTGCAGCTTCTTGTAATAATAAATCCCCGGCGGCATGACCAAGTGTATCATTGACATGTTTAAAACGATCCAAGTCGATAAACAGCAAGGCAACTTTTTTGTGTTCACGATCCGCCCGGATGATGGCGCGTTGTAGACGGTCCCTGAAAAGGCTCCGGTTTGGCAGGTCGGTTAACGCATCGTAATTGGCTTGATATAAAATCCGTTCTTCTGTTTTTTTGCGATGGGTGATGTCGCTGAACAGGCTGATGTAGCGTAAAATGTTTCCGGCCTCATCTTGGATGGCACGGATGGAGAGCCATTGAGGATAAATCTCTCCATTTTTGCGCCTGTTCCAGATCTCACCCGCCCATGTGCCTGTGTTCAGGAGTTGGGAATACATTTCATTGTAGAAGCTTTTGTCATGGCGTCCGGATTTAAGAATCGACGGGGTTTTGCCGATAACTTCTTCCATTTCATAACCGGTGATATCAGTAAAGGAGCGATTTACGGTTTGAATTTTTGTTTCGCTGTCGCAGACCAAAATGGCTTCGGTTGCCGTTTCAAAAACAGCAGCAGCTAATTCCAATTGGGCGGCTGTTTCTTTTCTGTGGGTAATGTCTTCTTTGACGGCAAGGTAATGTGTGGTGTGATCTTGATCATCTTTGATCGGGCTGATGATGGCGCTTTCCCAAAATATACTGTCATCTTTGCGCTTGTTGCAAAATTCTCCGCGCCAAATGCCTCCCTTTGCTAACGTATCCCACATGTCTTTATAATCAGTCGTATTGGCTTTGTCGGCTTGCAAGATACGTGGGTTTTGTCCGTACACTTCATCCAGTCCATAACCTGTATTTTCTGTAAAGGTCGGGTTTACATATTCGATGTTGCCTTTCTTATCGGTGATGACAACACTGACCGGGCTTTGTTCAACCGCTAAAGACAGTTTTTTCAGGCTTTGTTCTGCTAATCGCCGGTTGGTGTTTTCCTTGCGCAATTGTCGCAGGCTGCCTTGGACCTGATACACGGACCACAACAATAAAATTGAAAAAATGATACCGATAATCGCATAGGCCACTGTTTGTTCATACCACCCTTCAATGATTTGGGCGTAAGGTGTATCTGTGGCAATAACAAGGTCATAATCCGGCACCTTGGTATATGAAGTAATCGCAGCGGGTATTTGTTCTCTCGGCAATAAGGTGACTTGTTCCGTTTTTTTCTTCATCAGAGAGGAAATGTCATAGGCCCGCTCATAGCTGTTCGGGATAGAGAATAATTGTCCGCTATATCCATAAAGGGCGAAATTATGTTGATTTTCCTCCACGCCCAATTGATAGATTTTTTTTAAATAATCGGTGAGAATTTCGGCAATGATATAGCCTTTTAGAGAACCATGATAATCATAAATAGGTCGTCCCAATCCAATCGCGTTACGCGATTGCACTTTTCCAATGAATAGCCGTTTCTCAGGTTTTAAGAACAGCTCGACCATTAAGTTTTCGGCTGGTTCCTGATCGATGCCATCATAGTCTAGGCGGTAGGAATAAATCGGTGTTCCTTTTAAATCCAGAACGACGACATCTTTCAGTTGATCCAATCCGGCAAACGCGGTGGCGAGCAATTCATGGGCTTCAATGGGGTTGTCTTTTAGCCCTTTCCAGTTTTTTGCAAATTGGTTGGTGGTCCGTATGAGGGCAAGATCGACATTTCTAATGGATAAGGCGCTATGGTGGGCCAGACGGGTGCCGACACTTTTTGTATGGGCAATGGCATTTTGCTTTTCATATTGAAAGCTTTGCCATGCCAAGGTAAAGCCAACGACCCAAAGAAGAATGGTAAAGAGGAAGCCGATAAATAGTACATCAAAGCGTGCTGCAGCTTTAAAATCCCCACGGTTTGATATTGAGGTCTCTTTCGCAGACACGACCGCCCCCTAGTATTATAAGATATTTTTTTCATGAAGCTTGGCTCCATGTTCTATTCTTTACATTGCTAATCTACCAGACTTTCAGGGGGAATGCTACGGCAGGCTTGAAGATAAAATATCATATTAATGTCAAAACACTTTGTTTTGCAGTTGCGAAAAGATACTATATCTTGGCTCTGCAATTGCAGCGAATAGTTTATCGATACGACAAAGGGGGAACCTCGTGTCACTTTATACTGATCTATATGAATCTAAAAAAACAACAGCACATGATGCCGTGGCAACGATTGCAGATCGTTCAAACCTGATTTTAGGAATGAGTGTTGCGATGCCACCGGCTTTGATGGAAGCGGTGGCAAGCCGGGCAAAGCAAGGCTGGCTCACTCAACTGAACGTTTATTATATGCATGCCAGTGAAGCGGCAATGGAATCTCTTTTTGTGCCGGACCTGATGAATGTCATTAAGCCGCATCCTTTGTTTATGAGCGGACATGACCGTCAATTGGCCAAGCAAGGCTATGAAAAAGGTGAAGAGTGGGTCCATTTTGTACCGTGTCTTTTTCATCAAGCCGGGCGTTTGTTGACCGAAGCAATCTCACCGGATTGCTTTGTGGTCACCGTGTCTGAAATGGATAAAGCGGGTTACTTCTCTTTGGGCACAAATCCGGATTATGGTGCCACTGTGGTGCGCAAGGCCAAACGAATCATCGTTGAGGTCAATGAAAATATGCCACGGACCTTTGGGGAATGTCTCTTGCATATTTCAGATGTGGACATGATCGTTGAAAACAGCCCGCCCTTGATGGAAACCATTATCGGTGGCGGCAGTGTGGAAGACGAAAAAATCGGTCACTATATTGCTGAACGCATCCCTGACGGGGCAACCTTACAAATGGGAATCGGTGCGGTGCCTAATTCGGTGATGGGGCAGTTGGATAGTCACAAAGATCTGGGGTTGCATTCTGAGCTCTTTTCTCCGCCGATGGTGGATTTGATCAAAAAAGGCGTGATGAACGGGCGACGTAAATCTCTTTTGCCTTATAAGCATGTCTACACCTTGGCTTTGGGGGATCGTGATATGTTTGACTTTATGGACGATAACCCATCCATTGTCGGCTATCCGGTTTCATATGTGAATAATCCATCGGTGATTCGCAAAAATGAAAATATGATTTCTGTGAATGCGGCAATTGAAGTTGATTTCACCGGGCAGGTGAACTCTGAAAGTATCGGTGGTCATCAATTCTCCGGTACAGGCGGCCAGCTTGACTTTGTGCGCGGTGCGTATGCTTCCCCGGGCGGGAAGTCCTTTATTGCCCTGCATTCCACGGCGAAGGGCGGCACGATTTCAAGAATCGTTCCCCATTTAACCGGTGGTGCTGTGACGGATCCGCGTATGGATGTGCAATTTATCGTGACTGAGTTTGGTGTGGCCGATTTGAAAGGTCGTTCTTTGCAAGAACGTGCAAAAGCTCTGATCGATATTGCCCATCCGGATTTCCGTGAAGAGCTCTCTAAAGAAGCCCATGACATGGGTATGTTGTAGAATCGATTTGAATACAGCAATGAAAAGACCTTCCTTCTGCTTTGAAGGAAGGTCTTTTTTTATGCCTTGAGGCGAAGGTGGACGCGGCCTTTGAAGTTATCCGGCTCGACCACTTCACCTTTATGGACGATTTCGATCTGGCCGGTTTTGCCCAAATGCATGGCCTGTTGTTTGACAGCCTGCATATATTTGCGCCAAAGCTGCGGACCATCTTTAGGGCGTTTGCGTTGTTCGGCAATGGTTTTGGCCATTTGCTCGACAGTTAAAAGCGATCCGTCTGCCAATGCATCTAAAATGCTGCTGGCAATGGGATCTATGACGGGCGCTTCCGTCTCATCCGTTTCATGTGTCATAACTTTCTTTAACATAGCTTATAGGGGCAATGTAAGTGGGCATTGTACCGAGTCTCTCGGAATCATTTAAATCAAATTAATATTATTATTTAAAAACAATAAGTTAGTTGTTTTGTGTCAGTTTATTTGACCTTTTGTGCATTTTTTTTGAAAAAAGGTGTTTACAAGGGTGTTGATGGTCTTTATAACCCCGCTTCACCGACGGGGCGCTGCCTTGTTGGTACCTTCGAAAAGCTGAGATAAAACAAAAGCTTACTCGATAGTTCTTAAGAGTAAGAGCAGATGAGTTTTTGATTTTTTAAAAGTTTTTCATAAAGAGGGTTGACGGCCTCGGGGCAGAGGATTATAAACCGCCCTCCGCTGACGAACATAGCGTCGCTCAGTTGGATTTGTTCTTTTACAAGTAAATAAGACCGAAAGAGATACGCAGGCGGCGGATTGTTGTTTGACTATCTTGGATGGACGAACTCATGAAGTTTGTACTGGTATTTCTTTCAAGACAACACACCAAATATTTGTGTGCGTCTCTAAATTCTTTGAACAAGAAATTTTGAGAAAGTAAATGCCTGGACAGGCTTCTGGATGAACTTCGGCTTAATGTTGAAGTAATCAACTTGAGAGTTTGATCCTGGCTCAGAACGAACGCT
>JABXIC010000015.1 GCA_013373265.1 Methylocystaceae bacterium | reverse complement strand
CAGGTAAACTGGATGATGCCATTTCCGCCTATGAAAAAGGCGCATTGCTGAAACGTCATTGCGAAGCCAAGCTGGCTGAAGCGAAAGCCAAGGTCGATAAAATTTCTTTGGCGCCCGACGGCAATGTGACGGCCCAACCCACCGAAATTTCATAAAGCCGGGGTTTTCAATCGTGACCGATTTAAAACAAGCCCTGCAAGAGCAAGCCGATAACGTTGAAGACGTTCTGGACGGCTTGCTTGCTGTGCCGGAAGGGCCGGAATCCCGTTTGGTGGAAGCCATGCGCTATAGTGCCTTGGGCGGGGGTAAACGGGTGCGTCCCTTTTTGGTCTGCGCATCGGCAAGCCTGTTTGGCGTGTCTGAGGATAGTGCCTTGCGTGTCGCAGCTGCCCTTGAAATGGTGCATTGTTATTCATTGATCCATGATGATTTGCCTGCCATGGATGATGATGATTTACGCCGTGGACGCGCGACCTGTCATATCGAATATGATGAAGCCACAGCCATTTTGGCAGGCGATGCCTTGCTGACCCGTGCATTTGAGGTGCTGGCAGATGAAGACACCCATGCAGACCCAAAAGTGCGTTGTAAATTGGTTTCTGAATTGGCAAAAGCGTCCGGTATGGCGGGCATGGTCGGGGGGCAGATGATCGACCTGTTGGCGGAAAGCCGGGACCTTGATATTGCTGAAATTACCCGTCTGCAACGCCTTAAAACAGGTGCGTTGATCGTTTTTGCCTGTAAAGCCGGAGCAATCCTTGGTAAGAGTCAGGATGTCAAGTTACAGGCCTTGCGCAATTACGGTCATGATCTGGGTTTGGCTTTTCAGATTGCCGATGATCTGTTGGATGTGGAAGCATCCGTTGAAGAAACGGGCAAGCAAGTGGGTAAAGATGCAGACCGGGGCAAGGCAACGTTTGTGTCTTTGCTGGGTGTGGAGCGTGCGCGGGAACAAGCACAGATATTATCTGATCAAGCCTGTAAACATCTAGACGTTTTTGACCGTGGCACAGATTTGTTGCGAGCCATGGCCCGATATGTTGTAAACCGCCGCAGTTAGAGAATACGAAGGAAGTCGACACGTGAGCGATACACCGTTACTCGATAAAGTAAAATCCCCAAAAGATATGAAGGGGATGACCATGGCGCAGCTAAGCCAGTTGACGCAGGAATTGCGCAACGACGTTGTGCGCAATGTATCGCGCACAGGCGGTCACTTGGGTGCTAGCTTAGGGGTGATGGAGCTCACGGTCGGGCTGCATTATGTCTTTAATACGCCGGATGATCGCATCATTTGGGATGTGGGGCACCAATGTTATCCTCATAAAATTCTGACAGGTCGACGCGACCAGATGAAAACTTTGCGTCAACCTGATGGCTTGTCCGGTTTTACCAAACGCAAAGAAAGTGATTATGACCCCTTTGGTGCAGGGCACAGTTCAACCTCCATTTCAGCCGGATTGGGCATGGCGGTGGCACGTGACCTGAAAGGTGGTAAAAACCATGTGATTGCTGTTATCGGGGATGGGGCCATCACCGCTGGTATGGCCTATGAAGCCATGAATAACGCAGGCGCGTTGGACAGTCGCCTGATTGTGATTTTAAACGATAATGATATGTCCATTGCCCCGCCTGTTGGGGCGATGAGTTATTATTTGTCTGAATTGCTGACCAGCACGACCTTAAAATCTTTCCGTCATAGCGCGAAAGATTTGGTCAATAAGTTGCCCAAGACTTTTGCGCAAACCGTTAAGGGCGCAGAAAGTGCAGCACGCAAAATGGTCACGGGCGGCAGTAATATTTTTAGCGACCTTGGTTTTTATTATGTCGGGCCGATTGACGGGCATAATCTGGAACATGTGGTTTCCGTGCTTGAAAATTTGCGCGATGATAAAGATCCGGGCCCGGTGTTGTTACATGTCAAAACCAAAAAAGGTCATGGCTATGCCCCGGCAGAACAATCTGCGGATAAATATCATGGTGTGTCCAAGTTTGACGTGGTGACGGGCAAGCAACATAAGGCCAAAAGCAATGCGCCAAGCTATACGGGCGTCTTTGCCAAAGCCTTGATTAAAGAAGCTGAAACTGATGAAAAAATTGTCGGGATCACGGCGGCGATGCCGTCTGGTACCGGACTCGACAAATTTGGTGATCGTTTCCCGGATCGTTGTTTTGATGTGGGCATTGCAGAACAACATGCGGTGACTTTTGCGGCAGGTATGGCAACAGAAGGCTATAAGCCATTCTGCGCCATTTATTCCACCTTCTTGCAACGTGGCTATGATCAGCTTGTACATGATGCGGTCTTGCAGCACCTGCCCGTGCGCTTTGCCATAGATCGCGCGGGCTTGGTTGGTGCGGATGGACCGACACATGCCGGGTCGTTTGATATTGCATATCTGTGTGCTTTGCCCGATATCGTGGTCATGGCCCCCAGTGATGAGGCCGAATTGATGCATATGGTGGCAACCTCGGCCACCATTGACGATCGTGCCAGTGCCTTTAGATATCCGCGTGGTGAAGGGGTGGGGGTTGAACTGCCAGAACGTGGTGAGGTCTTGGAAATTGGTAAAGGCCGCATTGTTAAAGAAGGGGGCAAAGTTGCCATCCTGTCTTATGGGACACGTTTGAAAGAAGCGTTGCTCGCGGCTGAAAAGCTTGAGTCCATGGGGTTGGCAACCACGGTTGCCGATGCCCGTTTTGCAAAACCGATTGATGAAGACCTGACACGCAATCTTGCCAACAATCATGAAGTCTTGATCACGGTCGAAGAAGGTTGTGTCGGTGGTTTTGGCTCTCATGTGGCGCAATATTTGATGAATGAAGGTTTGTTGGACGGGACGTTGAAAGTGCGGTGTTTGACCATGGAAGATAAATTTATCGATCATGGCAATGTCCATGCGCAATATGAAGCGGCAGGCATTAACGCATCCGGTATCGTCAACAGTGTCCTAAAAGCCTTGGGGCGTGCGGCAGATGTCCAGCGCGCCTAAGAAAGAAAAGGTCGCCAAGCTGCGCCTTGATCAGCTATTGGTTGATCGCGGATTGATTGAAACACGCAGCCGCGCCCAAGCCATGATCATGGCGGGTAATGTTTATTCTGATACCAAGCGTCTGGATAAGGCGGGCCAGAAAGTTGCTGCAGATATCCCGATTGAACTAAAAGGTCAGGATCATCCGTGGGTATCGCGCGGGGGATTAAAGCTGGTCAAAGGCTTGGATGAGTTTTCTATCGAGGTGACAGATTTTATTGCCGTTGATGTGGGCTCCAGTACAGGCGGGTTCACCGATGTCTTGCTGACACGCGGGGCTGCAAAGGTATATAGCGTTGATGTGGGCCATGGGCAGTTGGCGTGGAAGTTACGTTCAGATGATCGCGTGGTGGTGATGGAACGCACAAACGCACGTCACCTTACAGCAGAAGATATCCCAGATGCCATTGACATTGTGGTGTGTGATGCCAGCTTTATCGGCCTTCAAACCGTCTTGCCGGCTGCGATGGAACTGGTTAAACAAGGGGGCCATCTAGTGGCCCTGATCAAACCCCAGTTTGAAGTCGGTAAAGGCCGTGTTGGCAAAGGCGGTGTGGTGCGTGAACCGGAACTGCACCAGGAAGTCTGCGACACCATTCACATATGGTTGGACGGACTTCCCGACTGGTCGGTCCTTGGCATTACCGAAAGCCCGATCAAAGGGCCGGAAGGCAATATCGAATTTTTGGTTTGTGCGCGTAAAAGCTAACTTTGCGCAATATGGGTCAAGATTACGCCTAAGCCTTATGGCATTGTCCGCTCACTGAAGGGAGAATATGGTGAGCACACAAAAATCATTTGTTTATGAACGCCGTTTAAGCCGGGTCTGTGATTACATTCAACAAAACCTGAATGAAGATTTCACACTGGAAGGTTTAAGTGCACTGGCGCATTTTTCAAAATACCACTTTAACCGTGTTTTTGCGGCTTATGTGGGTGTCAGTGTTTTTCGCTTTATCCTACTGATGCGCCTGAAACGGGCGTCTTACAGTCTGGCGTTTAAAAGAGATGTCAAGATTATCGATATTGCATTTGATGCGAAGTTTGAAAATCCGGAATCTTTTTCCCGTGCGTTTAAAAATGCGTTTGGGTGCTCTCCCTCTCAGTTTAGAAAACAACCCCAATGGCCGCACTGGCATGAAACATTGAAGGTTGTCACCCCAATTGTGACTGGAGACTGTAAAATGGATGTGAAAATCATCGACTTTCCCGAAACCCCTGTTGCTCGACTGGAGCATCGCGGGGCAGCTGATTTAGTTTTGCAAACGGCTGAAAAATTTATTGCCTGGCGCAAAGAAAGTAAATTGTCGCCTGTAAATAGCAGTGCGACATATGGCATAGCCTTTGATGACCCCATGACGACTAAGCCGGAAGATTTCCGCTTTGATTTTTGCGGCAGTGAAGACCGTGATATTCCCGAGAATGATCAGGGTGTGAAGGCGTCGGTTATTCCCGGCGGGCGCTGCGCCATGTTTCGCCATTTCGGGCCGCATCGTTTAATGGATGATAAAATTCGTAAACTCTATAAGGAATGGTTGCCCCAAAGTGGGGAGGAGTTACGCGATTTTCCCTGTTTTTTCCATTACATAAATCTGATTTCACAGGTGGAAGAGCATGAGCTGATCACGGATATCTATCTGCCCTTGCGCTAATTGTCTTATCGACTTCCTCATGCAAACAGGCTGACGTTCGTCTCTCAACAGTATATATTTCTCTCTGCAATTTAGAAGGCAGGAGTGATTGTGAATATTTTGTGGAGCATGCTTGTTTGCATTGGGGTGGTCGTTGGCTTTTGTTTCGATGTGGCTGCACAAACGAAAATTGCTGTTATTGGCAAAAGTGGAGATGAATTTTATGCGCAAGCCTTTACAGGCTGTGCACAATTTGCGGCAACTCAAAAAGATTTAGAATGTTTTTTTGATGGTCCCATTGACTTTCAAGACCCACGTCAACAAGTGCGTGCTGTACAGAATATGTTGGATAGAAAAGTTGATGGTCTTTTGATCGCAGCCGTAGATTCCAAGCATTTGGTTGAGAAAGTTCTAAAGTTGGCACAGCTTTTGGACATTCCTGTTATGACCTTTGATTCAGACCTGTTGCCAGAACATCAAGAATATCGTTTGGCTTATGTCGGGACAAACAATTTCGATTTTGGGATGGCCTTGGGCAATTATGCAAAGCGTTATAAAAAAGAGGGGGTGAACGAAATTTGTATACAAAGCGGCAGTGAAACCACCCCGAATTTGAATGAACGCGTCAGAGGTGTACGTCATGCCTTATCCGGTGGTGATGGATATTCCAGGGTCAATGGTGAAAATGGTTGGGTTGAACTTGACCGCTGCCCTTTTTTTACATCTGGTCAAAATAGCAGGGCGTTGGTGCAACTGAAATATGTGCTTAGTGAAACGGATGCGATTTTTTTAGCGGTTGCAGGTTTTGCCCAGTTTTCTAAAGATTATATTTCCGAGATGATGCCCTTTCAAAAAGATATCATGTCAGGAAAAAAAGTTGTGATTTCTGCGGATGCAGGGACAACCCAGCTTGAGGCGCTACAACAGGGGCTTTCAACGGTGAATATCGGTCAACAACCGTTTGAAATGGGGCGCTATGCTGCTCAATTGCTTTATCAATATATAAAAACGGGACAACGCCCGAAACACGAAATGAATTACCTTGGATATTATTATTGTAAGTTAGGACAGCATCCACTTTGCACAGAAGCTAGGCCGTAAATAGAAAGCCATGAATAAGTGTGCGCAGCACGATGGCGACAGCTGCGCCTAAGAGAGCCGGTTTTAAAACTTCTGCTACGCGCGGACCTGCTGAAATCAATATCGCAATCCCTGCAACGTCATAAGGGTTGATCAAGAGCCCGGCAATTCTGTTGAATTCACCAATCGTCATTTGGCCTTGATCTAAAGCGTCTTTGATGACCCCCATCATAGCCGTCCCGCCTGCGATAAATTTGGTGATGGCGGCCAATATAAAGCTGCTGGGAAGATCAAAGGTATCCAGTATGGGGGTGAGAGCGTTTTCCAATATACCCATAAAACCGCTTGCACGCATTATTGCCACAAAAACAAGGGCCAACACCAGCATGGGAATGGATCCTACGGTTATTTTTAAAGCCTCAGCACCTGCTTTATTGATGACGTCGAGTATGCCTTTGGGGCCATCTGCGTCTTTGTGGCGCACAACCATTTTATTCTCATCATCACGATCAGGTAAGTTGCGGGCAAAAAGGTGGTAGGTCAGGGCTGCCCCTATTAGACCGCATACAGCAGAAATTAAAATGGTAAGAGGGGCGTTGAAACCCAATGCAGCCATTGGGAAAACCACATTGGCTTGTGCCATGCCCAAGACCATGGCAAGTGTTGCAGCAATGTGGCGCCGTGGTGATCCGCCTTTATCCATCATGGCTAAGGTTGCAACGGGGGCCGCAAAACTGACGAGAAGAACTTGCATCATGGCAAAGACACCAAGACCGGGCAGACCAAAGGGGCGCAATAGAGGGGCGACCAGGGCAACCAGTTTATCCAATATACCTTTGGCTTCAAGCAAGCGCATGATGCTGAGCATGACAATCATGACAGGCAACAACACAAATAACGCGAGTTCTACACCAGCGCGACCAGCATAAAGAATGATATTGGCAAATTCGTTCACGTATGGGGGCTTTCTCGACAAAAAAAGGAAAAATCTTTTAGCATCTTTTTTTGAAAAAGAAAAACCGTCCCGAGCGTGGGGGTAGGAACAGGGGGGGAAGTCGCTCGGGACGGTAGGAAACGTGGCTGTCTCAATCTTTTTAAAACAATAAATGCTTTATCAAGATATCATCAACTTAGTGAAAACAATTATTAACCTTAGCGATTGCACCTGTCAAATAAAAATTAAAATAATTATAAACTGTCTCTGTAACTGGCAGTTTAACAGGACTTTTAGATGCTTAATCTGTATTTTATTCAAGGTGAATAAGTGTTTTGGCTTAGCGTGACATCGTATGGTATTCGGGGTTGGGAATCATATCCAGGCCATGGGCCATACGATTGGTATAGTTGAAGAAGGCCGTTGTGTCGGAGATATCACAGATGGCATCATCTTCCCAACCGACATCGCGTAATGACTGACGATCAGCATCACCGATATCATGGGGGGTAGCTGTTAGTTTCCAAGCGAAGTCCAACATGGCACGTTGTTTGGGATCCAGTTCACAAATGCGGTAGTTCATCGCCATCATTTCACCAAGCTGCGGGTCACCGGAGAGTTCACGTACGGCTTGACCATGGGCAACAAGGCAGTAATAACAGCGGTTGCAGCTTGAGACCACAACGGCAATCATTTCGCGTTCTAACTTGGTCAAGGGGCTGTCAGCCAGCATCAATTGATTGTAGAACTTTGAAAAGGTGCGGAATTTATCTTCATTGAAGGTAAAGGCGCGTAGAACATTGGGGACCATTCCAAGCTTTTCTTGGCATTTGTCAAAATATGACTTGATGTCATCGGGCAATTTTTCTTGGTCGGGTAGGGCGACTTTTACGATATGTTTAGGTTGTGGCATGTTGTTTTTCCCTGTTTTAAATTATGTTTTGTATACGAACAATATAGCATATTTTTAAAACAGGGAAATGGTACTTTGTAAAGTTTTGTGAAGTAAGAAAAACCATACTATCCATTAAGGGACGATCTAGGTTGTCGTCATCAGTTTGATGCCGAGTATGAGTAAGCACGCACCGACAACTCTTTCAATTTTGGGCTTTATTTTATGGAATCTGTTTCGCCATGCTTGATGCGTTAAGAGGTAGGCGAGGCAGGAAAACCAAAGTAAATGGGCAAGCGCAATAAACAATCCAAAGCCCATTTGTGTCTGAATGGGGGTGTGCGGGTCAACGACTTGGGTAAATAAGGCGATAAAAAATAAAGCTGTTTTGGGATTAAGTGCATTGCATATAACCCCATTTCGAAAAGAGGCGAGGGCCGATATGGTCGAGGGTTGAAGCTCAATTTGATCCTGTGTTGTTTGGGATAGAAATGCCGATACGCCCAACCATATGAGATAGGCTGCTCCAATATACCGCATAGCGTCTAAAAGCCAGAGGGCTTCATTCATAAGATAACTGAACCCCAGTACAGTATAAGTAATGTGGACGCTCACCCCCGCAGCAATGCCAAGTGCCGTGTAACAGCCTGCGATGCGCCCAAATGAAATACTATTACGTAAAATGATGGCAAAATCAGGCCCCGGACTGATGACAGCCAGTATCGTTACCAAAGCAATTGTATAAAATTGTGTGTCCCACATTTGTTATTTTTCCTCATGTATATGTTCATTTGTTTTATTTTCTTCCATGTTTTGTTAGTATTAAAGAGATAAGAACTGCGATTTATTGTGAGAAAAAATCACAAATGGAAAGACTGCCACCCTTAAATGCTCTGGTGAGTTTCTGTAGTGCTGCCAAGCACCAGAGTTTTACAAAAGCGGCGCAAGAGCTGAACTTGACACATGGGGCGGTGAGCCGCGCGGTGAAGCAACTTGAACATCATTTTGGTATGGCGTTATTTGAACGGCGTAATCGCCGTGTGTATCTGAATGAACAGGGGATATTTTTCTATGATAAAATGCAAAAGATTTTGTCGGATATTCAAACCGCTGCTGAGGACTTGAAACAGTTTAATCAATATCGAAAAATTTTGATTTCTTGTGAGCCCAGCCTTGCGATGCGTTGGTTGATGTCCAGATTAACCACTTTGCAAGAAGTATTGGGGCATACAGATATTCAAATCTTAACAGCGGGTGGCCCCGTTGATCTTGCTGCACATTCAATTGATATTGCGATCCGACGTGCTGATTTTAAATGGTCGAAGGAATATTGGGTGACCCCGTTAACGCCTGAATGGATCGGTCCTGTTTGCAACCCGTCTTATTTAGAAAAAATACCACCGCACGAATGGGTTGCCTTGCATACGAGAACACGTCCGCAGGCGTGGTCTGATTGGACAAGCATAAGTTTTAATGAACAGAAGTTTGCGACGGATCAATATTTTGACCATTTTTATTTCAGTCTGCAAGCTGCTGTTGCGGGTATGGGGGTCGCGATTGCGCCCTCTCAATTGGTGTATGATGATCTGGCGCAAGGGGCTTTGGTCGCACCTTTTGGCTTTGAAAAGACGGATACGGAATATGTCGCTTTGACGTTAAAAAATCCGAAATCAGATGAAGTCTTAAATGACTGTTTGTCTTGGTTGATGCATGAAAGCCAAAAAACGGCGAGTCATTTTTAGCCCTGTTGCGCGCGATGCAGCATCATATGGTCAGCCAAGACACAGGCCATCATGGCTTCGGCCACAGGGACACCGCGAATACCTACGCACGGGTCATGGCGGCCTTTGGTGATGAGAGTGCATTCATTGCCTTGGGTGTCGATGGTTTGGCGTTCTACCAAAATCGAGCTTGTCGGTTTGATGGCAACACGCACAACAATATCTTGTCCACTTGAAATGCCGCCTAAAATACCACCGGCATGGTTAGATAAAAAGACGGGTTTGCCGTCTTGTCCCATGCGGATTTCATCAGCATTTTCCACCCCTGTTAAGGCGGCAGCTTCAAAACCGTCCCCGATCTCAACACCTTTAACGGCATTTATGGACATCATGGCTTTGGCAAGGTCGGCGTCCAGTTTGTCATAAACAGGTTGTCCCCAGCCAACAGGGACGCCGCTGGCAACAATTTCAAGTACCGCACCGATGGAAGAGCCATCTTTGCGGATGCCGTCCAAGTAACTTTCCCAGTCTTTGGCTGCGACCGGGTCGGGGCACCAGAAGGGGTTGTTTTCGCATTCAGCCCAATCAAAGCGGCTGCGATCAATTTTATGCGGTCCTATTTGCACGAGACACCCGCGAATGGTTACGCTATCGCCCAAGACCTTGCGGGCAATGGCGCCTGCTGCCACGCGCATGGCGGTTTCGCGCGCACTGGAACGTCCGCCGCCGCGATAATCACGAATGCCATATTTTTCCCAATAGGTGTAATCGGCATGACCGGGGCGGAATTTGTCTTTGATATCGCCGTAATCTTTGGAACGTTGGTCGGTATTGATAATTTCTAGCCCGATGGATGTTCCTGTCGTTTTACCTTCAAAAACACCGGAGAGGATTCTGACCTCATCGGGTTCTTTGCGTTGGGTGGTGAAACGGCTTGTGCCGGGTTTGCGTTTTTCCAGCCAGATTTGGATATCTTCTTCACACAGATCAATCAGGGACGGCACGCCATCGACAATACAGCCAATGGCGGGGCCATGGCTTTCCCCAAAAGTGGTGAAGCTGAAAACGTGACCGAAACGGTTACCGGACATGATAGTTCCTTGTTTTTTTAGGAGGCGTCGATATCAGGGGCGTCAACCGCCTTCATGCCGACAAT
>JABXIC010000022.1 GCA_013373265.1 Methylocystaceae bacterium | reverse complement strand
GCAACAGAAACACCATCTTTCGTTACGCGCGGTGCACCGAAAGATTTTTCGAGAACAACGTTACGGCCTTTCGGACCCAGCGTTACTTTTACAGCGTTTGCAAGAAGGTCAACACCTTCAAGAATTTTAGCACGTGCTTCTGTGCCGAATTTAATTTCTTTAGCCATTTTATTTTAGACCCTTATTTAAGCAGTCAATTTACAGAAAACGTCGAAGCGTGGGATTTGAGAGAGTTACTTCTCAATCACACCCATGATGTCTGATTCTTTCATGATCAACAGATCTTCGCCGTCAACCTTGATTTCTGTGCCGGACCATTTGCCGAACAGAACCTGATCACCAGCTTTAACGTCAAGGGCAACGAATTCACCGTTGTCACCACGTACGCCAGAACCAACAGCGATAACCTCGCCTTCAGACGGTTTTTCTTGTGCAGCTTCCGGGAGGATAATGCCCCCGGCAGTTTTCGTTTCTTGCTCCAAGCGTTTTACGAGAACGCGGTCATGCAAAGGACGAAATTTCATAGTTTTTAACTCCGTGATATTCACCAAAGTGGATGACCCAAACGAGTCAGTGTTAGCACTCGTTTGCGTCGAGTGCTAACAGAGTTAAGGGGATGGCCTTCAACTGTCAAGAGATGAATCGTGACTTTTTTTATTTGCCGCGTCGTTCCAGCAGGGAAAGATCACCTGCAAGGCGCTGTACATCAAAGATAATAAAGTTTCCGCTACGAAAATCCTGAGCAAAATCAACGGCCTTATGATCAGGTACAGGTTGCTTCCAAATCGTAATTACTTTGCTTTTGGGATGTTGGCGGACCCAGTCTTCAATGGATATCGGATGTTCGTTGGTGGCCAATTCGCTGATCGGATTTTTCAAACGACCCAAAAACTGGAAGGTGCCATGATAATTACCGACAAAACCAACGTCATAGCCATCATTCTGCATGGTTTTGATCTCGCGCGAGATATCTTTCAGGTCAAACGAATCTGCCAAATATGGGGCCAGTGATAAATGCAGGGCAATCACAAAACTGACCATCAAGGACATCATCCCCAGTAAAGGCGCTACAGCCCCTTTCAGGTCTTTTACCAAAATGACAACACCTGCCAACAAGGGTAAAATCATCCAGTAGGTCGGCAAATCGAAAGCCCAGTCCGGAAGCTTCTTGAGACCGAGATAAGGGGCGACCATTAAAACACCTGCCACCACTATCATAAGCCCCGCCGGTATTAAGCGAGCCAAACGACTGTCTGACACATTTTCCTGTACGAAAAGCCGTGTCAGAAAAATGGCAAAGGCTGGAAAAATCGGCAAGAGATAATGAAGTTGCTTCCCGCTGATCAAAGAGAACGCCACAAAGATGGGCACAAACCACAAAATACAGAATCTGGATTGCGTTTCAGACCATACCTTAAACCCTGCCTGTCTTAAAGAACGCCACAAGGTTGGCCAGATCACCCAAGGCAATAACAAGGGACCGATTACCGCCAGATACCACCACCAGGCGCGCGCATGGGCGAAGGAATCAACAACACGGCCCGCCGTTTGACCCCAGAATATGGCGTTGCGATAGGCTTCACCGCCATAAATGCCAGCCGGTATGGCCCAGCTTAGACCAATCACTGCCCCGCCGAACACAGCCAGCAAGATACGCAGGTACCAACCTTTCCAGCCGCCAAAACGGGCCTTAACCAAACCTTCACAATCCCAAACAGGTGCCAACAAAGCAATCGGAAGAATTTGTAATAAAATCACCGGACCCTTGGCCAAAATACCAAAGCCGATGGCCAAGCCCAAATGCCACCAGCCTTTGCTGTCGCCATCGCGCCACACCATCAATAGGCCCAGCAAACCCCACAACGTACAAGCTGCAACCAGCATGTCGAACATGGTCACCGTGGTAAAGACGGTCCAAAAAGCTGCCCCCAGCAAAACCAGCGGAGAAAGATCAGCAATCAGGGGCTCATCCGGCCATAGTTTGCGTGCCATCGCACGGGTCAAAAACAAACAAGCCAGCCCAAACAAGGGCGCCACCAAAGGCGGCCACCAGTCATTCACCCCAAAGATAGCCCAACCCACATTCATCGCCCAGAACAAAAGGGGCGGTTTATGGCTATAAGTTTCCCCGTTTAAATGGGGTACCAAAAAATCACCGCGCGTCCACATCTCCCAAGCAACGGCCAGATAGCGTGTTTCATCCACAGGCAAGGCCGGACGGGTGGCAATGGCAACCGCAACAAGGATTAACCATAAAAACGTAAATAACAGGGGGGACCAATATTTTTGGATCATCAGATTTGATTTTTAACTTTTCTTTGTCGTTTCAATTTAAGGGCGGGGTGTATCTGCCGTTTCGACAATTTCTTCAGCGGCTTCAGCATCACCTGTCAACTGGGTTTCAATTTCACGGCCCAAGGTTTTACCATGACGATACTTACGATAGAGATATACCCCAAGCAAGCCCGAAACGATGAACAAGATCACACTTAAGGTAATACGCCATTGCGGATCAACCTCGACCCCGCTGCCTGCCAATGCAAAAACAACGGATTGCGGAATATAACCAATTAATGAACCAAGAATAAACGGAAAAGGATGAACGCGTGACACACCCGCTGCCGCATTGGTCGCCACATTGCTGCCTGCTGGTAAAAGGCGGATCAACAACGTCATGGAAAACGGAAATTCCGATAAGAAATCATCAATACGTTTTATTTTACGCGGGAACTTACGTTGGACAAAACCACGCCCCAAAACCCGCGCATAACTAAAGGTAATGACACAGCCCACACCTGTAGCTAAAACCGCAATGGTCGTACCTTTTAGCAAACCAAAGGCATAGCCACCCAAAAACGCTAAAACTTGTCGGGGAAATCCCACGGCCGCCAAGACACCGCCAGCGGACACAAAGATCAACCAGCCTTTCAAACCCTGACCGCGCACATAAGTGTCAATCCAGCTTTTATCCATACCTTTGGACAAAATAAAAGCCGCCCCCGCAAGAGAACATAAAAAAACGAGGCCCTTTATGAAGACCTTAAAATTCATGAGCCATCCCGCGTGACAATCTCAGGTACTTTGCCGCGACGTTGTAGCCACATCACGCCCATAATATCGACAATGCCGACCCACAGGCGGTTCCACATACCGTATTTGGAAATTCCACGTTCCCGCGCACGATGGTTGACCACAACCGATTGCACCCGCCCCCCACGACGGATCATCAAGGCCGGTAAAAAACGGTGCATGTGGTTAAAATAAGGAAAATCCAGAAAGGCCACACGGGTAAAGACTTTCAAACCACAACCCGTATCAGGCGTATTATCTCCCAAAAGGGCGGCGCGGATTTTATTGGCATTGCGCGACTGCCAAAGCTTGAATGCACTGTCATGGCGTTTGGCACGCCAGCCCGCCATCAACAAAAAATCCTGCGCATCATCTTTGATCAATTCATCATACAATGCTGGGATATCTGCCGGGTCATTCTGACCGTCGCCATCCAAGGTGGCAATCACACGACCATCACTCTGTTTAACCCCTGTGCGCACAGCCGTACTTTGCCCACAGGAAAATTTATGTGTGACGACCTTTAAACGATCGGTCTTAGCCTGCATGTCGAGCAGGCTTTGCGGCGTTTCATCATCACTGCCATCGTCCACATAAACGATCTGGTATTCCAACTTTCCATCCAGCGCGGCCATGATTTCTTCAATCAAAGGCTGGATGTTTTCCGCTTCATTTTTGACCGGAACGACAACTGAAAGTTCGATAGGCGATGACATGAAAATAGACCTTAGCGCGCACTCAAAAGAATCGCCGCGCATTATGGCCTTTTAGTCTGTTTTGTCCACTGATTTCATTGCGCTGCCATATAGGCTATCTTTTTGCTTTCAACAAAAGTCTCAAAATCATACGCATTCATGGGTTTAGCAAAGAGATACCCTTGTATTTCATCACAACCATGTGCACTCAAGAATGCTTGTTGGAAAACACCTTCCACCCCTTCAGCGGTAATTTCCATACCCATACTATGGCCCATGGTGATCACCGCCTTGGCAATGATCCCATCGCTCTTTTCATCAACGATTTCATCAACAAAAGCCTTATCGATTTTAATCCGTTTAACCGGAAAACGCTTGATATAATTCAGGCTGGAATATCCCGTTCCAAAATCATCAATGGACAAAGAAACACCAAGTTCACACAGGTTTTTCAGAACGGAAATGGTATGTTCCACATCCTCCATCACCGCACTCTCGGTAATTTCCAATTCCAACAAATGCGGGGGCAAACCACTTTCCAACAAGATTTGGCGCACCAGTGTAACCAGACAAATTTCTTTAAGCTGCACAACAGAGACATTGACCGCTACTTTCAGATCCCCCAGACCTTCCACCTGCCAACGTTTAGCCTGACGTGTGGCTTCACGTAACACCCAATCCCCAATTTTGACGATCAGAGAAGAGCGTTCGGCAATGGGAATAAATGCGGCCGGAGACATAAAGCCACGCTCAGGGTGATTCCAGCGCACCAGCGCTTCCATCCCTGAAACCGAGCCCGTTTTCAAATTTAGCTTCGGTTGATAATAAAGTTCCAGTTCATTGTTTAACACGGCATTTTTCAAGTCATGTTCAATGGCTTGACGTTCTTGGGCCTGACGGTTCATTTCATCCACATAAAAATGGAAACTTCCCCCTTTGTCTTGTTTTGCCCGTCGTTTGGCAAGAGAGACGTGATGCAGTACATCTTCCACCGAATCATCAGATTCACTCAAAAGTGTAATACCAACTGAAGAGCTCAATTCAACTTGATCACCATTTAAATCAACGGGCGTCATTAACCGCTGGGTCATGCGTTCTGCCAAAATTGCAGCAGCATCAGAATCTTCTGCATTGAGCTGAATTACAGCAAATTCATCCGCACTGAGACGCGCCAACGTATCGGTTTCACGCACCAATTCCCCCAAACGATCAGCCATGGTTTGTAACACCGTATCCCCGCCACTTTGGCCGTAGCTCTGGTTAATCACGTTAAACCCGTCAAGGTCAATCAAATGAACGGCGGCTTGCATGTCGGTGCGCTTGATTTGTTTTAAAACCTGATTACAACGGTCCATAAACAAGTCACGATTTGCCAAACCTGTGAGTGTATCGGTATAAGCGATCTTCTTTAATTCTTGCGAAGATAAGGCCCCTTGGCTGGCATCCAAGGCTTTTTCTGCGCGTTCGCGTTCTACTGCTTCGCGGCGCAAGTCCTGAACAACGGCTTTAAGTTCGCGCGTGCGCGCTGAAACATCCATTTCCAATTTTTCATTATTGCGCAGCAATGTATCTTGCTGGATACGAATTTCCGAAAAGGCCGCCGCCAAACGTCCCAACAGACTATTATAAGAAACCGCAACATCACCCAGCTCATTATCGCGGGTATAATCAATTTTATATCTTTCTGGGTGGGCGAGATCGACACCGGCATCATTCATCCTGTCACGAATGGTACGAATGGGCGCCAACATAAAGCGTTCCAGGATAATCATGGTCACAATCGTAACAAAAAACGAGAGCAACAAAACCAATCCAATAATCCGCCAGATAAAAGCGTTTATTTCGATCGGCACCTCGGTTCTATCCAGCGTTGCCACCACAGTTAAAGGAAAACCCAGCTTGTTTTCAGACCATGTCACTTTAAACGTATCAATATCTGGGGCACGAATCGTATTATGGG
Organism: Methylocystaceae bacterium; assembly: GCA_013373265.1. Taxonomy (GTDB): domain Bacteria; phylum Pseudomonadota; class Alphaproteobacteria; order Rhodospirillales; family Terasakiellaceae; genus Terasakiella. Next base: position 7,500 of record JABXIC010000022.1, on the reverse strand, counting down.
CAAGATAGGCGATTTCATTACCGGTTTGATCATAAACTTCTGCCGTCAAGAGAACAGAACCTTCACCGATCATGGGCGACATACGATTTAATTTAATCGGGTCATCGCCGCTGATTTGCAACCACGCGCGCACAACGGCTAAGCCTTCGCGTTCCACTTCCGACAAGAGGTCGCGTTCAAAGCTATTGACGGAAAAAATCAAAATGGCAGATTCTACTAATAAAATTGACACAAACACAGCCCCGGTAACATGACGGCACAAACGGCACTGCATCATCCGATTCACGATTTTTATTTTTGTAAATAATTTTGCATTGATCATAGTGCAACCTTGCAATTTCTAGCGGTCATATTATTTTAAACTATAACCATATAAAATGCAAAACGCAGTTCACAATCATTCACAGGCGCGTGTAAACCATTTTATCTAGGAGTCAGACCTCATTAGATTGAAGGTTGCGTGCAATCCAAAGGGCTGTCAGTTTTTCCTGCAAACTGTTTTGCCCCAATCGTCCGCGCAACACATCAAACGATACCCGATCCAGTTCCTGATCTTGATTAAAACAGGAAAAGACGATCTTTTCCTCCCCTGTTTTGGGATCAATATGTTTTTGCAGACATTGAGCGCAGATTTCTTTCAACATACATTGCATGGGAGAATTGATTGATCCAATCGCCATATGATGGTCTTTAAAGACGCCTTTTAAAATATCATGGCGGGCTTGCCCCACCGCACGCATCATCATGTCAGACCCAATGGCGATGATCCGGTCCACATCCCCCAGCGCAATCGTTGTCTCGCCGAATGCACCGTCATGATAGGCCTTCATCGCCTGCACCACATTACCAACAAAGCTATAATCCCCAGTACGCCCCGGTTCAAACCCCGGTGCTTCATCACAGCACCAGACGATGGTATCAGCTGCTTTTTCTATATTTTCAATATGATAACGATCAAGCAACCCTTTATAAGCCGCAAAATATAGAACCTTATTGCCGCGTGCACGCATGGCTTGACCGATAGAAAACAACACCGCATTGCCCAAGCCACCCCCGGCAAGCAAGACCGTTTCACCTTCTGCAATTTCCGTTGGCGCCCCGGTTGGCCCCATGAGGATCACGGGTTCCCCAGGGGTCAAATGAGCACACAGGTTGGAGGAGCCGCCCATTTCCAACACGATCAAAGAAATCAGACCAAGATCAACATCTACATGAGCCCCGGTTAGGGCCAAGCCTTCCATCCCCAAGAATGTGCCATCCGGTCCGCGTAACGCATGATTTTCAAAATTCTGCAAACGATAGAACTGACCGGGTTGGAACTTACGCGCAGCCGCCGGGGCCTGAATAACAACTTCGACAATGGTTGGGGTTAATCGAATGACTTCCACCACCGTTGCCCGCAGCTCTTCATTCATTTTTGCCACCAATGCATGCCCATCACGCGGATTTGGTGGTAATTTCGCCATCATCTGACTGATAGTTGGATACCCCCGTTTGGCACTGGCCATCGCACTGACCACATTCCCGGCAAAAGACGGATGCAAATCACCAAAATAACTGATGGCCCGCCCATCCCCCTCAATGTGTGCCAAGACATGTGCCTCTTTGGGTTTTGGTGACCATTCCGGTTGTACCGCCGTACCGTCTTGGTCCAAGGCACGATAATATTTACCATCCAGTTCCAGACCAATTTCCGGACATTCACGCGCCAAAACCGTATTGGGTTTGGTCCCTGCCGCCACAATGATGGTACGTGCAGGCATGACAATTTCTTCGCCCGTCCCGCTTAAGCGCCCATCTTCATTACGATGTTGTTTTTCCAACCGCAACCCGCTGGCATGCCCATAAGCATCAACTTCAACCGCCACAGGGGACAAGAGTTCATGTATCACGATCCCTTCTTTCAGGGCATAAGTGACTTCATCGGCATTTAAGCGATAACTTGGCGCATCCTGCAAACGACGACGATACGCAATTTGCGCCCCACCCCAACTTTGCAGCAGGCCCAAAACATTGGGATTTTCTTTCTCTTTTTCTGCGCGAATGGCTCTGGCATGGGTGATAAATTCTTCTGCGACTTCTGCGTCTTGTGGGCTCCAGTTCAGGCGCACCGTATCTTCACCTTGTTCAGCGCATAAAACTTCGTAGCGCGACAAGAACTTTTCCACCTGCACCGGATAATATGCCAGACTTTCCGTACAGGCATCTATCGCGGTCAGGCCACCACCAACCACAACAACAGGCAAGCGCAAATGCAGGTTGGCAATACTGTTGGCACGTGCCGCGCCCCCCAATTGCAACCCCATCAAAAAGTCAGAGGCTTGTCGCACACCGGGGGCTAGATTGTTGGGGATATCCAACACCGTGGGCGCGCCGGCACCGGCACAAAGCGCAATATGGTCAAAGCCCATTTCAAATGCATCTTTGGGCGTGATGGTACCGCCAAAACGTACCCCGCCAAACATGGTGAAAGCCTCACGGCGTTCTAATAAAAGCCGGATGATTTTCAGGAAATTTTTATCCCAACGCACGGTGATGCCATATTCTGCCACACCGCCAAACCCCGCCATCACCCGATCATTCAAATCTTCATACAGGCTTTCCAGATGATAAATCGGCGTAAATGCCGTGCGTCCACCTTTTTCATCCACCCCACAGAGATCACCCGGCAGCGGTTCTATTTTCAACCCATCAATGGCAACCACCTGATGACCGTCATTCATCAAATGATGTGCTAGAGTGTACCCTGCCGGGCCCAACCCCACGACCAGCACTTTGCGCCCACTATCGGGCAAGACGATGGGACGCTCAATATTCAGCGGGTTCCAACGCGTCAGTAAACTATAAATTTCAAATCCCCACGGCAACGCCAGCACGTCTTTTAAGATGCGGGTTTCAGCCTGCGGGATTTCCACGGTTTCCTGCTTTTGATAAATACAGGCGGTCATACAGTCATTGCAAATGCGATGGCCAGTGCCTGCCATCATCGGGTTATCGACACAGGCAATGGCAACGGCAGAAATGAAATTACCGCCCAGTTTCGCCACATGCATTTCCGAAATCATTTCATCCAACGGGCAACCGTTCAACGCAACACCCAGCGGGTTTTTATCAACTTTATCAGTCTTTTTAATAAACAGCCCTTGAGAACAGGAATCACGGTTGCGTTCATGACAATGCACACAATAAGAGGCTTCCGCCATGGCTTCCGTGCGGCCACAGCCTCGATCCGTCAACGAAAAGCCAACGCGTGCATCCAGATGGACAGGATCATTATAATAACGCCCCTCTGTCTCATGATCACACGCCACCAATCGGTCATAATCGGTTTTATCAGCGGCCCAAAATAACTTACTTTCCGGGAAAGCTTGAGTGTGAAAGGCCCAAGCGGCATAGCGGGTTGCCAGATCGAGTGCATGGGCGTTTGCCTCTTCATCTTCCAGCCAGTCCATCACTTTTTGGGCAAAGACCAGATCATCAAACGGTCCCCCCAATTGTTTTTCCAACGCCACCCCATCAAAACTCTGCGCCTCTTCTGCGTCATACGCTTTAATGGCTTTGCGTTGAATAAATTTACGCCGACATTCAATATAGGCGTCAAAAGAAATATGGGCGGCTTGTTCTTTTTGATGCAGGTCCGTGATATTAAAAAGCCCGGCAATAAAATGATCAAAGCTCGGCGCAATCGATAAAAGCAAACCGGATCGTTCAAGGCGGCTCAAGACCTCAGGCGCGTTACGTGCGGCTTGTAACCTTTCATGCAAGGCGGGACGCTCTTGCTCCAGAAACTTCAGAAATTCCTGATCAATCTTGATCAATCCGTCACGGCAATATAAGTCTTCAAATACAAGACCATAAGAAAGATTTAATTCCATCACTTCCGCCCCTAATTGAATCTTTTTTCTTTTCAGTCTGACGAAAAGCACTATATCTGTAAAGCAAAAGAGATAAACAATCGGAGGAAATCATAATGAGTGAATTTTACGCAGGTGATATTACCCCCCAACAGGCTTGGGACATGTTAGAAAAACAAGAAAACACGTTTCTTGTCGATGTACGCACTCAAGCAGAATGGGCATGGGTTGGACAGGTTGATTTATCCCCTTTGGAAAAACAACCGATCACTGTGGAATGGACTCTTTTCCCCAATGGTATGCCCAACGGTGACTTTCTGGGCGATATCGCCATGCATATTGAAAACAAAGACGCCACCTTATTGTTATTGTGCCGTTCTGGTGTGCGCTCTAGACATGCCGCCATGATGCTGACGGAAAAAGGCTATAAGACCTGTTACAACATTAGCGGTGGTTTTGAAGGCGATAAAAATGAACAGAACCATCGCGGCACCATCAACGGCTGGAAAGCCGATGGACTGCCTTGGATACAGGGATAATTAAATCACACCTCACCTGTTTAACCTGCTGTAAACACCGCACTGAGTGCTTGGGCCAAATTGCTCCCATCATCAGCCAAGTAAATATGTGTCTTGGGAAGCGCCGGCAGCAGATAATCCTTTGGGACTTCAATCAATTCTGCATTGACCAATGACTTGGGTAAAGCAGCGATGGCCAGATCAGCCCGCAAAGCGGCAATCTGGCCCATTGAGGTATCACTGTAATAGGCGACCCGATAAGGTTTATTATGATCCTCAAGCGCCTGTAAGGCCGCATCTCTCCAGGCACACCCGATTGATGCCGTCGCGAGAGGCAAAGGTGTACGTTCAATTGCCCGTCCACCCTCGCGCATCAACCAGACCAGGGGCTCGGAAAATAAATCGAGCACTTTCAATGAAGGATCCGTCACTTCATTAAACAAAGCGACATTAACCTCGCCTTTTGCAAACATGTTCTGCACCATGTCACTGGCGCCCAATCGAACCTCAACAACAATGGCAGGATGCCGCACCGCCAGTTTTTGCAAAATGCCCGGTACGAGCGACACACCAAGATCTTGCGGTGCCGCCAACCTGAGGTGACCACTTAACGGGGATCCCTGAAAAAGCGCCATCGCCTCGTCACTGATCCCCAAAAGTCGCCTTGCATAACGTAACAAGAGCTCCCCTTGTTCGCTCAGCCTGATATGGCGCGCATCACGGGTCATTAATTTTGCCCCGACCTGTTCTTCCAGTTTGGCGATTTGTAAACTGATTGCAGAAGGTGAACGATGTACACGTGAGGCTGCCCGGCGAAAGGTGCCCGTCTCACAGATCGCGACAAAGCTTCGTAACGCGTCCAGATTAAAGGTTCTATTGAGCGGGGACTGCCCCTCATCTGGGTCAATGGTTGAGAAAATCTGTTTCATAAGTCCAGAAGATATCGTTTTTCTAAACCATATGCAAAATCTATCTTCCTCCATTAAAGGAGAAATGCATATGACGGAAAATCATAAAAATTATACACACGGGCTTTTATGGGCCGTTACAGCTGTATTTATCTGGTCCTGTTCATTCGTTTTATTGCGATTTGGCATAACCACAAATCTAAACGCTTATGACCTCACGGCACTGCGTTTTGGGACAGCCGCTGTGTGTTTATGCCCGATCATCATCAAAAAAGGCTTTTCTTTTTCACGCCTTGGCATAACTGGCGTTACGTTGTTAGTTTGTGGTTTCGGCGCCCCCTATGTCATCCTGATTTCCTTAGCCTTAAAAACTGCTCCCGCTTCAGCAGCCGGGGCACTCAACCCCGGTATCATGGCGGCCAGCAGTGTATTGATCGGCGCCACTGTTTTCAAAGATCGGATTGGTCCCATCCGGCTCACGGGTATGGTGCTTATTGGTGCCGGACTGCTTTTTTCTATTTTTCATCAACCTAACAGTTTTACAGAAGGCCACGCCATTTTGATCCTCACAGGCATCATGTGGGCAATTTACGCCATAACATTACGCAAAACCCCTATCCCCGCACTTCACGCAACATCAATTGTCGTCGTCGGCTCAGCATTAATCTATCTGCCAATATATATTTTTGCTCTGCCTCAACAAATTTCCACCACGCCCATATCCGACATCCTGTTACAGATGGGTTTTCAAGGGATGCTCGTCAGTATCATCGCCGTTTTTGCATTTAATCGTTCTGTCGAACTTCTCGGGCCGATTATCGGGGCATCGCTTCCGGGACTCATCCCCCTTCTCACGCTGATATTGAGCTTTGTTATTTTACAGGAAACGGCTGGTTTCGATGAAATAACAACCGCCATCGTAACGGGTTTGGGCGTAACCCTAATTCTTGCAGGAGGAAGCCGAAAGGACTTATCCCCACAAAAAAATCAGACCATTCATAAAGCACATTAAAGCTTGAAATGTTTTTTCAGGTCCACACTGGAGTGATGACCGATTTCTTCGCGATGACCTGATAGAAACTCTTCTGCGCCTTTACGTCCATTTTCAAAGAGTTCACTCAGCATCTTCCAATTGGGGGTCATTTCACTGCCGGGGTTTAACTTTGCCGTGACCGTTGATCCATCAATCAAATGAAAACGATGACGTGACAGCCGTCTGGCTTTTTCACCAAAGGCGATGCCGGAACGCGACACCTCGCGCCCTTCTTCGATCAATTCAATCTCACGACGCAGGGATTGGGAAAAAGACAAATGGTTTAAATGGGTTCGCACCCCGCCAATATGTGACGGCAATTGATAATCATCCAATGGGCTGATTTGCACCAACAGTGTATCATTGGTGTTGGAATTCCAGATCACCGGACGCAAAGCCGGATTGGCTGAAAAACCGCCATCCCAATAGGGTTCGCCATCAATCAGTACTGATTTTGAGAAAAACGGTAAACAACTGGATGCCAGGACCGCTTCCAGTGTTAATTCATCCGTAGTGAAAATCCGCGCGTTACCGTTTGAAACCTGTGTGGCAGCAACATAAATGCCAATGGTACTTTGTCGGCGCAAGGCATCAAAATCAATTTGGTTGCGCAAAATGTCACGCAAAGGGTCGTAATCCAGCGGGTTATGATCGAATGAAGAAAAAATCCCATTCATGGCCATCGTCATCATCTGACTCGGCGTTTGTGGCATGGACACAAAATCACCTGCTTTGGAAATCGCTTTCCAAACAGACTCCAACCGTGCACGTGCACCCACAGCGCCATCATCCATATACCCTTGCGCCAAAGCAACCGCATTAACAGCGCCCGCACTTGTGCCGCTGATGGTATCAATGGTTAGAAAGTCATCTTCCAATAAACGGTCAAGCACACCCCATGTATAAGCCCCATGCGCCCCGCCGCCTTGCAGCGCGAGGTTCAGTTGCTTATGCCGGGACGATGACAGGCCCAATGCATTTAAAGTTTCTTCAAACATGGGGCAAACTTTCTAAACATTCATTTATAGAATATTATAACAGAAAATTTTCCTTATTTGTTAATTTTTTGTGCAATGCAGCATTTTATCCAAAAACAGCCTTGGAAGCCTGTGCCAAATCCTCTTTTAAATCATCGGCATCTTCCAAACCAACCGACAAACGCAACAGGCCATCATTGATGCCCAAAT
>JABXIC010000226.1 GCA_013373265.1 Methylocystaceae bacterium | reverse complement strand
CAGGTCTGGTGGATGTTTTCCAAAGGTGCCCCGGACAGTTCAACCTGTCCGCCCGGTTCCAGCGTCACAGACGATCCATCTGTGCCTTTTAAGGCAATGATGTTGCCTGCTTCATAAACGGGTGTCCATTCATCAAAACGGGACATATCTTCCAAAAGCGCACGCACGCTTTTTTCCCCTTCATAGGGAAGCGTCTTTAAGCTTTTGGTACAAAAAGCAAATTTTTCATGTTCCGTACCGATGCGCCAATCGGATTTAGGTTTAGAGCCGCTGGCAATGTAGTCCACCAATTGACTTTTGTTTTCTATTATTTGGCTGGAATTGCCCATTGTTTATTCATCTCCAAATCTGTCGCGAAGTGGCATTTGCCAGTCCCCGACCACCGATTGCCAACAACTGATGGCAGCGAGTGCAGCCGTATCGGCACGCAATATACGCGGTCCCACACTGATGCGCACAACATTCTTTACTTTATCCAAAAGGTCAAGCTCTGATGGATCAAAACCTCCTTCCGGACCTGTCAATATGGCACAGGTCTGTGATTTATTTTCATTCAAGGCCTGATTGATCGGCTGTGCCCCTCCGCGTTCATCCAAGACAAATAAAGTACGGTCTTCGGACCAGTCAGCCACCAATTGTTCTATTGATACGCTGTCTTGCACAACGGGAATGTGAAGTCGTTCACATTGTTCCGCCGCTTCAATCGCTTGGGCTTCCAGACGATCTATTCTGATCTTTGAAACGATGGTGCGCCGCGTGATGACGGGGCGCAAAGCCGCTACTCCCAATTCGGTCGCCTTTTCAATGATGAAATCAAGGCGCTGCTTTTTAATCGGGGCAAAAACAAGATGAATATCCGGGCACACATCCTGCTCACGTGTTTTATGGGTCACATTCACAATACAGACTTTCTTGCGTGCTTGTGCAATCACGCCGGCCCATTCCCCGTCTTGACCGTTAAATAATAAAAGATCATCGCCCACAGCTTTGCGCATAACATTATTGAGATAATGCGCCTGCTCAGCCGATAATTCGACAGCTTGTCCCTCACATAAAGGGATAGAAACAAAAAGGCGCGGCGCAGTGCTCATAAAATCTTCCCGGCTACAAACAGTTAGTGGGCTTTAAATACTTGTGAAACGGCCTTCCCGACAACCCCATTTCCCACAATTTTTTTCATAGATTGGTTCAATTCTTCCTGATAGGACATCAAAACCGACTTTTTCGACATGACAAAATAACCGGGATTTCTTTCAACTTTAACAAAACCTGATTTTTTGATGCCCTCAAATTCTGGTCTAATCGCTAATATATAATCGACCACCAATTCTGTCCCTAAAAAAGCATCAAAGCGTCCAGCCTTCAACATTTTCAACCCGTTAAATGTACCACGCGTTTCAATTTTTTGAATACGATCATCTTGATCAAAACGTTTAAAATTTTTAGCAGCACGGGAGACACCAATCCTCAAAGAAGTTAAATCTTCATAATTATTGATCAACCTCGCCTGATGCGGATGCACATACACAGCCTGATTTACAAATTCCTGATAGGTCGGTTCAATATAATGCAGATATGTTTCTCTATCTGCACGGCGCAATAACGCCGTTTTAAGATCAAGTGCCCCCGCTTCAAGCATGGCCAAACATCTTTTCAGGGGGCAATAATAAAAACTGGGTGTAATAACGATCTGATGCGTCTTTGCCATTTCTGCAATCAACGCATCCAGAACCAGCTTATCAATCCCGCCCTTAAATTGTTCATTTTTGGATAATTGCCACGGGGGGAAGTAAGAAAAACCGACTTTAATATTGACTTCTGTTGCACGGCTTTGTGTTACGCCCCAAACCAAAATAAAGAGCAAAAAAACAAAAGCACGTATCATCAAATGGATTTCCTGAAATAAAAAACGCACTAAAATTACATGGTTGAAATGATTCTTTCAATCATTTGAGAGACTTTATAGTTCATTCACAAAATAAAATCGTGTAAATACGCTACATGATGCAAAACAAGATCATGTCAAAACCAGATATCGTTTATCAGGGGTGGATATCGCGCATGCCGCGCCCGATCCAACCCTATTTAATATTAATGCGTGCTGATCGTCCCATCGGGACATGGCTGCTGTTGTTTCCTTGCTGGTGGTCGCTGACCATGGCTGCTGAGAACTGGCCCAATCTCTATTTTGCCCTGCTGTTTGCTATTGGTGCCTTCATCATGCGCGGGGCTGGCTGTGTGATGAACGATCTGGCAGACCGTAATTATGATGGCCTTGTCGCGCGCACAGCGACACGCCCTATCCCCAATGGGGACGTCACCCCCAAGCAGGCCGCCCTGTTTATAGGTCTGCTTTGCCTCTGTGGCTTGGTGATTTTACTCCAATTCAATCAATTTACTGTCTTTTTAGGCATCGCCTCTCTGGCCCTTGTCTTTATCTATCCATTTTGCAAACGCTGGACCTATTGGCCACAAGCCATCCTTGGGCTCACTTTCAACTGGGGGGCCTTGGTGGGATGGGCTGCCGTCACCGGGGAAGTAGGGTTGCCCGCGATCTGTATCTATGTGGCCGGATTATTCTGGACCTTGGGCTACGACACCATCTACGCTCACCAGGATAAAGAAGATGACGAACTGGTCGGCATTAAATCCGCTGCCTTACGCTTGGGTGACAAGACAAAACCCGCCCTCTGGGTATTCTATGGGCTGACCCTTGGTTTGATTGCATTGGGCGGCACATTGGCTGGCTTAAACTGGCCTTTTTATATTGGCCTCACAGCGCCAGCGGCGCATTTACTCTGGCAAATCCTCAAGCTGGACATTCACAATCCAACAGTTTGTTTAACACTGTTTAAAGCCAACAGATGGTTTGGCTGGCTTTTGCTTGGGGCCTTTTTACTCGGCAAACTCTAAAGATCAGCTTGCGGACGCTTTGAGACCAAAACCGGTGTTTGGCGCAAACGGCGTTTTTTGCTTTTTTCTTCAACCCGCACTTTGCTTTTCTTCGGCTGCAACAAATCAACCCCATCAAAAGATTTATGCGGACCAGCTAAGCGGCGTTTTTCCAGTGCCGCCAAAGTGCGTTCGACCACTTTGTCTTCTGTCGGTGAATGCACGCAAGCACGCATATGGACGCGCGCAATCACATCTAGTCTTTTGTGAAGCGTGCGGTAACGTCGGTTGGCTTCTAACCACAAGACATAAGCCGACACGGTCCATGCATGAGCAGGAAATGGTTTAAGTTTTCTCTGCCCACACCAATCTTTAAACTCCAGCCACTCTTTGCGGCGGTGCGGTGTGTTCATATTAGAGAACTTTCAGTTTGTTCTAGCGCAGGTCTTCAACGCGCTTTTCAAATCGCTTTAGGGCGAAGGCAGCAAGGGTGCCACCAATGGCCAACAGAGTCATTATAAAAAAGGCCTGCGCCCCAAACGCTTCATAAAAATATCCGACAAAAACCAAGGACATCCCGGCACCGACACCAAAGGCAGAAGCACCGTACAAACTTTGCGCAGTTGCCGATAGGTCTAGAGATACTGCGCGACTCATAAAATGCATCGCCCCCAAATGCATCGCCCCAAAAGTAAAAGCATGGGCACTTTGTATCACCAACAAAATATAGATATTCGGATCAAAGGCCATCAAAGTCCAGCGCAGGACTGCACTGAAAGCCGCTAAGATCAACAAACCTGAAGCGGCGAATCGAGCACCGATTCGGCCCCCGAAAATAAAAAAGATCACTTCAGCAGCCACGGCTTCTGCCCATAAAAAGCCGATCAACGCATCACTATAACCCAAAGATCGCCAATGGATTGTAGCAAAAGCATAATAAAGCGCATGGCTGCCATGAATGCAGGCAACGCTCACCATAAACAAACGAAAGCCGTTATCTTTTAAAAGTGTTCGTATGGGTTTGCGGGCACGCGCCAGCGGTTGCACCCGCAAATCCGGCAGGCCACAGGTGGCAACGAATGTCAGAAAAATAGCCGCCAAAATGGTCCAAAATACCATTTGTTCATTCGTCACTTCCAACACAAAGCCAAAACCGAAGGACATCATGATAAAGCTGAGAGACCCCCACAATCGCAAACGGCCATATTGAATCGTAGTATCGCGGGTACTGAGTAAAGTCAGGTTATCGCCAAACGACATAATCGGTGCCCAGCTCATGCCATACAATATGGAAATGATAAACAAGGCAAAAAAACCGTTCACCCAATAGAAAAGTCCAAAGAAGATAAAAGACACCCCGATGAAAAAAAGCATCAGACGTTTGCGCTCACCCAGCTTGTCCCCCAAACTGGCAAACAACGGCGAAAAGATCATTTTCCCCAAGACGGGAACAGCCGTCAGCAGGCCAATTTCCGCCCCATTCATCCCACGCGCTTGCAGCCAGACCGGCCAAAAAGGCATCATGCAGCCGATAACAAAAAAAATAGAAATGTAAAAGGCACTCAGCCGCAGCGGTAGAAATGCCAAGGCCACTCTTAGACCCCTTTCCAGCGTTCAAACAGATTATGTTCGATATCAAACTGGTCCAACGCCTTACCGATACTTTGATGGATGATATCCAGCACGGTTTTGGGTTGATGGTAAAAAGCAGGGACAGGGGGCAAAATGGTCGCGCCCAAATCAGCACATTTCGCCATTAATTCCAGATGGCCTTTATGTAACGGGGTTTCGCGCACCATCAAAACCAAACGACGGCGTTCTTTCAAACACACATCCCCGGCCCGAATCAATAAATTGGAATTATCGGACGTGGCAATGCCGGACAACGTCT
>JABXIC010000206.1 GCA_013373265.1 Methylocystaceae bacterium | reverse complement strand
GTTTTCACCAGCGTGTTCGATCACCCATTGTTCTGGCAAAACTTGATAATATTCATCCGGCTTATCTGGTATGGAACAAAGCAACAGAACACCAATAGAGCCTTTAAATGCTTCTACATCCAGATCACCACCATACCCCGAATAAACCCGTCCCGTAACGCGATCTGTTTCCTGCATCTGGCATAACTTTTCTATGTATTTCGAGATTTCGGCATAGTAGGAACTTTCGGACCAACGGTTGCCTGTTGCGAAAATCCGAAGAAGGCAATTAAATATCTCTCTTGGTTCCGAAAACAAAACCCCACCTGTCATTGGCACCGAACGATAATTGATTCGTACATCCTTTTTGTCTTCTGGGATCAGATGTACAATACGCTTTACAGCTTCAATGGAGAGGACATGATCGTTTTCAAAGTCAACGTCTCGGTCAGGCTTTGGATAAAGTGTCCAATCTATAAGGACCAATATTGTAGCCAATGCCGTATCGACCCACCTATTACAAAAAGCATAGTAGGCAACGCCATCGGCAATATCGTCGCTATCGTAGTGCGTTAGATAGTGCTTTTCTTTATTATCGTGATACCACCGCTGATAGTGATCACGGTCTTGGATAAGTGCTGTATTGATTTCATTACTTTCATTTGGCGACAAGTAATAATTGTCGTCCATTTCTAATGAAATTCGATCAATAAATTGAAGGAAAGTATCGATGCTCCAATTGGCTCCATCAATGTTTCCGACTTGGACACTTTCAACAATAAATTGCCCATTGCGTTCCAAATAGACAGTGCGTAAGCAACTCTCACGAGAACGCCAATCCCATTCAGTAGCCAACTGGGGGCCGCCACGGCGAGTGTGAATTGTTCGAGTTAAATGTTCCCATTGTCCAATTAACCCACGTAATGCACCATAAAAGTCGCTACGGTCTGGTTGTGGCAACCAAATGCCACTCAACGGGTTGCCGCTGTTTGACATATACTTCATTTGTCGATGGGACCAATCCAGATTTAAGACGTAAATCATGTAAGACGGTAGCCACATAACAGTTTGATACGATCTCATGTTAAGTTTAGGTCCAACAGACCAGAGTAGGTTGGAAATGCCACTCATCATGCGTTCTGCATAAAATGGATTTTGGTGAATCTTTTCTGTCGTAATACGCATTAACGTTCGCAACGAATACATCCAGTCATCATTAATGACCATGACATTCCAGATTTCGTCATTCGTACTTTCCGTGACAGACAATGCCAACAAGAACTCAAGTTGATCTATAAGTGTTTTACGTGCCTCTTTAAAATCGGCTTCATTGTCACGTTTAATCGCGTCAATGCACACTTCGGCCAGATCAGACAGCATTGTTGCGCAAGAAGATTTATGAGGATGCCATTCTTCGTTTTTGAATACGAATGCGTTTTTAATAAAAAATTCTTTCCATTCAATCACACATGTTGGTTTATTATCTTTTCTGGAAATATTACAGAGTTCAATCTGTTCATTGACATCACCATTTTCGGGATAAACCTCCCCAACGGAAACAGGGAAAATGATGTAGTTTGGTGTAAGTTCATTATGTGTAAATTCGTCATCCGGAATATAATTTGGATTACCTTCTTGCTTGAGTAGTGATTTGAAGACGGGTCGAAGTAACCATAAGCGGACATCAACCAATTTTTTTCCTCGCGAGAAAGTTCGTGAAACGGCAATCTCACCACGGTCAAACCAATGGCGGCCAAGCCAAAAATCAACACCGTCCTTACCCTTGGGTAAATAACCTAATTCGCAAGAGTTCTGCCAATAATGGTCTTTAAGCACTTCTTTCGTCTCAGATAACCACAAATCATTTGCGGTGTAACTTTTGAGCAATCCCACCCGTTGAGATGGCAATAAGAACTTGGCGGCTTTATAGAGGAAAAAGCCACACCCGAATATATTGGCGACAAACCAAACAACGTTCAGAAACGTCATGACAGTGAATGTTTCAGCATTCACTCGATCTAACCAAAACCCTTCAAGCGCGGTAAAACCAATGAATAGCAACCCAAGGAAACTCAAGGCTCTTACCTCAGTTTCCGCAAAGAAAACATTCACCCATGTGTTTCGTGCAGGATTGTTTTGATACACAATTGTAATCAAGGCGATGGAAATGGCATAAATCACGCTGACGATTGCCGCTTGTGTGGACAAAAGATACAGGTTGAGGTCGCTAAGTACACTGTGGTCGTGCGAGGATTCAAAAGCGGCAAATTGAAAAAGGCACCGTTCACCAAGAAAATATGTGGCGAGATAAACAAGCGAAACCAGCAGAAGTGTTGTCTTCCATGAGTGCAGAAACCAACGTAAAATCCTGCGCCCGAAAGGCATACGATGCGCTTTCACCAAACCGTTAAATTTATGGTGTTTGCGAATTTCGCGGTCTACGACCTTTTTAACCGTATCAAAAATCGGAACTTCCCCTTTATTCCATCACGTCATCATCATTGATTGATGCGCGTGAAAAAGCAATCTTTGGAAAAATCACTTCAAACATATCGCCACATTCAACTTCACAGTTTTGGCGACTTTCTTTTCGTTTTTCATTCAGTTGTTTTATAAATGGTGGATGACGCAATAATGATTGCTGCTCTTCACCATAAGCCGTGCAAACACGTTCTATAAGGGGCAACCACCAACCGCTGCTGCGGAGTTGAAGTAGACTATTCATGACCGCAATAAGGTTTGTTAATTTGGTTGTGTGAATAATTTTCCCAGCAGCGATGGAAAAAAGTTTGCTCAACACTTTGTCAATCGCTTTTTCTTGGTACAGCGTTCTCCATTGTGATGCGTTCAATTGCGCAGCCATACTATCCCAATAGCCTTCCAATTCCCTTATATCCGCATTTAAATGTGGGTCTTCGCGAAGTTTGTTTATGAAATGCTTTCGGTCATCAAAAAAATGGCGATTAACAAATTCTTCGGCGCGTTCATTGAACGAAGGAATAGGAAGTTTAGGACGTAGATTTTCCGTCTCCCATATAATTTTTGAAACGGGAATAGTCTCCTTTCGCCATTTAATGCCTAAACCATTCGGAACAAATGTCCGATCTGCGTAAACACCGGTTAAATGGAGTTCCGATGTTTCCGTGGAAACTTTCTTCGCTTTATCATCGAATGTAAAAAACTGCCCATCATTGGCCCAATAGATATATTGGAACGATGCTTTCCTTAAAGTCTCTTCATCTGCATCTAAAATCCAGACATAACTTATGCCATGTTTCTTATAGAATTCTTCGCGCCCTCGAATATCCTGTAAATGGGTCGTTGCAAGTTGCACATCAAAGGCCACCATTTGGTCATTGCGCGTTGCGGAAACATCAGGTTTACGCCATTTCCCGTCTTTATAAATGGCTCGTTTGTCATTGTCCGTTTTTTCAAAGGTTTTGTCATTACAGACGGCTTCATATAGTGCTGTTTTAAGGGACTTATGACGTTCACCTTCCTGTCGGCCATTAAATTTCAATGCATTTACATCAGACGGGTTTTGCCCTACATCATTTTTCCACGGACACCCCTTTTCTGGTTCTGCATGATGATAGAACAGAGCATCTTTACCGTTTACTGCATGAACAGGGCGGTAACGCACAAATAATGGTGTTGAACAATGGGGGCAGCGATACTTTGGTCTATCAGATTCTTTTCGCTGTAGAAGTTCTGTTTTAAGATCGCTGATTTCCTGTCCAGACAGGCGGTCAAGAATAGCATCGGCAAAATAATAGTCATCTGCGTCAACATCTCTAACGATTTCTATCCGACGAAAATCATGCGTCATTATTAATCTCCATGTGATTGATGGAGGCTAACATACAACTATTGTATTTTCCATATTTACACGGAAAAGTAATTATTTTTTCTGACGTTTTTCCAATACATCAACTAACCCGGCCAAAATGGCTGTGTCGTTTTCATCCAGTAGTTTGAGCGCATTCATGATCTTTTGCTGGTCAGCAGTGAGTTGTGCTGTGGGAAGATCAACGTCGTAATTATCCAGAAAGTCACGGACTTGGCAGTTCAGTTTTTCTGCGAAGATGACAAGTGTATTCAATCCCGGTGTCACTTTGGCGCGTTCGATATTGGAAATTGTCTCAACCGATTTCCCAATATGTTTCGCCAATTGGTGCTGGGTTATCCCCTGTGCCTCACGGAGTGCTTTTATCCTGCGGCCAATATGTTCTGCAATTTCAGTCATAATGCGGCTACTTTGCCGCAACTTTCCGGCCTATGCTATTGACCTAATTTTACGTTTCTGTTTATTGTTGTAATATTACGTTTTAATTCGTCGTAATATTGGTTCGTATATAAAAAGGGGAAGTTCATATGAAAATGATTTGGGCCGCTGGTTTGGTGCTGGCGGGAATATTCGGCTCAAATGCCGCACATGCAGGAGATTACTTGCTTAACATCTATTGTCGTGGTGAAGCCCCACGTGAAGTCGTGATCAGTGCGGCTGCTGTAAATTATGCAGTAAAAGCGGCGGAACGTCAGAACCCGGGTTGCAAAGTTGTCTTTTCAAGGAAGGTGAACTAATGAAAAAATTTAAATATGTTTGGGTCGCCTGTTTATTCGTGGGCTTGAGTTCGTTCGGAAATTATGCAGCAGCAGACCAAGCCGAAATGTTGTGCCAAAACTACTCAAAACTTATCCCGAATATCATCAGGTTGCGTAGCATGGGTGTACCAAAAACCACTGCATTTTCACAAGTCCAGTCGGCTTCACGAGTGAACTCGGACTTGGGAACTTTCATGGCTCAGTCCGTTAATCTTGCCTATGCCAAACCCAATTATTTCAATGACTACTTCAACAGCGGACAATGGTTGACTGATTGTGGTGATCGTGTTCGTGGCTATTCTGTCAAAAGCCAAAATTCACCGCAAGGTAAGGCGAGAATAAAAATCATATATGATGCTGACACAAGGGGTCGTCTTAATGATGCAGCAGAATGTATTGGTGCTTTTGCCGCAGCAGAAAATGAAAAATATGAAGCCGAAAATGACCCCGCGACAATTGAATCATATCAGGATGCTCAAGCCACGTTCCAACGGTATGTAGACCTCGTTATCAAGAATGTATCCGATCAGGATAAAAATGAAATTCAGGAAAAACAAAAGCGTTATAAAGAGAAATCTTACACCAAAATGCAAAAATATATTCATGGGGACGACCCAAAAGCCAATGCTGGCAGTGTGCTGTATGGGTGCGGAAATTTCTTTTCGAGCAGCCAAATTGAACGCATTTTGAAAGAATACGATATTTGGTAAATTTTGATGATCAAGGGTCAAATATTATTGATCATAGGAACTCTGTTTTTAGTGGCATGGGTGACTGTTTTCGCTCATGCCACGACTGAGAAGGAACTGATGGACCCAGAGCATTGGCTTCAACAAGAACGTGCTGCCCGAGGGGTTGGTGCATCAGGTGAATCCCTCAAGCAACGCGCTGAATATTGTTATGCTCAAAAACTTGCCGTGAACAAGGTATTCTCAAGATCAGCGCGTAAAGTTTGGTCATTTTCCGTCTTCAAACCGAATGGCTTTATGGTCATGACGGATATTCAAAATTTCGAACGTAAACTTCGAAATGCATCGGAATATGCCTATAAAAGAATTGGCAAAGCCATGCACAATGGTGCTGAAAAATCCGAATGTGATTACCAACGTGATGATGCGATAAAGACAATGAACTGCATCATGCAAACGTTGCCGCGTTTCGAATTGATAGGCATCCGTTTGGATGAATTTCAGACTGTTAACTGCGTTTGGCAGATGGACACGTCTCGGCCTTGACCCCGCCAGCCTTACGACTGTTATCCAACTTTTTCCAGTTCTTCCAGCGGGTAATGGGTGATTTGATGGTCGTTTATCTCAATGATGTCAGAAACCAATCCAAAATTGGTTGAACGCGGCCTACCATTAATCATAACCGTCGCGCCTCTGGCTGCACGTGTGACGGCGGCTTTGTCATCTGAGACAAGTACAACCTCGACTTTTATAGATAAGCCATAACGGGTCCGGCTAACCCCTTTTACAGTTGCTTCTGCGGCATCAATCTTCACATCAATTGTTTCGACCTTGGTTCCATCAAGTTCAATTTCGGTGAATTCAATATCAAAATAAAAAATCGACGGTAGCAGCATAGTAGAAATTTCATCAATTTTCATGTTCCGCCTCACTAACGGGTTGCTGTGATGGCAACATGTGCCCAGACTTGTTTCTGCAACTCGCGTAAATCTTTTAATCCCGCTTGATATTCATTTCGTTCGTGCAAATTAGACTTTTCTGCGGCTTCTTCCGTATCATTGGCGACTTTTTCAACGCTAAAAAAGAAACGCATCCATGCGGCAATATCAGGCTGTTCGGCACGTGCCCATTGTGCGCGAATGGTGCTTTTCGAATAACCAAAGAATTCACTGAATTCATCTGAATTTCTGATGGTGTTCAATTTGCGTAATTTTAAATATACAGATTTGCTTTCAAGCATGGCTATTCTCCCACATTGATTTTCGTAAATATTTATCCGTTGGGAATTGAACGCTGCTACCGCAGCACTTGATAAATAGTTTCAGTGATCAAAATTGGGAAATAACCATGAATATAAAAACATATGTCGATCAAAAACTTGCCCCCTATGAACAAGATTTTCAACATCTTGAAAACTATATAGTTCGATCTGTGGATGACGTGTTGAGGTTAAGCAAGATCAAAGGACGCACTCGTGGTCAGGTCATTATCTTGGACACTTTTTTGGAGCCAATTGACACCGAGGAATTGGCATATTGGATGGAAATCTCAATCGAAACTGACATTACCGTTCTTACCCAAAATATTGGAGATCATGCTTTATTCAGGTTTGGTATATAGTCCGGCATTAAGGCCACACTTAACTGATTTTATTGATATTATTAAGTCTATAGGCTTGGCCGAATAACAGTAACGGCCATAAACTTCCCGTGCGTCAACAGTAAGGAAGGTAATATGGCACTTAATTTATCAGACAAGAAGAAACCACTTGTTTCAGAAACTCGCCGCCGCAGTCCAAAAGCGGTATTTCTTGATTCATTGCAGTCACAAATTTCACTGCTGGATGATCCGTCTTATAAAATCAGTCGCTATCGTTATACAGATCACGAAGACGACAATGGTAAAACCGCGCGTAAAAAGAAACTGATTGCCGCCACACCGCGCAAATGGTGGTGGCAAGAAGAAGACGGTACGTTCATGCTGGAACTACGTTATGGCAGTAGTTATACGCTCGAAATCGAGGCCGGAAAATCTTCTATCATCTGCGGCCCATCAGAAAGCGATGTCCGTGAAGTTCTGGAACAGGTCATTAAGATGGTTGAAAACGGACAACTTGATAAACAAATAGCCGATTGCAAAGAAAAAGCCCGTCGCCGTGTGAAAGCGTGAATGTTTCCGTGGAAACATTCACATGCCTCCTTTCCATTTTTTCATAAGCATTCTGGCTTTATCCAGCATCGGACCTGATCGCTGCGTTTCCCTGACATGTTGCAGATGTTGAGCATTGATCGTTGCTACATGGCTATTCACCGCATGAGCGTCATATCGAGGGTATTCCACCGAGAAGGCAGGAACGTGTTCATCATGTGGTGAAGGCATTGGGAACATCCATCGTTCAGTCTGGCACAACCCTTCAACTGCTTCGTTGACTTCTTCGGCCAACCTGATGGCACAGTGCTGAACCTTCTTCGACGAACCTGATTTGTTTGCGCGACCTTGCGCAAGATTGGCCTTCCGAATTAAGTCGCAAACACGCTTTTGATTATCCGAAAGAAGGTCATCTGCCGTAAGCGATTTGTATTGCAAAAAATCACCTGTATCGTTGGGGATGCTACGCAAGCCACGCCGCTTCGCTCTTTCAACCAGTTTTGGCGTACAGTAATTAATGGCAATCTGCTCTGTCGCAATATCATGTGTGCCCTCGTAGGATACGTTGTGAACAAAGCAGTCTTTACCTTTTGTAATCCCCATACTTTCAGGTGATGTGTCGAGAGTGACCATGATGTTGAAATTTG
This sequence comes from Methylocystaceae bacterium, assembly GCA_013373265.1. GTDB lineage: Bacteria > Pseudomonadota > Alphaproteobacteria > Rhodospirillales > Terasakiellaceae > Terasakiella. The sequence continues at coordinate 7,494 of JABXIC010000206.1, read as the reverse complement.
GATCAGCGCAGTGATCACGGTATTTGTCAAAGGGAAACCTTTTCAAATAAACCTCCACATCCTTGCCAAAATAGGGACTATCGGCAAATAAAAATGCCTTTTGTCCGACCTCATGTGCGCGTTCAAATGTCCGAGTGAAATCCTCACATTCGATACGGGCACCTTCTAACAGTTCGCCATAAAGAACCAGCCGACGAATATGATCATCGCTGAGTTCTTTCTCATTATTTTCAGAGAACGTGCTGGACCTATCAGTTGCCAGTAATGCACGGGACCAAGCAAAACGTTCAAACATAGCGAAGGCAACAGCATAATCTTGGTCTGAGATATTCATTTCCATCTGTTCAAGTGCCCAATCAAACATATCCTGTTTTGAGTTATCAAAATAACTTTTCCAGTAGAATAGCCGTTCCGCAATATAAGGGCCGTGTCCTTGTAACCCACGAAGAAACCGAATTAATGGAAGGTGATCATCGGATAAAAATGTCTGCGCCCCGGTGATCTTCTTTCGCTTGCGTAAATGGAAGTACAAACTGCACATGCCGCACATGGGGACAAATGTATGATCAATCTCGTCAGGTAACAGTGCTGCCAGCGTGGAAACCTGCCGCTGTTTAGCACCGGGCCAGCGACCCGGTGCTAAATGGTTGTCGGCCAATCTCCCACGTACCAACATTTTGAGACGGGCAACCTTTTCATGACAATGAAGGCGCATTACACATCCTCCGCCCCAGCTTGAGCAGGTGTGCCATATTGATGAATGCCGTTGGTGAGAATAATTTGCTTGGCTTTCTGCTCCTCGACATCCAAGCGTCCAATGATTTGAATTGATTTCTGATCAATTCGACCAACCATCAAAACGAGGCTTCCTTCTAAGCCGCCAAAATGTTCTTGGACTCCTTTTTTACGTTCTCTTCCTATTGCCGCTTTAGCAATTTCCGGCGCAGTTGTATGGATTTCAGAAAGCCACGAGTTATTCAGAGCCATTTGTTCTTTACGACGCTTGTTGCCCTGTTCATTTTGCTTCTGACTGGCAATTTTGTAGACATTAGTCCAGCCATCTTCCTCATCCAAAAAGGCGGAAAAATTATCTGCCGTTTTCCCAAGGTCAGAAGCATACTCAGAAACAGAGCCAAAGCGGGACAATGTTCCCCGGTGAACTTCTTTACCGGCACATTTTTCGATGTAACGAAAAACTTTCATACCAAATGATGCGTGACTACGAACATTGAGTTTGCCAGCATCCATCATGACTTGAAAAACATCTCGGTTATCTTTTGCCCATAAGAAGAATGGGTATCCCTTAATCAATGTTTCAGATTTCTTTTCAGAGACTTCCTGCGTTTCTTCCGCCGCCACTTGAGCAACGGCCCAATCAACAACCGCTTGTTTCGCAGCACCAAGAAGGTTTTCCCCTTCTTGCAAGGCAATATCTGGATCAATCCAGTCTTGAACGGCTTCAAATTCTTCGTCCGTCATTTCTGACTGGTCTGAGTTTTCTGACGAAGGTTTATTTTTTGAACCGAAGTTTATAGACAGCAGTTTGATGCCTGTGTCGGTGTTGATGGAACCAACATGTTTATCCAGTTCCTCTTTCAACTGATCTACTGGCATTTGAGCCGTTTTAAAAGCAGTTAAAGGGTTTACGCCTTGGTCAAGGTGTTTAGGAATGTTAAGATCAACCATAACAATTTAATCCTCATAGGTTAGTTGTTAGAAAAGACGGCCTGCCGAACCACTCGCCAAAGTCTTCGGCAGGTCGCGCCTTTTGTGGGATTACTGATAATCCCGTTTAATGATTTGCTTCTTGACTGCATGTGCTACCAACAACTGGCGTTTCGATGCAGGTTGAAACAATGGGTTTAGTGTTGCGCCGTCGCGCAAATCAGATGGTTTTCGGAACGCAGACAGCCCTTCGCATCACGACGTGCGACAAACAACGCGCCGAAGATGTCGATCTGCCCAGCTTCATCAGAACTGAGTGAAAAAGGAGCCGTAATTTGAAAAGAAAACGGCACTTTGTTGGTGAAACCCTGTAACCCAACCGTGTAGATGCTGAGGTTTCCGAACGGGCGTTCTTTAGTCAGCGGGTTGGTGATCTCGTTATCCAAACAGTGGACTGGTCCGCCCATATTCTTTCCAAGAAATTCCATCTGTGCCCAATATTCTTGGCCAGATGGGTATGAGTAACGATGTGTTTCAAAGCGAACACCATCGTCCGGTGTGACGACACCAAATGTGATTTCTTTGGTGTACATCTTCTGACTGCACATTTCTGCACCTCCTTTTCAAAGTTGAATTTGATCATTTTTGCGTCTGCAATTATGATGACGGCCAATTTGTATTCACCGTTACCAACTGGCTTACCGAGGTGAAAAAGCAATCGCAACAGGCATTTGAGCGGCCTTTCTGTCCGCATAGGTAGGTCAGGGTGCGGTCATAAAAAGGGGCATAAAATGGGAATGAAAACGGCTTGTGTAGGCTATTGTTCGGCACCAAATATAGAAAAAAAGAAGAAACGAATTAATCGAGTCGCTTCTAAAATTGGCGCAACATTGATCGATGAAATTCGGGTAGAAACAACTAAAAGCAAAAGCCAACTGCAAGACCTGTTAAACGGCGTAGAGACTGATACAATGATCGTTGCAGGTTGGAGCGATATAGATAATAAAGCGGCTCTTGCTATGATTAATGACAGAAATATCTCTGTCATTATTGCCGACAAAATACCGGAAGCCGTGGGAATAAAGACAAATCCGTCAGGCGATTATTATGAAAGCTGCGAATTGGTGGACCATGCGGTTGAAAATGCCAAGACCTTCAAACGGTCATTAGATGGTAGGAAAAACAAGCCTATCCCCAATACTGACAACCAGAATGATCGTAATATGGCGGAGCAGGAAGAGGCACGTTTACACGGTCAAATATTAATCAAGCAGTTAATTAAAGTGGCTCAGGAGTTGAACGAAAGCAGGGTGAAGCAAATCTGCGACTATGGCCGGGATCGTTTGAAACTGACAACTCGAAAAGGCAATTTAATTTCTGACAAATCATTTAAGCGTATTCTGAAACAGTCCATGTTGGAAAATGAATGGGAAACCGCGATTAGCAAAATTAAGGAAAATCAAAATCAAGATTAACTACAAAGCCTCAAAACCTGTGTGGCAACTAATACGGATGGTGCCCCGTGATCGAGATGCACTTCTTTTTCTCAGTACCCCGTCCCTTGGTAAACATCATCACTAAGGTGATAGATCATCATTGATGTCTGGTTTGAGTGATCTATCAGATATGATGAGCCAATGTTCAAATCGACTTCATCAAAATAATGTTGACCTTGGGCCGTGCATAATATGGGCACCCCACTATTCAGGATATTATTCTTAATATTTTTGTCTGGCGTATCCGTGTTAATCGACACAGGAATTAGTCCAAAGCAGTCCGCCATAATAAGATAGCCGTCTCCCATCCCGAGAGCTTCAACCGTAATAGAAGAACCTGTTTCGTTGACGATATTATTGTCCACTTGAATCCATGCTTCGTCTGGCAGGTATGGTAATGTTGCCAATCCGTTCACCCGCGTATAAACTACAAATGTCTTGGGAAGTTCATCTGTATGGACATCTACATTTTCAGGGTGGCTTTGTTTTTCAGTATCTTCGAACTCATTAAGTCGCATGTTCATCTCCGATATTTCGTTCAATGCTATTTATGCAGTATAACTTTATGTTCTTTTTTTGTTCTTGACTTGGTGCGCAATATAATATACATATAGGATCAGTCAACGGGATAAGTGTGACCAGTCGGTCCCTTGTCCCGTTTCCTATTTGAGCCACGCTCACATCATCTCGATGTGGGCGTTTTTTTATGTCTGCATTTTACAAAGAGGAGTTATTCTCATGGCAGATAATTCGTGGTGGAACACTGTGTCCACCGGCTTTTCTAATTTCGCTGATGGCGTTGGTGATTTATTCAATATCGGCAGCACCGTCAGCCCATCCAGCAATATGAAAGCCGATGACGTACTCAAAACCAAATCGGCACTCAATGCGGTGGGCAGTTACAAGGTGCCGGAGTTCGGTATTACCGATGTTCCCGACACGGGCATGATTGATGGGTTGAAGACCTTTCAAGCCAACAACGCTTTGAAGGTGGATGGTGTCATGAACCCCGGTGGACCGACCGAGAATGCCTTGGGTCAAACACTGGCCAAACAAGGCATCTCGACCTCAGATTTGTTGGCAAAAGTAAAAACACCGAACGTTACGCCCAAACCGGATGTCCCCAAACCTGTTTCAACGCTACCGCAAACATCATGGTCGGCATCGGTTTCCTTTGGTGAAACGCCAAAATCGTCTAAACCGAAATTGCCCAAGATTGACCCGATGACGGGGTTGAGCGATCCGTTGGCGAATGCACCAAAAGGTAAAATGCCTACCAAGAAGCAATGGGAAGAAGTCGCCATGATGCAACAACAGAAGGCATCAAGCGCAATTATCCCCCAAGGTGATACGGTTGATCAGCGCATTCGTTCTATGATGACGGATAAACGCTATGGCGACCAACACGATACCCGTTTGCGTGACCATGTGCAGAAGCAGTTCGAGAACGCATATCCGGGCAAGGTGGAATATGATGAAACGGGTAAGATGGTTCAGCCCACGGCGGTGATCCGTCCCCAAGATGTTCAACCCTTCGATCCAGACGGTGAACTACAGAATGTTTCCACGGAAACATCTGCATCTGGACCAATCATGATGGAAAATGTGACATCAGAAACACGGCCCGTGATGGCGGCAAGTATGGTTGAACTGGATGGTGACAAAAAAACACCTCAAGACCCTCCATATCAAACAACAGAAAGTTCTGCGAAATCGAAGATTGATGTTGAACGCATGCCGCCACCCATCGTTAATCCTGTTGATGGCGGTAAGATTCGTGGTCGGGATAAATGGGGGTCTGGTGATTATGGTGATAGTCGTGACGGTGGTCGCCGATCTCATAATGGTTTGGACTTTGAAGTCAAGCCGGGGGATGACGTGAAGGCATCTGTATCAGGCCGTGTGGTAAAGGTTGGCACTGTTTACGGGAAAGCCAAGAACGATGGTGAGCCTGTCTATCGCACTGTCGATGTAGAAACCGCAGATGGTCATATTGTAAGGCATTTCTACGTTGATTCAGACTTGAAGGTTGGTGATGAGGTTCAGGCGGGTAAAACCCGCCTTGGTCGCGCCCAAGACCTTGGAAAACGTTATTCTGACATCACGAACCATATTCATCTTGAAATTCGTGACACAACAGTTGTGGAAGATGAGAACAAATCTGGGTATCGTAGGTATAAACCACGCAACCCTCGCAAGCATTTAGCGAAGTAAATGATCGGCTGCCAGAAGGAGGATAGAATTATGGAATTGAAATGCGGAAAAGTCACCATTGTCACAACTCTGGCAGTCATCATTATGTTCACGAACAATGCGTTTGCTTTTGGGTATTCAAATGAGTTTTCTGAGCGTTTGTTTGATTTTAAAAACGTGGCAGCACGGGAACAGAAGAATGCCTGTATTGGAAACCCGGTAACACCTGAATGCGCTGTTCGAACATATGAACGCTGTTTACGCGAAAGGAATGTGGACCTGTGCAAAAGCGTTGGCGTAATAGGTATTAGGTTTAAAGAAGGTTCACCTGCCACAGCAAATGATATTCAAGATAGTCGCCAACGTGATTATTATAAGGTTCTCAATTCAGAAGATTTGCTGATCCCCGCGCGTAAAGAATTTAATTGGATTCCCAAAGGGGCGGTCTTCATTGAAATCCAATCTGTCTATTGCACTAAAGAGAAGGAAACTTGTTTGGTCAAAGATGATGAACTGATTGCGGCAAATGTATCTCCATTCACAACGTACTATGTGACATATCCCGTAAATGACCAGTGGCATATTCAACGCTGGAATACCGAAAATGATGGCATGGAATGTTGGGAGGTCGGTGTTGTTGATGACCCCGTTTGCAAATATCTGATGTCACCTGATGAAGACAAAGCATTGATGGGTATTCTTCGGAAATGATTACACTTATTCACCAACCTACGATCAACATTACAACCAAATAATTGAGATTTTTTTATGCTTTTAACGGACTATATTTCTGAACAAGATGCAAATGAATTGATGGAAAGATATTATCGTGGAGATTTGGTATCCGAACTTTTGCTTGAATACGATATTCCGGTAACGGCCAGTAAACTTATTACTCTATTCCCACCACGAATTCTAAAGCGTCAATGCCCCTATTGTGATGAGAATTTGCAGCAAAAAAGGCCATCGAAATCCGCAATGAATGACAGGTGGCACAATTCTACAAATTTTCCATATTGCCCTTCATGTAATCACACGGAAATAGATGAAACGTCCCATAGGTTTCAACAATGTCATTGCAATAATTGCCAAGAAATTCGCGATGTAATTGCAGCCCAAGAAGTTGCGAAAGAACAAGACGCAATTAATCGCTATTTGGCAAAGGATGGAATCGCGCCAGTAGAGTATTTTTCTTTAAATCATACGCAATATTTATATCTTGCAACATTGTTGCGGGGGGCTGGTGATGAATCCTGTGAGCATATTATTGGTGACAAGATATTTGGGTCTGTTTTAACTGAAAGAGGTAAACCAGTCCCAATTTCCCCCTGCACCGAATTTACCCGCGAAGAAATGATGATGACGCTTTGGAATTCTGGTGTGATCAGATTAAGTGACGAAAGCCCACTTGATGGTTTCAGTATAGCGCAAGATGATGACGGGCTTTTTGTGAAGGGCGTGTATTTAAATAAATGCTGGTGGAAGCAAAACACTACAATGCAAGACACTGGTTATTTGTTGTCACCGGGTATGGCAATGGATTTTGATGAGTGTTTAGATTTATGGAAAAAAATAGCCAAAGCCGAAATTATCCGATACTTGAATGTCTCCCGTGACGAGATCAATCTAAATTCCCCAATCGGCCCAAAAACAAATGACCTCATAGATTGGATTTTGGAACGCTATTCTGTTGCTCAGGCATATAATTTCATTTGGCGAGGTGTACGAGAAGCATTGCATTTCAATGAAAAAAACGGAATTTCAGGTAAACATGCCAGCAATATGGTCATTTCCTCCATTCGCAGACGTGCTGAGAAGGCATTTGCAACGGATACAGAAGTGGAGTGTTACGGTAGAACAGAACCACCTTCACTGGTTGCTCAGTTATTCTATGATTACATGCTGGGTATTGGTGAACGTGGCTTCACAGAATGCCCGAATATGGATGCTGTGATTGATGCTATCAGTGCACGACTGAATGCACTGAATGAAGACGAAGATGAAAGTAGCGATGAATAGGTCATTCGCCTCTTGCCTTCGTCTGGTGCCGAAGATCAAGAGTCGAGCAACTCGTTTATTGCGTCATTCGTAAACGAAGTGCCGCCATTACACTCGTGGCATTTCACTAAAAAAGAAATCT
>JABXIC010000160.1 GCA_013373265.1 Methylocystaceae bacterium | reverse complement strand
TTTGCCATCGGCACCCATCGTGCCAAACGGGGCAAAACAATTAAAAAATCAATTCTGGATGATATCGGGGGCATTGGGGCAAAACGTAAAAAAGCTCTATTACATCACTTCGGGTCTGCCAAAGCCGTTGCCCAGGCAGGTCTAAAAGATTTGGAATCTGTCGAAGGGATTAACACATCCATCGCAAAAACAATTTATGATCGTTTCCATGAAAACTAATTATTTTTGATCAAAAATACTAAATAGAACCGATGGGTCCAACCCCACAACAGAAGCCGCCGGGCCGTCTCTCAACTTATGAACTTCTTCAAACGGTAACTTGGAATGCCACGACCAATAAAGCCACAATGCACGTGCTTCAATGGGCAGTGGTTTTGCTATTTCATGGGTTTGTAAATGGGATTGTTCAATCGCTTCCAACACACGAAAGTCAGCCGTTAACAGTGCGTCAATCCGCTTACCTTTGAGCATGCGCACACCATCTTCATGCTTGTTGAACAGTTTATAGGTAATATCAGGAACAGCTGACAGCGTAAGCACTTTTGTACCACCGCGTATTTGTCCAACCGTTTTGCCTTTCAATTGGTCCATGCGGGTAATCGGTGTATCCGCCAAACTGACAATTACATAATAAGCATCCCCCAACTTCAAAACAGGAATAGCTATTTCATCACGTTTTTCGCTTTCCATAAAAACGCCAAAGTCAGAAACACCATCTTGTGTCATCAGCACGGCACGCTTAAAAGGCACCACCTTAACAGAAAAATCCAACTGAGATTTTGCAGCCAAACGGTTGAGGACATCAATCAAAGGCCCACCCCACCGTTCATCTTCCTGTTTTTGTACCAGTTGAGCAATGTGGGGGACAGCAATAAGGGCTGAATGTTTTTTCTCTTGCGCAAAAGACGGATTACATACCGCCAAGCCACAGAGAATAACAAATATGTTATAGAAAAAGACGTAGCGCATTTCATATTCCCGGCTGGAATCGTTTTCTTTTACTATAGCATATAACTATCGTTGGTAATTAGTCTTTTCTACAAAATAAGCAATCATACTTAATCATACTTAAGCACTATCTTTAAAAAAGGGGATGATTCGTCACCATTGTTTGCAGGAACAATGAAACCCCTAAAAAAGTGATGACCAACGCGCCAATCAACCCCACGATCAACCCGAACGACTCGATATAATTATTTTCATATTTGGCGCTCATCATCAAAGCTGCTTTTCGAAAATAAACGGCCATAATGGCAAGCATACTCACCGTGATGGCCGTTCCTAAAGAAATGGCAAAGACAGCCCCCACACCCGCCCATTTCAAGCCAATAATTTGCGCAAAAATCAACACAAGGACAGACCCGCTACAGGGTCGAATGCCTACGGAAAAAATAATCGCCAGACTGTCTTTCCATTTATTCTTGTCGCTGATTTTTGTGGGGTCCGGCGCATGGGAATGTCCACAGACACTACATTCATGGTCATGGTCATGGTCATGTTCATGGTGATGCTGGTGATCGTGATGATGGTCGGTTTGTTTATGTTTGATCTTTTTCAAACAGACTTTACCCACACGATAAAGCAAAACCAGCCCAATCACCGCAATCAGTAAAAAACTAACTTGTTCCAGCTGGCGGGTCATGGTTTGTGCGTCGCGATTACTTAACCCGACCAAACCGACAAACCCCTGTACAATGACAATCGCGCTTAAGCCTTGCACAAATGCAGAACCAAAAGACAAGGCAATCACACGCTTTAACAAACTTTCATGGGTCACAACATAGGTCGCAATAACAGTCTTGCCATGCCCCGGACCGGCGGCATGGAAAATACCATACAAAAAGCTGACAACTACCAGCCCCCAGGCCGCAACAATCCCGCCATTTTGGATGGCACGGATGGCATCTGCCAATTCACGATGAAAAGCCAATTGCTGATCACGCACAAATAAAACCAGATCGTTCCAATAGCCCACATCGGCTGCCAGCGCATCCAACGGAAACAAACAAATCAACGCAAATATAATTATTGGCATAGTAAAGTCACATGCTCTGCAAAATAGTTTCCAATGGTATCGCCCGCCGTTTGAGTTTGATCCATCGCCGCCGCCATCAACGACATATCTTCCGGCGGTTGCGGTGGCGTCAATCGATATCCACAGCCATTGGTTTTTCCCTCCAACCGAATGGGGTCACCTGTTTCTGCGTGCAAAATTTCAACATAATAGGTCGGATCAAATACCGCATAGGTGATCTTTGATTTTTTGGGATCTATTGCTTTTGCCAGCGGTACAAAAAATTCAAGCCATAACCGTTTACCACGCAGTTCTGTAGTGTAATCAGTCACTTTTTGCGTTGCCAACTTTTTGCCATCTGCTGTGATTTGCGTAAAATAGTCATATTCGGACAAGTTTTTTAAATTGGTTTCAGCCAGTGTGTTCAAGGCATCCTGTGTCGGTTTAACCCCATCCAATGAAAAGGCCGAATAAAAGTCATCAAACAGCCAACCGACACGTAGTCCTTTCATCAATCCTGCATCATCAAAAACAACCGTCGTTTCCAAATCAATCCAAGCATGGGGATGAGCCTTGGCATTTGTCGAAAGACCCAGCAAAACAGCCAATACTATAAAAAAACGAAACACCAAATTTTCCTTATTTAAATTCTAAGTGTGCACTCTATGTTTAAAAAATGGCAATTTCAAGAACAAGCCTATGGCATATTCTCTTTTTAAATCATAGAATGCGCGAAATTCCATTCCTCAAACGATAAAGACCCTCATGCTCTGGAACGTACCCAACATATTGACCGCCTCGCGCATTCTGATCATCCCTATTTTGGTCGGACTTTATATGGTCGGGGAGCCGGAAGGCAACTGGATGGCTTTTTCTCTCTATGTCTATGCCTGTGTCACGGATTTCTTTGATGGCTGGCTGGCACGCAAAATGGATTTACAGTCTGCCTTGGGTAAATTCATGGACCCGATTGCAGATAAATTACTCATTTCCGCCCTCATTATTATGTTAACCGGCTTTGGCCCCATTCAAGGGATTCACGTCTTAGCCGCTGGTATCATTTTGGTGCGCGAACTGCTTGTTTCAGGTTTACGCGAATTTTTGGCAGAAACAAAAATCAGCGTGCCTGTCACCGTATTGGCAAAATGGAAAACCACCATTCAAATGCTGGCCCTTGGCTTTTTGATTGTGGGCAACGCCGGTCCTTATCTTTGGGTCGCAGAAACCGTTACATTCGGTTATGTCGGCCTCTGGCTTGCGGCTGTTTTGACCTGTATTACGGGATACGACTATTTGCGCACTGGACTAAAGCACATGATTGATTAAACTACCCCTATGATGAAAATATTTGGCATAAGCGGCTCAAGCGGCAGCGGTAAAACAACCCTTCTGGAAAAAATCATACCGGTGCTTTGCGCCCATGGTATCAAAGTTTCCACAATCAAGCATACCCACCACCAGTTTGACATGGACAAACCGGGCAAAGACTCCTTTCGTCAGCGCGAAGCTGGTGCGGGGGAAGTCATGCTGGCTTCCAGCAAACGCTGGGCACTGCTGCATGAACTGCGCGATGAAGAAGAACCCGAAATTGAAAAACTGATCAAACATATGACCCCGGTTGATCTGGTGCTGGTCGAAGGTTTTAAATTTAATAACCATCCCAAGATTGAAGTCTATCGTCCCAGCTATGGACGTGATCCACTATGGCCAAATGACCCAACTATTGTTGCCGTCGCCAGCGATGAAAACATCACCACTGATGGGCGCGATATCCTTGATCTTAATGATTTTAAAGCCATATCACTTTATATCTTAGACTACCTCAACTTAGAAAAGGCAGACGCATGAGCGGCGTATTCGACAGTTGTTTTACAACACCGGGAAAGATGATGCCGTTGGATGAAGCCCGGCAAATTTTGCGCGACAGCATCACCCCTGTATGCCCCCCCAAAAAACTGAACCTGCGTCAATGCTGTGGTAAAGTATTGGCAGAAGATGTCATTGCACAACAAAATGTCCCGCCCCACGATAATTCTGCCATGGATGGTTATGCGGTATGTTTTGAAGACCTAAACCCCGATGGGGAAACCACCTTACCTGTCAGTGCACGAATTGCCGCTGGACACCCACTTGATCGGGCTGCACAAAAAGGCGAAGCCTTGCGCATCTTTACGGGTGCACCCATCCCGAAAGGATGTGACACCGTAGTCATGCAGGAAAATGCCACGGAGAAAGACGGCTTCGTCACTTTCCCCGCAGGGGCTGCACCTAAAAAAGGCAGCAATTTCCGCAAACTGGGTGAAGATATAAAAACCGGCGATGTGATCCTAGAAAAAGGACGCAAACTGCGCGCCGCCGACATCGGCATCTGCGCCTCTATCAATCAAACAGAGTTGAGCGTCTATGCCCCTTTAAGGATTGCTGTTTTTTCAACAGGGGATGAAATTAAAGACCTTGGTCAAGACCTGCCCGAAGGCTGCGTCTATGATATCAACCGTTATACGGTCATGTCCATGTTGGAAAGTTTAGGCTGTGTGGTGACGGATTTGGGCATTCTACCGGATAACCTTGATACCATCACGCGCGCCTTAAAAGAAGCCGCCCCCCACCATGATATGCTGTTTACATCCGGCGGTGTCTCTTTAGGTGAAGAAGATCATGTCAAAGCAGCGGTCAGCGCCTTGGGCCGGATCAACTTCTGGCGCATCGCCATCAAACCGGGCCGCCCTATCGCCCTTGGTGAAATTGGCGATACACCGTTTTTGGGGCTACCGGGCAATCCGGTCGCAACCTTGGTCACCTTTATGACCATTGCCCGCCCGATGATTTGCGGGTTGAGCGGGCGCACAGACCAATCGACGCCCATCTATAAAATACCCGCTGCTTTTGAATTGAACCACAAAGGCGGACGTTATGAATGGCAACGTGCCTATTTAAAACAAACTGAAACAGGGCCTGTTGTAGAACTCTTTCACACCACAGGATCAGGCATCCTGACATCTATGGTCAAAACCGATGGGTTGATTGAAATATCCGAAAAGGCCCGCCATATCCAACCAGGTGATCTGGTCGATTTCATCCCCTATAGCGAGGTAAGTCAGTAATGAAAGTTTTGTATTTTGCCTGGCTGCGCACAAAAATAGGCTGCGCTGAAGAAGAAATATCCCTGCCTGAGAACGTCAAAACGGTTGCCGATGTGCTCGACCTGTTGCGCACCAAAGGGGATGCCTATGTAGAAGCATTGGGCGAAGATAAGGTCATTCGCGTTGCCGTTAATCAAGACTATGCCCCTTTGGATCACCCGGTCAAACAAGGCGATGAATTTGCCATTTTCCCACCGGTAACTGGGGGCTGACATGATCCGTGTACAGGCTGAAAACTTTGATGTAGGCGCTGAAATAAATGCCTTGTCCGAAGGTAATACGGCCATCGGCGGCATTTGTTCTTTCGTTGGCTTAGTGCGTGATTTTCAACACACCAAAGATGATGACACCCGCGTTTCTGCCATGACGTTGGAACATTACCCCGGCATGACCGAAAAAAAACTGGCTGAAATTGAAGAGATTGCCCGGCAACGCTGGCCATTAGAAGATGTCCTGATCATCCACCGCTATGGCCGCATGGAAGCTGGCGAAAATATTGTACTGGTGGTCACAGCTTCGGCCCATCGTAAAGCCGCTTTTGAATCAGCCGAGTTTTTGATGGACTACCTCAAAACCAAGGCCCCCTTTTGGAAGTTGGAAGAAGACGACCAAGGCCAAGGCAAGTGGGTTGATGCCCGCGATGCGGACGATCACGCCCTGACCAAATGGGAAAAGAGTCAGTTATAAAATCGCGACTTGTTATTTTCCCGAATAATAACAATATACTATAAAACAATAACAAAAAAAGGAGGCCGCGACATGGTAGACACCCCTTATCCCCCCGTTCATGCCTATCTCAATCAGGACTTCATCGAAGAACGCGAAGGTCGCCCTTTGCGCATCTTGGCTGAGTATCTTGAACCCGACGCCCGCTTTGAAAGCCAACGAGTTGAAGATACCATCGTCTTTTTAGGCTCTGCACGGTTGTTGCCCAAAGATGTCGCCGAAGAAAAACTTGTCATCGCCAAGAAAGAAAATGGGGATATCAAACGGGCTGAAATCGACCTTGAAATGTCGCGCTATTATGAAGATTCCCGCGAACTGGCAAGACGGTTAACCGTCTGGTCCAAAGGGTTGGAAGGTGCCAAAAAACGCTTCGTCATCTGTACAGGCGGCGGCCCCGGCATTATGGAAGCCGGCAACCGGGGGGCTTCTGAAGCCAAGGGGTTGAACATGGGGTTAAACATCACCCTCCCCTTTGAACAAACACCAAACCCTTATACCACGCGCCAACTCACCTTTGAGTTTCGTTACTTCTTTATGCGTAAATTCTGGTTCATGTACCTGGCAAAAGCCATGGTCACCTTCCCCGGCGGATTTGGCACCATGGATGAACTATTTGAAGCCCTCACCCTGATCCAAACAGGCAAAGTCAGCAAACATCTACCCATCGTCTTGTTTGGTAAAAAATTCTGGGACGAGGTGATGAATTTAGATGCCATGGTCAAATACGGCACCATCAGTGAAAAAGATTTAGAGCTGTTTTATTATACCGATAGCGTGGATGACGCCTATGACTACATCACGTCACATTTGGAAAAACACGCCATGGAGAAAATGGCCAGAACCCACGACAAAGCACCTTAAATAAAACAAAGCCATGTAATTAAAAAAATGGTTGCGTATTTGGCAAATGGACTCCCGCTTACGCCAGAGTGACATTTTATTTATTCTTCGCATCTAATAGCCAACAGCCCACCCCTCGTCATTCTGGCGCAGGCTAGAATCTACATCAGATGAAGAGTTACAACGCACAAAAACGTAAATTTTAGTTCTTCAATCCATCTCAGCGGATTCAAGAACACGTGCTAAGGCTTCATGGTCATGAATGGTCACTTTGCCGCGCGCCAATTCAATCCAGTTTTGTGCACGCCAGATTTGCAGCTGTTTATTGACGCTTTCACGCGAAGTGCCCATCATGCGCGCTAATTCCTGCTGTGGCAGATTTAACCCGATGAGAACCCCGCCACTGTCCAAGTCCTCACCATAAAGTTCGGCCAAATTCAGTAAGCGTTTTGCCAGGCGGGCATCCAATGGCAAGAAGGCGGCATCTTCCACCATTTCGCTGGTCAGACGCACCCGGCGACATAGAAGCTGCATCACCTGAATGCACAGCTTCGGGTGCTTTTCCAGAAAAGGGATGAAGTCACGCCGTTGAATAACCAAAAGATCGGTTTTTTCCATGGCAATCGCATCTGCGGTACGGTCCATCCCGTCCAGCATGGCGATCTCGCCAAAGAACTGGCCTTCTTCAATAATGTTCAGCGTGACTTCCTTGCCATTGGGTGAGGTGGTCACAATTTTAATCTTACCTTCCTGCACACCAAAAAAACTGTCGCCCGGATCACCTTTAGCAAACAATGTATCGTTCTTGCCAAGTTTACGTGTGACCGTCATGGATAACAAACGATCTAGCATTTCCTCGCTGAGCCCGCTCAGCAGTTCACTATTTGCCAACAGCGCTTTTTTATCACGAATAACCATTTTTTCGCCTTCTTCGAAAAATTTCTCAGCAAAATAGCAGGTTTGTGAAGAACCTCACAGATAAAGAGTACTTTTCATGAGAATATAATTGCAACTTCTCTTTTTGCCCTAACTGAGAAGCCTCCCTTTCAGGTGATTCGACCCCTAGACATTACCTGAATATGACCCTATAGAGAGGATGGTCCCCCGAGCCATCCTCTCTTTCGGTTTTAGGCATATAAACATCATGGCCCCACAAAACATAGCAATCATAGGCGGTGGTCCCGCTGGCCTCATGGCCGCCCAGCATCTGGTGGGCAAAGGTTTTGATGTTCATCTTTATGATGCCATGCCCTCGTTGGGACGAAAGTTCTTGATGGCGGGCAAAAGCGGGATGAATCTGACCCACAATGAAGAATTTGAAATATTCCTCACCCGCTACAGCGACAATCAAGAGCGACTCGTCCCCATTATTAAAGAGTTCACCCCCGCTGATATTCGCCAATGGGCCTTGGAATTGGGTATTGAAACCTTTATCGGGTCCTCCAACCGCGTTTTCCCGACGGATTTTAAAGCGGCCCCTCTGTTAAGAAGTTGGTTGCGTGCCTTGCGCGCCAAAGGCCTGAGCATTCATGTCCGGCACAAATGGACGGGCTGGCAAGACAAAGTCCTGACTTTTGAGACCCCCAACGGCCCCCAACAGATGCAAGCCGATGCGGTCATTTTGGCATTAGGTGGTGTGAGCTGGCCTACACTGGGATCAGATGGCAATTGGCAAAGTGCCTTTCAACAAGAAGATATCCATATTTTGCCTTTTAAACCCAGCAATTGTGGTTTTCACACCGATTGGAGCCCTCACTTCAAGGATCGTTTTGCTGGTGAACCGGTCAAGTCCGTGATGCTAGATGTGGACCATATCAAGGTCAAAGGTGATTTCGTCATTACTGAACATGGGGTGGAAGGCAGCGCCATCTACACTCATAGCCGGGCTTTGCGCCAACAGATTGAAAAAACAGGCCATGCCTGTGTCACCCTTGACCTCATGCCGGATCGTTCCCTTGATAAGCTGGACGCGTTATTACACAAACCGCGCGGATCCAAATCCTTAGCGACACACCTGAAACGCACAATCGGATTGAGCGGCGTGAAAGCTGGTCTTTTGCGCGAATGTCTGGATAAAGAGACCTTTAACGATCTATCGCGTCTGGCCCGTGCCATCAAAGCCCTGCCGCTACATCTGAGCAAACCCCGTCCGATTGAAGAAGCCATAAGCTGTGGTGGCGGTGTTAAGATGGACCAATTAGATGACAATCTGATGCTCAAACAAAAAGATGGTGTTTTTCTGGCTGGTGAAATGCTGGATTGGGATGCCCCAACAGGGGGATATCTCTTAACAGCCTGTTTTGCCTTGGGCCGACGTGCAGGTCTGGGCGCAGAAACGTGGCTTAGAAATCTTAAGGGATGATAAAATCATCTCCGTGGCGTTCAACATCAAAACCAATGCCGTATTCCCCATTCAAATCAAATTGAAACCCATGTAATGGGCAGATAATCAGATCATCACTGATCGTACTATAAGTCAAGGGGGCACCAGCATGTTTGCACAAAAGCGCCACGCCTTTAAAACCACCTTGATGGGGAAAGACCAAAATGCGGGTCTGGTCTTCATCCTTCTTCAAAGAGGCCAAGCCCACCCAACGGATTTGCCCATCAACATCGACTTCTTTTTGTATTATGACTTGTACAGACATTAATAATCGCCCTGATCGATTGTAATCGTTATCAGATAGGGTACGCTTTGTTGATGTCAACTTTAAATGCCGGGTGGTAACGTACGTATCATGCGACGCATGGCATCATCCACCAATGAAGGCATAATGTCCCCATCATTTTTAAACATCGTCGCACTGGCAACACCGCCAATCGCACTGAATGGGCTTAAGGGGACCCCGCCATCGGCACGCCAAACAGTATGGGCAGCTTGCCACAAGGGTTGGTCATCTTCTATACGCGCGATTTCAAGACGCACACCAACGTGTTTTTCAGCAAAAACACCGATATATTCATCCCCTAAATCATATAATTCAGCCCGGGCATAAAACCGACATTTGGTGTGCAGGCTATAACGACGCAGATCACCTTTATTGGACAAGTCAAATCCGTTCTCACGTGCGATTGATTGACGCTTGCGTGGAAAAATCACGCGGTCCACTTTTTCCCCAAGGTGGCGTGCCAGCGCAACCGACAACATTTTCGCCATTTCAAGGTTTTTATCACTCTGTGTCGCCATAACGCTGACGCAATCAGGCGGATCACGATAAAACAAGCCATGGATTTTGTAATTTACATCCTGCGCCTTCATTGCTTCAGTATTGCCGTTTTCAACATGGCGATATTCTGGGGTGACACAACTTGTTAAAGAAATCAACGCACAGATCAGCACACACAATCTATTCATCACGCCCTCCCCGCACATTGGCGATATTGTGACAGTTCAATCACGCCCTCTAGTTTGCGCCCATCCAATTGGATATCACGCACCAAAATATGGCTGCCTTGCATATCATATCGCGCATGAATGGATCGCGCTTGCATATATCCTGAACCGACAATCGCCTGAAGGCCCCCCAGCAAAGAGGCATCAACGCGACGGGGGAAAATGCGCACCATCACCGGATCATTCAAATGACCGTGGCGTCTTTCAATGGCATGGGAAATTTGTTGTTCTTTTCGGGGCAATCGACCACTGGCTTGGCGTAAAAATCCACTGAAGCGATCCAGATTGATTTCCCAACGTTGCCCGCGCACTTCATTGCTTCGAAAGAGATTACCTTGTGCATCCATCAAGGCATTTTCCATGCCGAAACAGGCGCGTAAACGATCATATAAACCTTCACGTTTACCGGCATTGGCAGGCCAAGCGATTTCAATCTGCGGACCTTTACCATGTTCCAGCACCCGCAGAAGTGCGCGCCCCCCCACCACTTGTGTGGGTGTCACCTGTACGACCTCCTCCACGGGCGCCACCTTGGGAACGACTTTTTTCACCATTTCTTTTTTTGGGGTAGGCTTTGGCTTTTCTATGGGGGCTTCCACCTGTTTTTCAATCGGCTTAGACGCTTCTTTAACAACGGGTTTGTTTTCTTTTACAACCTCTTGCACCACGGCAGCCACGACAGGTGTTTTTGCCACCACTTTCGGTTTTGGCGGGGCCGGTAAAACAAAGGTCATCGGTTTCGCTGGTGGGGTCTGTTCTGCCTGAGCCTCAGCCTGTGTCTGAGGCTCCTTTTCCACCACCGTTTTTTTCACTTTCTCCACCTGATCCGGGCTCACCCACAGCCACACAATCCAGATGGCAAACATCAAAGTGATGCCGACAGATATATATTGAGCGGTTGCGGGTTTCATGGTGAGGTCCTCTATAAACAGAAGCAAAAGGGAATGTGTTAACGTGTCATTTTTTCAGCAAACATCTGTTCCATTTCCGCCACCATCTGGCGCAATTCTTTGCTGCGTTCTTTGGCATCTACCAGTGTTTTTTCCATGCTCGGGCGTTCAGTCACTTTCGGTTCAACCTGAGCCAGAACCTTTTCAGCAGGATCAACGTCGCGCGACGGGATTTCATTCACCACAGGCTTGGCGACTTCAACGGCTTTGGGTAAAGGCGGGGCGACAACAGGTTCTTCTGTCTTTGCCTGCACCACTTCTTCAATGACAGGGGCTGCAGGAGCAACCGGGTCAGGTTTGCGGATCTTCGTTTTCTTGATCGGCGCGATGACGTCTTCTTCCAATGCCGGAGTGAGAACTTGTTCCGCCTGAACTTTGGCTTTTTGCACGCTCTGATCCAACTGGGCACTAAGCTTTTGCGTATCCCCACCCATGATCAAATAACCAAGTGCAAGAAACACAACGGCGTTAAATATAAGATACTTCATGATGTCTCCCCTTCTTTGGTGCGCTCATAAGAAATAGAAAGTAGCGCGCGCAAGACAGCCGCACTGGGCAGGCCCACAACTGTGGTTAAAAAGGCCAATGAAAAATGTTTGGTCAAATCACCGATGATGGCTTGTACTGTTTGCGGGGTAAGCTCTTGTTCCGCCAATGTCCCGATGCCGAGGCTGATCCCCAGCAGGGTAAAGGTCAGCGCAAGGGTCGAGACCCCATTGGCTCCATGCAAGCCCACTTCAAGCCAAAAGTGCCGGCTTTGATCCACCTGTCCCATACGGACCCAGGCAAAGAGCGAGATAAACACAAGACCCGCAAACAAGACCACAAACGACACACCAAAAACTTCCAGCGTCCATTGGGCAATTTGTGTAGGGGCCATTGAAGTGGCAAAAACAGCGGCGGCCAAACCAATGCACAATGCCCCAAGCAAGTAACTTAAGGCGCGCGATCCGCTATCAGCCATATGCAGGGCGTTGCGCATTTTAACGTCTCCCCACACGGGTTGCCATCAAGCTATCGGTAGAGACATCAAACTGGCTGAGCCAATGATCAAACATGGTATGGCCTTTTTCTGCCGAGGCATGACCCAAAAACGTCACATCATAATTTTGAAACGCGATGCGTACCGTTTTGGTATTTTGACCGCGCAGAGATTCATCACGCATCACAATACGTTCCAAGTCCACCAGACGGCGGCGTTGGCTGTCCAGCTTGGCTTGGCGTTCGTCCACGCTCAGGCTGGCATCCATAAAAGTATTGATGGTCATGGCACGTTCACGTTCCAGATTTTCCAATGTACCGGCATGGGCTGTGGCGCTGAAAGCAATAACAGAAGCACAGGCAAGGGCAAAAAATTGCGGTTTCATGGTCATATCTCCTAAAATTCTAGTTATTCAAAAAGAAAGAAACATTTTTGGCAGGGGTCAAGTTGGTTTGCGCCACATCACTGTCGAGAAGTTCTTCATCCAGACCTTCTTCCGCTAAAGCCATCCCATCCAAAGCCACCAGCTTTGCCATATAGCCCAAAATGGTTTCTTCCTGATCCAGCACGGCGAGTTCGGTTTGCACATCGGCAACCATGCGCCGGACATGTTCAACCCGGGTCAAGGGCACACCGTTGTCGGACATTGCTGTTTGGTTCATTTTGTGGTTGTCGATGCGTGCGACCAATTGTTCAATCGCGGTTTTATTTTGCGCATATTGTTTGGAATATTTGCTTTCTTCCAACTCAGGCGCTTCAAACAAGCGTTGGTCAACTTTCGCCAATGACGATTCAAAACGTTCTGAGGCAGCTTTTTGCAACTCGATCAATTCTTCTTTTTCCGGTGTCATTTCACCTTCTTCCGCACTAAGGCGCGACAACATATCGTCAAACAAGCGACGCTTGGTCATCAGATGTTTACGACGCAGATCATTGCGTTCAGACATCATGGCAAGGTAGTTACGCTTTTCGCTCAAGAACTGATGGCGTAATTCACCACGTACATCGCTATCGGCGGTTTCAATCGCTTTTTGTAAATCCGCTAACGTATTACCTTTGAGGGAAATATTTTCTTCCGAATCATGAATGGCTGTCCCCAATTCAGAACGGGCGAAATCATGTTCAATTGACTTTTCAAGATAGCTTGGCGGCAGTTTGATCAACCGTTCTGAACTTTGCGGCGACCATTGCGGGGCGCTGAAGGCCACACTTGAGGTTGCCACCAAAATCGCACCACCGACAAAGATGGCCCCAAGTACAGTTGCCAAACGTTTGGGTTCGACACGATGAATGAGTAAGGGTAAATCTGACATGGTTGGCTCCTATCGCTTAATTGCGTTCCCAATAGCGCACACGGCGCAATTCGGATTTCAGCTCGGTATTGACATTGGCATCGCTATAGCGACCGATAGACCCGGCACCACGTTTGCCCAACAACACTTCCATGGTCTGCACGAAAGAGGATCCATCGGCGTAATAGAGATCCTGTCCCTGGAAATTGGCACTGAATTTATCAAGATTTTCCCGCGCATGTTCGATATCGCCACCTTTGAGATTATTTTGGACGGTCAAGGCATAAGCGCGCATACGTTCATCCACCGCGATATCTGCAACATCCGGTCCGAGCTGGGCTTCGCATTTTTCAATCATGCGCGCACTTGCTAAATATTTGGCGGGATCATGCTTGCTTTGGGCTTCACGATCCAATTCCAACGCATGATCGCGACATTCCCGATAACTGCGCATGGCGGAAATTTCATTATAGCGCGCTTCACGAAAATCAATCCCTTCACTAAAGCTTGGCGCTTGGGTGACACAAGCCGACAAAGCCGCACTTGCACATAAGAGAGTCACCCCGGTCATAAGACGTTTCGTGTTGAATTTAGAAAAAGCAGACATGCTCCTCACTCCAATAAAGTTGTTCCTGTTACAGAAAACTATGGAGGGGGCAGAGCCGTTTTTTTGCACCGTGAAAATATTTTATTTTCACCGCGCCGATAAAAGGAAGGGATTTAAGGTTTGAGGTCGAATTTCAACACATCAACAGCCGCATCTTGGGGCGGGTTTTGCGGGTCAATCTGAACCTCTTTTTCTGTGGCGAAACAGCTCACTTGTTCTTTACCCGCTGGTGGTCCCAGTTTGATCACAAAATCAGCGTTTTCACCGCCGCTCAGGATATGAATTTTATCGGCTTCAAACGGGTGATCTTTTTTAATTTGATCATTGGGATAAACCGGAAAAGTCGTGCCGTCTTCTTGACGATAAAAACATTTTAACCAAGCGTCCTGCGTGACTTTCACCAAAAGATTGAGGTGGTCGCCATAAAAGAAAATCGGTGCCTTCCCGCGATCTGACGTCAGCGATATGGACAGGGGCACAACTTCTTTTTCTGGTTCAACGGGGGTTACCGCATACTGGGTATAGGCAAACACCCCACCAACCGCCGCCAAAGCCAAGACGGCCATGGTCCAGAAACTGGTATTGCCCGCTGTTTTGACCATTTCATGAAAGCCTAAGACCTTCATCAAATCGCGTGTGGTCTTCAAGGCGCAGACTTGAATACCTTGCGGGGGCTTATGGTCTGATAGAAATTTGGCATTCTCTGGCCCCGTGGCAAAAATAATCGGGGTGCCTTTAGCGATATAATCACTTAAGGTCAGGGCAGAACTTTCGACTTTTTCTGCCATATGGTCCACATCGCCCACATTCAGGTCATAGTCCACCGTGCCACTTAACCAGACAATCAGGTCTGCCGTTTCCAGATCAGATAATTCGCAATGGCTGCCTTTATAGACCGCATGGGCGGCAAAGACACCCAATTGCCAGCTTAAACCTGTACCAATGGGGCCACTGACGTCTAAGCGAAAAGCCCCTTCTTCATAAGGGCCAAATTCGCGCATAATCACACCGCTGCCAGGGCGGACAAAATCGTCATAGTCCGCACTAATGGGCAAGACATCAGATTGACGGCGCAGGCACACCATGGATTGCGGGGCCGGTTCCGGTGTGATGCGATCCACCAAAACGGGTCCACCCGTTGTCGCTATGAAAATGGCGATCCGCTTCACCGCAGGAAAGTCTCCGTCTTCGGGTTGGATAGCAATTTGGCCAAGAGTGAGGTTTTATCGATAATGGTCTGGATAACACCGTTTCTCGCCGGTGGCAATTCCAGCATCTCGCAGGTTTCATCATCGCCAAAGACACTCAACATGGTCGGCATGTCCCGGCGTTTATCTGTCAATTCAAT
The DNA here is from genome assembly GCA_013373265.1 of Methylocystaceae bacterium. Lineage (GTDB taxonomy): Bacteria > Pseudomonadota > Alphaproteobacteria > Rhodospirillales > Terasakiellaceae > Terasakiella. The sequence goes on along the minus strand of JABXIC010000160.1, from coordinate 2,453 downwards.
AATCAGATAGGCCTGATTGCTTTCTGCGCGTGAAGCTTGCAAACGGATTTTACAGCCGTTGCAATGACGTTCGGGGAATTCCTCGCTACTGGCGGCAATGGCTTGGGGGACATGAAAATAAGCGTTGCGTTGTAACAAGTTGCGATATAGTCGGCGTGCAGCCAGATTTTCTTGAATCAGGTGCGTAACCGTTTCATCATGTTGGCCTTGTACATAGGCATATAACCGTCCGGCAGATACGGCCCCGCTTTGGCGCGTTTGCATTAAAAGCCGGGCGCTGTACAAATCAGCAAACTGCTTTTGTGCTTCTTCTTTCAGGTCCGGATTGATGACATAGTCATTCATTTTATGGCCTCCTCATAGAGTTGGCTAAATTGGTTGCTGAAGGCTTGCCTGTCGCCTTCAAACTGTTCAGGAATATTTTTCTTTTGCAGGCTGGCGATATACTGATCGAGCTGACGTTCCATTTCCACCAGACTTGAGGCTGCTTTTTTAAAGGCGTCGAGATTTTCAACCGCATTGGCATCAAAACCTTTGCGGTTCATCTTGCTAAAAGATTTCTGTGCAGCTTGTGTGGCTTCAGAGGGAAAAGCCACCACCTTTTCACTGTCCGTAGCTTGTGCCAGAACATGCAGGGTCGAAGCTTGCAATTGCTTGATGTGCTTTAAAATATCCAGACTTTCTTGCAAGCGTGCCTGATAACTCGGCACCTCTTCACATGAAATGCGTCTTTTAATAGACTCCTGACCACGCCCCACTTGCAAATCATTGGTGATGCCCGATTGCACCTGCCCAAAAATTTCATATCTGATAAAAGCCAATGGCAGACGCAAGGCATCGGGGCCATAGCGCATCAAATTTTCAATGGGGGCCCGTTCTGTTTTTTTCTTGAAAAAACGCAGATCGTTAAAGTCATCTTCGTCAAAAACATCAAAAGGAGACACCCAGTCTTGAGCGGGTGCCTGGTCTATATCCCCTTCTGCAACATCGACTTCGCCGTCTTCCCAATTGACCCCAAGGGTCTGGGCACGGTTTGAGGCTTTGACGGCTTTTGCCTCTTCAAATGATTTGGTAAAATCGCAAAATAGATCAAACACAGTTCTATATCCTCTGTAATCCTTGCCTTTGTTATGGAGGCACCAGAAGTCCAAAACTGAATTATCTTGCAGAATAATTTGATTTTCCTGTGATTGATTTTGTAAAAACTTATAAACCTGAATGAATTTACCATCGGCTTCTGCACTGGCAAGGTTAGCCATACGGTATTTGCGCAAGACTGAAGCAATAGCATTGGCACATTGGCGCAAAGATTGATCGCTCAACGGTTCTTCAAGCAGATGATCAAATATCTCGCTCAAAGTTCCAAAATGGGCAAACCCATCCATTGAACAGAGGAATTCATAGAGACAGACCAAAAAAGAGATACGCCCAAAACGCACATCAAAGATCTTGTCACCATAGCGCAATTGCATGTGCACGTCTTGAACATCAACATCTTTTAAAGCGGTGCAACCCTCCAAAGCCGCCCGCATATTGGTCGGGGTGGCTTTGCGCGGAGACAGGAAAAAATCAATCATCGCCTCCTGCCCCAGCAATTTGCCCACGCCATACACCAGATGGGCCAGTTCTAACAGCGCCATATCTTTATTAGGGCCACCACTTTGTGCCGTGATGAATTTCGCGAGTGTCTCTAAGGTGGGATGGTCATTATATTTAGGCAGACCGTCCAAGGTCGTGGCTTCACACATCGCCGTAAAATCAGCCAATAACTGATCTTTTGCACCAGCGCGCAACAATGTGTTTTTTGTTGAATCCACGAAATATCCTCCCTTTTACAGGAGGATATCTAGAAGAAGCCGAATAATCAACGGAAATGGCGCGGTGGCGGTGGACGCCCCCAGAAATCACGCGGACGCGGTGGTGGGCGGCGCCAACCCGGATCATCGCGGTGTTCAACAATGATAATGCGCGTATCCCCCCAAGTATCAGCGTCATCCCTCTCATCAACAAAGCTGATATCTTCATAGTTGCGGTCAAACTCATCAACGCGCCGTTCCCGCCATTGACGTAATTCAACAAGATCACCTTCCGGTTCAGCAACGTCAAGACTTTGAGCGTCACTTTCCCACAGGCTGGCTTGTTCATGATAGATACGTTGCCATTTTTGCACCAAGGCGACATATTTACGGGTGCGTTGATGAGGTTGATCGCCTTTCACCGTACCACCATTATAATGTGACAGGGCCAAATCCCAACGTCCACCATATTGACGATAGAGTTGTTCAAGAAAACGTACCCCCAAACGAACATTTGTTTCAGCATTCCACAAGCGATTGGGATGAACGCCAAATTCTTTTTCAGCCGTTGCTGGCATAATCTGCATGACCCCGCGTGCCCCGGCAGAACTGAGCGCGCGTTCATTAAAATCTGACTCCACCTTTGCCACCGCCATC